>JAQYVW010000021.1 GCA_030145325.1 Desulfurivibrionaceae bacterium
CGGAAGTTAAGCCTCTTTGCGCCGATGGTACTGCATGGGTGACTGTGTGGGAGAGTAGGTCGCCGCCGGATTTTTTATTTTAAACGTCTTTTTCTTGGCTTGCCAGGGAGAAGACGTTTTTTTTTGCTCTTTTGCTGGGAGCTGGGAGCTGGGAGCTGGGAGCTGGGAGCTGGGAGCTGAGGGCTGAGGGCTGAGGGCTGAGGGCTGAGGGCTGAGGGCTGGGGCTGGGGCTGAGGGCTGAGGGCTGAGGGCTGAGGACTTAGGACTGAGGGCTGAGGGCTAGTAATCTGTTTATTCGGAGGGGAAAAGCAGAAAGGTCGATAGCCTAGTTTGTCAAGGATAACAGAATCAACATTGGCAAGTGCCTCTGCTTTACCTAGGTGTATTTTCATGTACAAGCTTGTACAACAAGTCCAGCGCACTATAGAAGCCTCATCGCTTCCATTAACGGATGCAATGGAAGCGGTACCTCAAAGTGTATCCCTTGATCGTCCGTTGTGAAGGTGGTTAGATGAAGTAAATTTTAGGTGGATTCACTACCTATATCCTGCTGAACATTTACCGAAGAGAACAGTATGGTGAGGATGTTAGCCATCAGTTGGATCAGGGAATTGTGTCGTAAAATCTGCAATGAAGCCGACAATGTGGGCGGGGAGAAGAAACAATAAAAGGACGCAGAAGAAAAACAAACGCTTATGACATAGAGTTAGGCCAGCAAGATTCTAACTTGACAACACGGACCTGTTAGAGCAGGTTGTAATTTTCTTTCATTTGCTCATAGATTAAGGATGAGGCGCCGCGGATCACGTTGCTCCGAACCATCTTCCAGCGTCCGTAGTTGTGGGCCTTGTGCTGTTTTTCGATGATTCCAACCACAATGTAAGGGTAGCGATGTCCGTTTTTGGCTTTTGGGGCCAGAATGCCCATATCCCCACAGAGTTTTGCGGTTGTGCCGGTCTTGTTATAGACCAGGGTACCTTCAGGGATTGGGGTGCCGTAGTAAAGTCGGTCGCGACCAGGGAGAGCCATCAGGCGGCGGAGCTCTTTGCCGTGGGGTAATTTTTTTTGCCAGAGGGCAACCAGGAAGCGACCGTAATCCTTGGCTGAGGCTTTGTTGCGGTAGGTTCTACCGTTGTGCGGGATATATTCGACGATGCTGGTTTCCTGTAAAAGATGGCCGTAATGTTTGTTGAGAATTTTCTGAGCAGCTCTGGGCCCGCCGATCTGTTTCAGGACCCAGTTAGTGGCGGCGTTGTTGCTACGTTGGATCATCGCTGCCAGTTTTTTGTGGCTCTTGGGGCCGTAAACCAGTTTACCTTCCTTGACCCGATGGAAAAAAGCCAGGGCAATGAATGGTTTGATCATGCTGGCAGCCTGGTAGGGGCTGTCAACATTGATATCGACGATGGTTTTTCCTTTGGTCAGGTCAATGACCAGCCAGCCGGTTTTTTCGTCCTTGGCAACCTTCCCTTGGTGGCGTAATCCTTTGATATAGTGTTCAAGGCGTTTTTCCAGCTTGTTACTATGGGGGGTGGTCATTTTTGCTGTTTGCTTGATGGCTTTTTTCTTATCCCCTGCAATAATTAAAGATGATTTTGGCGAAGAATCAGGTTTGCTAATCTTGGCAACCTTGATTTTAGGGGCCGCAGTGGCCGCAGGCGCATCTTTTTCTTCATCATCAAGATAGCTTGACTCGCCGAACACCACTTCGTTGTTTTCTTCCCTGGTGATGGAGGCTGAGATTCCCTTCTTCTTTAATAGTTTGCCATGGCGGCGGGCGGCGGTGAGGGTTGATTGTCTGTCTGCTTGTCTTCTGTAAATGAGGGTGTAATTACCGTCATCGGATTGTTCAATATAGAGGTTTTTGCCCACCTCGGTGCCGAGGTA
Source organism: Desulfurivibrionaceae bacterium (assembly GCA_030145325.1). GTDB lineage: Bacteria > Desulfobacterota > Desulfobulbia > Desulfobulbales > UBA5123 > UBA5123. The sequence goes on from JAQYVW010000021.1 coordinate 1,888, forward strand.
GTGGTAAATTGTTTGATATTGCACTTTTAACGCAGCCAGATTGGGGCCGTGACCATAGCAGACATTGTAAAGTTCATGATAGCCTTCATCTTTAATCGCCCTGGCGTCGCCCATCCCGGCTTTGTTGAGGATGGCATTATGGTGAATTGCTACTTTTGCTGATGAAATGGCGGTACCATCACGATCATAAATAATCCCGAAAAGGTTGCCTCTTTCTATAAGTCTTAATTTTTTACTAACTCCGGTGCCCAGTAAGTGTTCCAGTTCTTCTTTGTAATCCAGCAGGTTATTAAGATCTTTGTCCCAGATATAGAGAACGTCATAGCGGCTTTGGGGCCGACTGGTTTTTTTTGCATTGCTAAGGATTGGAAGCAGGGTGAAGATGGTGCAGAGCAGAAGCGTGGCCGTGGTCTTTTTGGCAAAAGGGAATGGGCGGGCCGTTTTTTTGATGGGGCGAAGGGTATGGTTGTAGGTTAGGGTGCGCATATGTCCGTAAATTAGGTTAAGATTTATGCTCATGAGAACCGACTCAGCAGGGAATTGCAATGTCCTGAGTTATTATTTTTCGTTCTGGCGACGGGAATTGCCTTGCGATCCGGGATAGTTTTGATAGATCTTTTGCAAGAGTTTTGGCTATAAGATGATTTTACCACCATCAGGGAGGAGTTAAATGCAGATTCACTGGGCTTATCTTCGTAATGGCTGAACCTCTTGTCGGAAGGCTCAGGAGGTTCTTGAGCGCGCGCAGGTAACTGTTGCTGAGGTGGTTGACGCTCGTAAGGTGCGGATTGATGCGGCGTCCGCATGGTGTTTACTGAAAAATGTTTCCAAAATAACCGTGGCCAAGGGGCAGAAATTTATGGACTTAGCGCCGCAACTGGATAAGAAAGAGGATATTCTTAAGAAGGTAATGGGACCCAGCGGTAATCTTCGCGCTCCGGCCTTTTTGATTGGCGATGGATTTGTCATTGGTTTCAATGCTGATTTATACGAAAAATTATTTAAAGAAAAATAACAGGATTCAGGGTGGCAAAGTGATGAAGATGAAATACCTGCTGGTAGTCGTATTGGTCGGAGTTTTATGTGTTGGTTGTGGTCAGGATGAAAACAAGTCGAGCAAGGTTGGGAAAAGCTCTCCTGTGGTTGACCAACAAGATCAGGAGCAGATGTTTACCCAGGAAACCATGGACAAGATTAACAAGGTTGCTAAGCCCATGCTGGTCAAGGCCGAAAAAGCTACCGGCGAGGTTGCCGCTCAGGTGGCCGTGCAGGCAGAGCAGGCCCGGCAGCGGACCGCGGAATTTACTGCCGCTTTACAGGAAGAATCTGCTCCGGTAATGAAGAAAACCGGCTCTGCTCTGATTGTTGCCGGAGAAAAGGTTCAGCAGGTGGCCGAGGTAATGGGCGCCGCCAAGACGGTGGTGATCAAAAACAAGAAAGGGAAGATCGTTTTGCCCCATCGCCAGCATGGTAAATCATTTGGTTGTAGCGCTTGCCATGGCGACAAAAAACCGGGACCGATGAAACTTGGTAAGGATAAGGCCCATAAGCTCTGCAAGGGTTGTCATAAACTGAAGGGTAAGGGGCCCAGTAACTGTTCCGGCTGTCATGAGAAGAAAAAGGCGGCTGCCGTTGAGGGGTGCTGAACAGATTTGGTGGTGTGGATATATAAATAAAAGAAGGCAGGGCGATTAATCGCTCCTGCCTTCCGCGGGAATAGCCTCACTTAAAGTATACGAGCGTTACGGCTGCCGTTTTAGATGTAAGGTTAGGCTCTCCCTCGTTAGAAACAGGCTATCACTTCCCGGAAGAAAAAGTAAAGCGGCTTTTATTGGAATAAGAAAACTTTTTTGATAAATCTTGTGGTTTCAGCGTGTTCCCAGTGATGAATAATACAAGGAGGCTGAATAAAGATGGAAAAGGTCGTGATATTTGCTTTTGTTGGTGAGTTGCCCTGCTTTGCCCACGCCTTGATAAATGGTCTGGATATGAAGAAGCGGGGCTGGGATGTGAAGTTGGTCATTGAGGGGTCGGCAACGCGGTTGATCAAGGATCTGGCCGATCCGGAAAAGCCCTTTGCTTCTTTGTATCAGAAGGCCAGAGAGGCTGGGCTTATTGACTGTGTTTGTCGGGCCTGCGCCAAAATGATGGGGACATTGGCCGAAGCCGAAAGGCAAGGTTTGCCCCTCTGTGATGAATTGGGTGGTCATCCCAGTATGGCTCGTTATAGCGAGTCCGGTTACCGGGTTATCACACTGTAATTGCCTAAGGTTATGGTTACGGGATGAATATTGAGATCTTAAAACCTGCGCTGTACTGGGCCGGGGTGGTTGTATTTTTGCTTCTGGAATTGAAGTTCAGTTATCGACCGGACTCCGTTGCCAAGGGTGGCCGTTGGCTTGCCAACCTACCCCTTTCCATTATTAATGGGGTTGTTTATCACGGCCTTTTTGCCGGAACCATTGCTCTCTTGCTGGTCTCTTCCTATCGTGGAGAGCAAGGCCTGTTGAATCTGGTTACCATGCCCTGGTTGTTGAAGACGGTGCTGGGGGTGTTGCTGCTTGATTTCAGCATCTATCTCTGGCATCTCCTTAACCATGTTCTGCCGCTTTTGTGGCGTTTTCACCGGGTTCATCACAGCGACATGAATATGGACGTTTCCACCGCCAACCGTTTTCATCTCGGTGAAATTCTTCTCTCCGGGTTGGTGCGGCTGGCAGTGATTCATCTCTTTGGGATTCCACTCCTCTCCTACCTTGTTTTTGAGATTCTGGTCAATCTCTCCATTCAGTTTCAGCACAGCTCTATCCGGGTTAATCACGGTTTTGAAAGGGTTTGGGTGTTACTCTTGGTGCCGCCATTTCTGCACCGTATTCATCATTCGGTAAAGATTTACGAACGTGACGCCAACTATGGGGTCATTCTTTCGGTGTGGGATCGAATCTGCGGTACTCTGCTGACGGATGTTGACCAGAAAGCCATTGTCATCGGTATCGGTTCGCATCGAGATATTGAAAAGCTTGGTTTCTGGCGGTTGCTGTTGATGCCGTTTTCCCGTGCTACGCCATGATCTGGTAAACGGATGATGATATTGGGGATTCGGTAATTCCGGCCCGTCGTGGTTTGTTCTTTTAGAGCAGATTCAGAATACTTTGTTCCAAATCGGTCTGGCCGCGAAGGATGTCGCCGGTGGCCGTGGCCAGGGAGGTGAGGAGGGCAGGGTCTTGGGCGAGGATATGGCGACAGTTGTAGTTGAGACAGAACATCGGCTTGGGGGAGAGGGTGCAGCCGGTTTCGCTGTTGAGAAACATACATTCAATGTCATCCTCTCGTTGCCGGGCAACCTCCCGTCCTTGCAGCAGGTTGATCAGTAGCAAAATAGCGTCCGTTTCATTGGCCATGTAGGCACTACAACAGCCACCGTTTGCGCGGCTGGCGCATTGACTACAGCATGGGCCCATGTCCAGCGCAGCCATCTTTTCGGCCAGGGACATGCTCAGCTTGGTCAGGCCTGCCAGTTGGTCGCTGATGGTTGGGTTAGCCAGCAATGTTTTGCCATGCCGATTGTATAAGGTGTGGGCTAGCTTGATTTTAGTTGCCAGGGTGCCGAAATAGATTTGGTCGCAGTTCAGCATTGGCCAGTCCTGATTAGAACCCACAAACACCAGTTATCGGTACGTAGCCGTTCCAGAAAACGGAATCCTTTTTCCGGCAGGGCGGCTAGCAACTCTTCTTCCATACCGCTGATAAATCCCGAGATGATGTAGAGATTGCCCTGCCAGAATTCTTTATTCTGGAACAGTTGTCGCAAGAGATCCCGATAGAGGTTGGCCACCACCAGATCGACCTTGGTATTGGGTAGTCCCTTGAGCAGGTCTCGTTGCTCCACCACGATTTTGTTGTTGACCCCGTTTATTTTCGCATTACTGGCAACCAGATCGCAGGCTAGGGAATTGTAATCTACGGCGGTAATCTTCTCCACCCCGCGCATGGCCGCAGCGATGGCCAACAGGCCGGTGCCGCAGCCTAGTTCCAGCATGGTGCGGTGCGGCAGTTCCGGAGCACTCAGGTATTTAAGCAGCATGGCCAGGCACATTCGGGTGGTGGGGTGAAAACCTGAGCCGAAGATGACGCTGGGGTCAAGGCGGATGTCGGCAGGGGTATCCTCCCAGACCGGGGCCACGGTGAGATCGTCGACGCCGAAGGCGGTTATTTCGTGACCCGCCTCCCAATCCTTGTAATCGAGATCTGCTTGATAAAAGACGGTGCCGTTATGCTCTTGGCAGAGTCGATCCACCAGTTGTTGCTTATCGTGGTGGAAGAAGAGAATGGGTTTGCCGTCTTCCAGCCAGCCGCCGATAAGGTCGGGGTCGTTGATCTCCGGCAGGATGTCCATTTCGAGATGATAAACGTATAAGCGGTGGTAGCGTTGATGGGGTGGGCGCAGCATTGTTTTTACCTATCCTTCGATGATGATATCGGCGAGACGCCGCTTGGGAACATGGTGGGTGTGATTTGGGGTGTGCCAGTAGCGGATATCGCTGTCAGGTCCTGCTTCTTCAATACATACTTTTTCTTTGGGAACGCCCAGGGCGATGACTAAGAGGATTTTGAGGTGGTCAGCCAGGTTTAGCTGATGGTGTAATTTGGGGGCCACGGAAGCAATTCTGCACCCGGCAAGGCCGCGGGCTGTGGCACCCAGGAGGATATTTTGGCTGGCGATGCCGAGATCGCAAGCCGCTTCTGCGGCCAGTCTGCTGTCGAGCAGGCAGATTATATAGGCGGCAGGGCGTTCTCCTTCCGCAGGCCCTGGCCATTCCGGGAGATAGCCAGCCCAGCCGAGATGGGAAAAGATGGCCTCATTCTTTTTCGTGTCGTTAATGGCTAGATATTTGAGTGGTTGCAGGTTCTTTGCCGAGCCTGCCAGGCGGGCGAGATCGATTAGTTGGCAAAGGGTTTCTTTGCTAATGGCTTGCTCTTGATGGAAGCGGCGGCAGGTACGGGTTGCCCGGATCAGTTGTTCTATTTTCATGGTGTCCCCTCTGTTTTACCTAAGGGGATAAAGGTAAATTCAACCCGGTTGCCCGGCCCGGAGGTGTGGTTGCTGATGGAGTTTTGGGTTGTCAGGGTGTTTAGGTGGAGACGAGTAGCCTCAAGATGAGTGGTATTGCGTAGAAAGTCATCCACTGCCTGAGCTCTTCTGGCGGCAAGGCTCTGTAGTTGCGCGTTGTCAATGGGTGGCGCGTCTTCAATGCGGATGGGAAGGGTATTGATCGGTTCCTCTGCCGTTGTTTTAATCTCTTCATGACCGTAGGATGCGGCCAGATCCTTGGATTGTTTGTCGGCCTGTCGTTGTTGGGCGGCGATTTGGCGGCCGATAAGCTTACGTTGTATCTCTTCCTGAATGGCTTGTCGATCTGTCACCCCATCGGCGTAGCCGGTGATACTAAGGCCGAGCAGGGGGTGTTGCTGCATTATGTTGCTAAGATCGGTAAGTTGTGCCCGGCCCTGATTGGTAATGGTTTCTTTGCCGACGGTAAAGATGAGCTTGGTTGCCGGGATGTTGTTTTGATTGGCTTTGCCAAGAAGTGCCGCCGGGGCCACCGCTGTTTTAAGGAGTAGGTTGCGTAAGCCCCGGATCAGGCCATTTCGATAAGAAAAGTCATCATCGCTTAATGCGCCGCTGATGGGAATATTAAAGGTTAGTTGCTGGTTGGGGTCGGTGAGCAGGGCAATGGCCAGAGGCAGGTGCTGGCCGTTATTGATTTTTTCCCCTGCATCAAGAGCGCTTATTTGCAGATGGTTGGCGCTATCCACAGCTGTTCCCTGTCGGTGGTAGGTGGTCTGCATGGCAAGTCGGCCAGCGGCCAATTTATATCCTAAATGAGGAATCAGGTACGGTGAGAGGCGGGCAACGGCAAAATTTGTCACTTCGCCTTTAAATTCAGTGTTTTTGTCGGGATGAAAAAGATTGGTGGCGCCGGTGAAATGTAAGGGCGCTTCATCGTCAATCATCCCTTGCAGGGAAATTCTACTGCGTTGTTTGGCTTGGTCGGAAAAATTTTCAATTTGCCCCTGCACATTACTGATGATGGCGCGGAAGGGAGGGGTGACGCTACCGTCGTTGATGGGGGTGACGCCGTGGGTGATGTTAAGTTGTTTGATCTCCCATGTTGATTGGTTGGCGTTACTTGACTCCGGCAACAGTAAGCGGGCCAATTCCGTGTGGCGATCAGCCTGCAAGCGCCAAACAACAATGGGGTGGTCAATGTCCAGCCGGGCCGCTTTTATGGAAAATGGGCGCGGGGTATAGAGAAGGTCGGTGGCCGTTGCCTTTTGCCAGCGGATGGTCTCTTTGCCGCTGGGGTCGCAGCCGATAAAGTCGTCCAGTTGCGCTTGGCCGCTAAAGTGGCAGGCAGGCAGGGTGAGGATCCCTTTTGTTGAGAGAAAGCCATCGGTGGCATGGAGTCGAAGGCCTTGGCCGAAGAGGGAGGCCACTGCGGTGAGCGGAACTTTGGTCGCGGTGGCGTTAAGGTTAGCGGCAAAGGGGGCAAGGGATATCTTGCCGTCGAGCTTGAAGGAGTCGTCAGCGCTCAAGTGTCCAGCAATTGTCAGGTGTTTGTCTTTTGCCCCTTTTTCGGCGGGATTGAGCTGAATATCCAGATCGTTTACGGTCAGGAAGAATGTTTTTGCTCCAGGCTGTTCGATGGCGACCATGGCCTTGGTAAGAGTGAAGAGTTTTGACGCGAAGCTCCAGGAATGTCGATCCTTGGCTAATTTGTTATTGTTTGTCGTCTGTTGGTCGTTTCTGTCTAGAGAGAGGTTTATGGTGCCGGTTGTCCCCTTGATGTGGCCGAAATTTATCGTCTGTTGGTTGAGGTCGGCCATTCCTCCCGTTACGGTAAGCTCCGGCGCGGTCAGTCTTTCGATATTATTTTTAGTGATGATGAGGTCATGGATCCGCATGGCGCTGTCGCTGAACTTTAGCGAAAAGTTTTTACCACTGTGGTTTTGCTGAATGATAAGGCGGGTTTCAAGTTTGTCGGCCCAACCGCTCTTGATGGTGAATCCGGCGCGGTTGTTGAAGTAAGAAGAAAAGCGGGGGAGGTTCAGCCGATCGGCGATGAGCAGGGTTGAGATGTGCAACGGCTGTAGGGTGAGTTCGCCTTGGGCAGCGAGGTGGCCGCCATCCTTGTTCTGGCCGTTGACGACAAAATGGCCTGGCTGGCCGAGTTTGGCAGGGGGGAATTTGAGATCAAAATGGATTCCTTCCCAAGTGTCGGTAAAGCCCCCCGATACGACCCGATCTAAAAAGGTTAGATGGCCGTTGTTGAGAACAATTCTGTCCACTGTCCCTGAACTGGTCTGGCTAAGGTGCAGTTGGGCCATGGACCAGTTGCCGGGAGAGGTTCGTTCGATAAGGAAACGTGGCGCATCAAAGTTCAGTTCTTCAAGGTGAAACTTACCATTCAGGGGGGAGATACTACCTTTAAAAGTTAGTTGCGGAAGTTGGGCTAATTCCCGGCCTTGGTCATCTTGGAGCCAGATGTCACGGGCAGTGCCGGTTCCCTCTAAGTGCAGGCTGTTGTCTCCGCTGATATTGTTGGTAAAAAGAAGGTTCAGGTCGAGGTCGGCTTCTCCTTTTACGGCTTTGCAGTTAAGGATCGGCGGCAGATAAGCGAAGTTTTTGGCAAGATCGAATTTTCGTAAGTGTAGGCTAAGGCGGGCAGTGAGACCGGAGTTGTTTACCTCTGTTTCACCGGTAAGTTGTAATGGGCTACCGTCGATGACGGCGGAAAATTGTGGTCGGATATATTGGCTGACCCGGTGATTGACATTGGCAAGAGCGGGCAACTTAAGAGAAATGTTCTCCACCTTGTGGATCTTGGCGGTGGGTTGATCATCAAAAATAAGGCGGCTGTTGTTGATACTTATATTGTTGAGTGCAAAAAGGGGGGGAGTGGACGTGGCTGTGGCTGAGCTGAATGGGGACAGAAGCGCGGCGAGATTATAGGTGTTGTCCGGCTTGCGAATCAGATGGATGAATAAATTGTCAATTTCGGTTTGACTACTGAATATCCCCCCCTTGAAAAGTGAAGCGGCGGCGAATTTGGTGCGCAGCAGCCCAAAGGAGAGGATCGGATCCACCGAATCCTCGCCAACCGAGAGGTTTGGGCCGACAATGGCGTTATGCAGGGTCAGGGTCAAGGTGAAGGGGTTGAAGTCAGCTCCGCCGATGGTGACCGGGCGATTAGTTGCCTTGGCTAACTGGTCGGGCAGAGCGGTACGGGCAAGGTATGGGAGCAGCACAAAGCCGCCCACCACATAACAGAGAAACAGCACTGCCGGAATTAACAGCAGCCAAAGGCGTGAACGTTTTGTTTTTTGCGGCGGAGCCGATGGCGGTGATGGCGGTGATGGCGGTGATGGCGGATTTTCTCCGGCGATGGAAATGGTCCCGATGTGATCTGCTGATGGTTGTTGAGTCATGGGTTTGGTAATGGAAGTTGTTTCGGAGGCGGTTATTATCGCATTGTCATTGGGTTAATTAGTATTCGCCAGAGTACAATATTTTTCTGGGAATGCAATCAGCCTTTTATGGCCTGAGCATCCTTGCTTGGCAAGAACTTCCGCCTTACATTCAGTTGTGAATCTGGTATCTTGTTTTGAATCTGCTGCTGGCTGGGCAGAGGCAATGGCGACGTCTTTTTTGCTTACGAAGATGATATGCTTTTTATGACTTGAGGGAAGGATTAATAATATGCATGTTGGTCAATTTTTGCGTGGGGGGGCTGTTCTTGTCTTGGCCCCGATTCTAACCATTATAACCAGCATCGCCGGTCTCCTTGGAACCATGGTTTTTGGCATGTCAACCAGCAGCGTGCAGCGTTTCCCGCGCCTCTGGGCGAGGATTATCCTGAAATTGAGCGGCGTTACGGTAATCATCAAGGGTGATGGGGCGTTGGCTGCTGATCATCCTTATATCTTTGCCGGTAATCATCAGAGTCAGTTTGATATTTTCGCTCTGCAAGGATACTTGGGCTATGATTTTCGCTGGCTTGCTAAGAAGGAATTGTTTGCGGTGCCGGTTTTTGGCACTGCCATGCGGCGGGTGGGATATATCCCGGTGGATCGCTCCCATAGCCGGGCGGCGGTGAAAAGTCTTGATGAAGCGGCACAGCGCATTGCCGCCGGGACCTCGGTGATCATCTTCCCGGAAGGAACCAGAAGTGTTGATGGCAAACTGCTGCCGTTTAAATCCGGAACCATGGTGTTAGCCATCAAGGCTGGGGTGCCAGTGGTACCCATGGCCATCGTTGGCACCAATGCTATTCTCCCCAAGGGGAGCTTGTTGGCTAAGTCTGGGCAGGTGGTGATCCGCATCGGCGAACCCATTGAGACCAGCGGTTATAAAGTTAAGCAGAAGCATGAATTGGCGGTACGGCTGCAGGAGGCGGTGGCCGCCTTGATGGCTGTGGAAAAAAGCGGGATTGGGGCAGAGTGAAAATGGTTATTCCGGGGCGGCTGTGCAGAGAGCGTTAAATTGCAGTTGGCCCACCGCTGAGTTCATTTTAGCGGTGAGTCCCATGGGCAGAGTGAAATTTTGTTTGCCGTGACCAGCTGGAAAGTTACCCCAGACCGGTATTTTACCTTGAGTCAGCTCCAAGGCCCGTTGCCAAATGGTTTCAGTGTTGCCGCAATCGGTGAAATCTCCCAAGAGCAGGCCGGCAATTTTCGTAAGTTTTCCGGCCATGGCAAGCTGGGTGAGCATTCTGTCAACCCGGTAGGGAGGTTCGCCCACATCCTCGAAGAAAAGAATTGTCTGATCCCAGTCTGGTTCAAAAGGTGTGCCCAGGAGATGACAGAGGTTGGTCAGATTGCCGCCCCTGAGGCATCCTTGTGCATCTCCGGGGGCAAGGATTTCAAGGCCTTCGGGCCGGATTGGCTCGGGGGGGCGCGGGTTGGCAATGGTATTGAACAAGCTGTGGGCCGATTGGCCATCGCTGGTGCCGAGGGTGGAAACGGTGGGGCCGTGAAAGGTGACCAGGTCGGCCCCCTTACCGATGGCACAGAGCAGGACGGTGAGGTCGCTGAACCCGACCAGGACCTTGGGTTGACTGCGGATCAGATCCATGTCGAGGCTGGCTGCCATTCTCAGCGAGCCATAGCCGCCGCGGGCAGCGAAGAGGGCTTTTACTTCCGGGTCTGCCCAGAGGGAGTTGAACTCGTCAGCTCGGCGGCTGTCTGTTCCGGCCAAATAGCCTTCCTGGCGATAGATATCCCGGTGGAATTTGACTTGGAAACCCATCTCTTTGATCAAGCGGATTCCGGCGGCAAACTGTTCCCGGTCGCGAATGGGGCCAGCGGGAGCAACGATGCCGATGGTGTCGCCGCGTTTCAGGCGTAGTGGCAGGATGTTAATCTTTGTGGCGGTCATGGATTAGTCGTAAACCTTCAAGGGTGAGCATTGGTTCCATTGCCTCAATGGAAGGGGCGTGTGGGGCGATCAGGGCTGCCATGCCACCTGTGGCGACAACCCTTACCTCTGCGGGAGATAGTTCTGTTTTTAGGCGGGCGACTAAGCCTTCCACCATGCCGCCATAGCCGAATAAAATGCCGGATTTGATTGCTGTCACGGTGTTCGTGCCGATGGCCTTTTCCGGCGGGGTGGAGATATCCACTGATGGCAGTCTGGCGGTTCGTTGGCTGAGAGCATCAAGGGAGATGGCCATGCCGGGGGCGATGGCGCCGCCAAGATATTCACCCTGGGCCGAGATGCAGTCAAAGGTGATGGCGGTACCGAAATCAATGACGATGAGCGCGGACTGGTGTTTTTCATAAGCGGCAATGGCATTAACGATACGGTCGGCGCCCACTTGCTCTGGGTTGTCAATCAGGATTGGCATCTCAAGGTTGAGGTCATCGTCGTTGATAAAAACCGGGTTCAATTCGATATGGCGGCGGGAGAAATGGACCCAAGCTGACTGCATCTGTGGCACAACGCTGGCGATGATGATGCCGTGCACATGCTCGAAGGTAAGCTTTTCCAAGATGAAAAGACTGTGGAAAAGGGCGGCAAGTTCGTCTCCGGTGCTGTTGCGGTGGGTGTTGACCCGCCAGTGATAGCGAAGGATGGAGTCTTTGAAGAGACCAATCACCAGATGACTGTTGCCGACGTCGATGGTTAGAAGCATGAGTTTTACCGCTAAAGATTAGATGGGGCTATGATCCGGTCTTTATTACCGGTGCTTTGGGGAAATGCAACACTAGCATGTTTATAATATGAAAACGAGTCCTTGAGAAGGTTGTTGTTGCTGTGGTTTGTTGGTTGCTTACTGGTGAGCGGGTTGGGGAGGAGAAAGATTATGACGGATTGTATCCAAGTGATGACCACTGTGGAAGAGCGGGAGCAAGCGGAGGCTATTGCCGAGATCCTTTTGGCCGAGAAGTTGGCTGCCTGCGTGCAAGTAGTGGGGCCGATCACCAGTTATTTTCATTGGCAGGGGAAGAATGAAAAGAGCACCGAGTATCTTTGCCTGATCAAGAGCCGTCGTTATTTGTTTGCAAAAATAGAGGCGGCAATCAAAAAGGCGCATCCTTACGAGGTGCCGGAGATTCTTGCCGTACCAGTGGTGGCGGGAAGTGATGGCTATCTTGATTGGTTGGCCCACCAGGTTCGGGAGGAAGATTAGTGAGTGAGAAAAAAGAAGGTTCTTACAGCCGCCGTCGGCGTGGCGGCAAGGAATTTCAGTGTCATTGTTGTCAGCAAAAGTTACCTTTTTGCTGGAATTGTCCCTGCGGCTTTCAGATCTGTGAGCAGTGTTTTCAAGAGAATAAGTGGGGGATTACCAATGGCCCCACCTGGATTTGTCCTGATTGTGGCCGGGTACGGATGATGTAGCTTCCTGTGCTATGTGGCCGATTTGGTGTAGTTCTTTACGCTTGCCGGAAGCCAGTTAAGGGGGCTCCCCCCTTTGCTATACAGGCCCCTCCTTATATATTTCCTGAGAAATCCAAGTATTATTGATGTGTGATGCAATGGATGTGGCAAGGGTGGCACCCATCATGGATGCCATGTTTGTCTGTAAGGCAATAAAGTACCAGGAGGAAGCGTGTCATGAGTGGCTATTTTGTGATTACCCCTGTTCTTGAAAAGCGATCCGGGTTACTGGAGGACAAAGCGGTTGCCGAGGCACGGATAGACATTAATGTTGAGTGTGAAGCTGGCTATGACGGTGAGGAAACCCCTTGTCGTTTTTCTCTTTGCAGCCACCCCCGAAAGGTGACCGAGGTGCTTGACCGGTGGTTGGACGGTGATCAGCTCAATTTCAAGGTCAAGGGGGATGATGGCGGGTTGTATGTTCTTCGGCACATGATAATGGCAAATCGTTGGGAACTGACTCTTTATGCCGGAGGCGAGTGTTGAATGGCATTACGCTGCAGGTAAGGATGGGGGTTAAATATGGATTTAAAAGTATTATATATTGATGATGAAAGGGTTAACCTTTCCAATTTTGAGTTGACCTTTGAGGGTGAATTTGAGACCGCCATTTTTTTGGGTCCAGAAGAGGCTCTGGTCTGGCTTGATGCTAATCCGGATGTTGCCGTTATTATTGCTGACCAACGGATGATTGGATTAACCGGCCTGCAATTTCTTGAAAAGGTTTCTCAAAAGGTTCCGAAGGCGATTCGTATTCTGGTTAATTCATATGTGGTTACTGTAGAGATACGAGATGCGGTTGAGAGTGGATTGATTCTTCGGTGTATCCAGAAGCCGTGGTATGTGGATGATTTTGTTTTCACCATCAGGCAGGCCTGTGAGAAATTTATTTTACTCAGGCAAAAAGAAGAACTGTTACAGGAATTGGCGCAAACCAAGGAAGCCTTACTGGCGTTATCGCCAAAATCTGAGTCGTCTTTGCGCTCAGGTATTGTAGAGCTTTCTGCCTCCAGGGCAGGGGGGGGGCACTAATCGATCTTGTTCCCCCCTTGGGGGGCTTCAATACGAAAGACAGAGCGGGATCTTTTTGATCTTTCGATATGTGAAAAAATTGCGTCCAGGAAGGTAATTGGAAGTAAATCTAAACAGATACCGAGATGGATTTTCGGTATATAATTCAGTTACGGTGTTTGACTGGATTGTCTCGGGCAGCGTAGGATGCCTGATAAGTTTTTAGATTTGAACTTCCCCCCCCATGATGTCCACCGTTTATGACGGTGGTTGTTTGCAAAACGGTGAAGCGGGTTCCTGACCTGCTTCACCGTTTTTTTTGGGGCGCGGGTGGGGTGACTGGTATGCTTGCGGAGCTTACAGCACTGGACTTTCGGTCAGTTTTTAGGGTAGGTTAGCTCACAACTGCTACGAAAATGGGCTGGGGTTATTTCTTCGTTGTGGTTCAGGATACTCCGGGAACGGGAAGGATGGAAAGTATGGTTGAGGTAACAAAGGAAGAAGCCTGGGAGCGGGCCTATCTCGCCCAGTGTCATGATGCCGTGGTCGGTCGTCTTTTTAAGGGGCTGATTCACAACTTGAATGGGGTGGTGCAGGCCTTTGCCATGCAGGGTGAATTGTTTGGGATGATGTTTGAACAGGCTGACGAAATGTTGGAGGAGATTCTCGCCCACCTGCCTCCCGGCACCGGTCGCGAGCAAGTCGAAAAACTTGTGGATCTTCTCTGTCGCCGTTCCCAAGGGGTTACTCTGTTGGATGAAAAGATCCGTGAGGGGCAGGAAATTATGGGCCGCACCCTGGAATTGGTTGACTTCTCACCCTCCGTTGGCGGTGGTTTCTATACGATGAACGCGGTGGTTCGTACTGAAATGGAGTTCTTGAACGCCGATCGTTTTTTTAAGCATGTTTTGCAGAAAGAATTGCATTTGGCCAACGATCTGCCGCCGTTATCTGGTGGGCAGGTGGAGTTGCATCAGGCTGTTTTCGCCATTCTTGAAAACAGCCTTGAGGCGGTGCGGGATCAAGACGGTGCGTTAATCACCATCAGTACTGCCATTGATGAGGAGGTAGTTTCTGTAAGGATTGAGAATAATGGTCCGGAAATTCGCGCGGAGGATGCGGAGCGTCTTTTTGAACCATTTTTTACCACCAGAGAAAATTGTTCCGGTCTTGGCCTTTATCTGGCCCGAAAATTGGTGGTTGCTTTCGGCGGTGAGATCTGTTGCGAGGAGAGCACCCCTCAGCGAACCTGTTTTGTCCTCACTGTGCCGGTGGGCGAGGGGGTGATCGGTGACTGATCTTAAATTGACTACTGGCACTCTTTATGTGGTGGCCACCCCCATAGGCAATCTTGAGGACATTACCCTGCGCGCGATCCGGATTCTTAAAGAGGTGGCGCTGGTCGCCTCGGAGGATACTCGACATACCAGAAAACTCCTTTCCCATTTGGGGATCAGCACTTCGTTGGTCAGTTATTATAAGGGCAAAGAGGCGTCTCGGGCTGAGCCCATTCTTAAACGTTTACAGGGCGGTGATGATGTTGCCCTGGTTTCCGATGCTGGCACTCCAGGTATTTCTGATCCCGGTGCTTTGCTGGTTAAAAAAACGCGGGAGTTGGGGATAACCGTAGTTCCGGTTCCCGGCCCTTCTGCTCTTACCGCCGCGATGAGTGTTGCCGGTTTCGAGGAAACCGGCTTTCATTTTCTTGGTTTTCTGCCCTCCCGTGCAGCAGAGCGGCGTAAGTTTTTGAAAAGCCTTACTTCGGAGAAAAATCTACTGATTTTTTATGAATCGCCACAGCGAATTGTGGCCACCCTTGAGGATTGTTTGGCTATCCTGGGTGATCGGCGGTTGTCGGTGGCCAGGGAGATAACTAAATTGTATGAGGAGTTTCTTTGCGGTTCTCTGGCCGAGGCGGTGGCAAGCTTTAAGGGCCGAGATAAGGTCAGGGGCGAGTTTGTGGTCATTGTTGAGGGTGGCGGTGAGGATGAAGAGCCAACGGCGGCTGATCTTGATGCTCTCTTGGTTTGGTATCGGGATAATTCTGAACTCTCCCTTAAGGATGCATCTAAACGGATCTCCAAGGATTTGGGTTTGTCTCGCTCGCAGGTGTACCAGAAAGCTCTTGGGGTTTGGCGGAAACCTTAGGGTGTTCGTCCTGTGTTAATTTCGGATAAGGTAAAGACCATGACGATTTGTTGTCTGCCGGGATTCATTCCGGTATCTCCTTCCGGTAAATCTCCTTGTCAATAAACGGTAAATGGGCTAATTAATTACGGTTCAGGTTGCCATTTGCAGGTGGGGTTTCGTGCCGATTCAGGCTGTCCGGGAGAGCCAGTGAAAGAAGTTCAGGATTTTTATTTTAAGAAGGCGAAGAAAGAAGGTTATCCGGCTCGTTCCGTTTATAAGCTTGAGGAAGCGCAGCTGAAGCATCGGTTGCTGAAAAAGGGTGACAAGGTACTTGATCTCGGCTGCCATCCCGGTAGTTGGTCTCTGTATGCCGCCAGGGTGGTTGGGGTGCAGGGGTTGGTGGTGGGCATTGATCTCCAGAAGACACGTGGGGTCGGTAAAAAAGATATGGCCCCCATTCATTGGTTGCGTGGTGACATTACCGATGAGGAGATGCTTGCCTCGGTGCGGGAGTTGGCGCCTGCCTTTGATGCGGTGGTTAGTGACATGGCGCCTCGAACCACCGGCAATAAGTGGTCCGATCAGCAACAGGCCTTGAACCTTGCTCGGCGATCACTGGCCGTGGCTGAAGATATGTTGAAACCCGGTGGCAACTACTATTGCAAGGTGTTTCAGGGTGAGGATGTCGATGAGTTTGTTAAAGAGGTTCGGAGTCGTTTTAAAACGGCCCGGTTGGTGAAACCAAAGAGTTCGCGTTCGGAAAGTCGTGAAATGTTTGTCTTGGGGATGGGGTTCGGTGGTTAAGTTGAACTCAGTGCCTTAGGGGGGAACGTTTTAAGTCAATAGGCTATCTTGAAAAATTGCCCTTCGATTCTCGTCAAGCGAGTTGTCTCGTCCGTTTTTGGCGTTGTGGCCAAAAGAAAAATGCTCACATATCCTTAAATATGCTGCGCTTTTTATTTTGACCGTGCCTCGGAGTCGCGAGAACTCGCTTACCTGTCTTCGAACAAAATTGCTAATTTTTTAAGACACCCAATATATTAAGGAAGTAGAGACCAGTAAGGAGTAGACAATGTCCGGACATTCTAAATGGGCTAATATCAAGCATCGCAAAGGAGCGATGGATGCCAAGCGCGGCAAGATCTTCACCCGCTTGATCAAGGAAATAATGGTCGCGGCGCGGATGGGCGGTGGCGATCAGGCTGCTAACCCGCGTTTGCGCACCGCCATTGCCGGAGCTAAGGCGGTGAACATGCCTAAGGATAATATCGAGCGGGCCATCAAAAAAGGCACTGGCGAGCTTGAGGGCGTGGTCTATGAGGAAATTACCTATGAAGGGTATGGCCCCGGCGGCGTAGCGGTGCTGGTTGAGTGTATGACCGACAACCGGGTGCGAACCGTTGCCGATGTCCGTTATATCTTTAATAAAGGTAACGGCAATATGGGTGAGTCGGGCTGCGTTAACTGGATGTTTGATCGTAAGGGCTCAATCCTTATTGACCGGTCGGCAGCCGATGAAGAGCAGCTGATGGAGCTGGCCATTGAAGCAGGTGCCGAGGATGTGGTCGAGGAAGAGGAGACCTTTCAGGTTCTGACCGCTCCTGATGATTTCGATGCGGTGCGTGAGGCATTGGAAGGGGCCGGGATTGTTTTTATTGAGGCTAATATTGCCATGGTGCCTCAGAACGTTGTCGATGTTACCGAAGAGAAGCCAGCCGGACAATTACTTAGGCTCTTGGAGATGCTTGAGGATAACGACGATGTACAGCATGTCCATGCCAATTTTGATATTCCAGACGCAGTGATGGAGGCCCTTTCCTAGGGGATGGTGATGGAGGCCGTCTCCCGGCAAGCGCACCGGATTCGTATCTTGGGGATCGATCCCGGTTCGCGGATTACCGGCTATGGGGTTGTTGATAAGATTGGTGATACGTTTCGTTTTGTAAGTTGCGGGGCTATCAAGGTATCAGCCAAATCTTCATTTCCGTTACGTCTCCAGGAGATTCATACCGGCATCTCCGAGGTTATTGCAACCTTGCAGCCTGACGTAGCCGCGATTGAGGATATCTTTGTCGCTATCAATCCCCGCTCGGCGCTAAAGCTTGGTCATGCCCGCGGGGTGTTGATCCTGGCTGCCATGGAGCAGGGCTTGCCGGTTCATGAATATGCGGCCCGAATGGTCAAACAGGCGGTGGCTGGATACGGGCAGGCATCCAAAGCCCAGGTGCAGCAGATGGTGCGTGCCCTTCTGCAACTTTCCGGTACTCCCAGTGAGGATGCTGCCGACGGTCTTGCCGTTGCCCTCTGTCATGCCAATCATTGCAACAGTTTGCAGAGCATAGTATCCTGATTTGTCACGGGTGGCGGTGCTTTTTTTGCGTGGCCAAGGGGAAGTAAGGTTGGGGGCGCACTCCAGAGTGTTATACGGGAAGAGAAGGTCATGATTGCCTGTCTACGTGGTAAGTTACTCCAAAAGTTGCCGGAGACGTTGATTATAGATGTCGGCGGGGTGGGCTATGAGGTGTTTTTTTCTGCCAGCGGGCGGCATCCGTTGCCCGACCAGGGGGAGGAGTTTTTTCTTCATATTCAGACCGTGGTTCGTGAGGACGCTTTTCTCTTATACGGCTTTGTGGAGCCGGAAGAGAAGGCGGCTTTCTTGTTGCTTACCGGGGTGAGCGGTATTGGCCCCAAGGTAGCGTTGGCGGTGTTGGCAGGGTTAAGTCCGGCAGAACTGTCCCGCGCTGTTGCCGGTGATGACCTCAATACCTTGGTTAAGTTGCCCGGAGTGGGTAAGAAAACAGCGGAGCGGATCTGTCTGGAACTTAAGGACAAGATCCTGTTTGTGCCGGAGTCTCTGGGCGCGCCTTCTGCTCCAGGAGCTACCCACCCTGTTGATGAATTGAGTATGGATGCCGTTTCTGCGCTGGTTAATCTCGGTTATCCGCAGGCCAGAGCTGAAGAGGCCTTGCAGGATGTGCGTCGGAAATTAGAACCGGCAGCCGTGCTCTCCATGCCCCTTGAAGAGTTGTTGCGGCAGGCCTTGAGAGCGCTGGTATGAAACACGAAGAAAGAATCGTCTGCGCTGAGGTGGAGCCGTGTGAGGTCGTTGAGGAGCGGGGTTTGCGGCCCCAGCGTTTGTCCACTTATATCGGCCAAGAGAAGCTCAAAGAAAATCTTTCCATCGCCATCCAGGCCGCCAAGGGGCGCGGCGAAGCGTTGGATCATGTCCTTTTTCACGGCTTTCCCGGTTTGGGAAAAACCACCCTTGCCTACATCATTGCCAATGAGATGGGAGCCCATATTAAGGTTACCTCGGGGCCGGTGATCGAACGGGCGGGAGATCTGGCCGCCATTCTTACCTCCCTACAGGCTGGCGATGTTCTTTTCATCGATGAAATTCATCGCTTGAATCATGTGGTTGAGGAAATTCTTTATCCGGCCATGGAGGATTATCAGCTTGATCTCGTGGTGGGGCAAGGGCCAGGAGCCAAATCGGTCAAAATGAGTCTGCCGCCCTTTACCCTGGTGGGGGCAACCACCCGTACCGGTTTGCTTACCCCGCCGTTGCGCGACCGTTTTGGGGTTATCCTGCGGTTGGATTTCTATTCTCCAGACGAACTTGTGGAAATCGTCAAGCGTTCGGCAAGCCTTCTCGATATACCGATTGATGATGCCGGGGCCCTTGAGTTGGGCCGCCGTTCCCGAGGGACGCCAAGAATTGCCAATAGATTATTAAAGAGATTACGAGATTTTGCCGAAGTAAAGGCAGATGGGCGGATCACCGCTGAGGTTGCTGACCAGGCCTTATCCATGCTGGCAGTTGATCGTAACGGTCTCGATGAGATGGATCGGCGGGTGCTGCTGACCATTATCGACAAGTTTGATGGTGGTCCCTTGGGCATTGATACCCTTGCCACTGCCGTTTGTGAGGAGCGCAATACCCTGGAAGATGTCTACGAGCCATTTCTTATTCAGTGTGGCTTGTTGGTTCGCACCCCGCGCGGGAGAATGGCGACCTTGGCCGCCTACGAGCATTTCGGGCGGGTGCGTAACGAGAATAAGAACGGCGATAATGTCGCGCCAACCCTTTTTTAATCCTCCGTGGCTGTTGGTCGCCGGCGGCGGTAACCAGCAGCGGCAAGCCGGACAATTATTATGACCCGAAAAAAACTTACAGCCCCTGATATCGTTAATAAAAAGGCACGCGGTGAAAAAATCATCATGCTTACCGCCTATGATGCCAGTTTTGCCCGCATGGTTGACCAGTCGGGAGCTGATATTATTCTGGTTGGTGATTCTCTGGGGATGGTGATTTTAGGCTATGACTCCACGGTGCCGGTAACCATGGATGAGATGCTGCATCATGCCAAAGCGGTGCGGCGTGGGGCCGGGGAGGCCTTCGTGGTGGGAGATATGCCGTTTCTTTCCTATCAGGTTTCCCCTCACGAGGCCATTGGTAACGCTGGTCGTTTCATGAAGGAAGCGGGTTGTGACGCTGTAAAGCTTGAGGGTGGCGAAGAAGTGGCCGCAATAGTGCAAGCCTTGGTTCGGGCGGGCATCCCGGTGATGGGGCATATCGGCCTTACCCCACAGACAGCAGGGCAACTGGGTGGTTATAAGGTGCAGGGGCGTGATGTTGATTCGGCCCGTGACTTGCTTAGTGCGGCTCGTGCTCTTGAGGCGGCTGGTGCCTTTGCGGTGGTGCTTGAGTGTTTGCCGGATCGACTGGCCAAGGTCATTTCCCAGGCCATCACCATTCCGACCATTGGCATTGGGGCCGGAGTTGACTGTGATGGGCAAGTTCTGGTGACCCATGATCTTCTTGGGATGTTTGAAAAATTTGTGCCGAGTTTTGTGAAAAACTATGCGCAACTGGCGCCGCAGATGAAGGAGGCTTTGGCCTCTTTTCGGCGTGAGGTTGTTGATGGTGTATTTCCTGATCCGGAGCATAGTTTTACCATGCAGCTTGAGGTAGAGAAACTACTCGCTGCTGCTGGTGGTGGGACCGATGCTGACGAAGAATAGAGCTGTTTAACAGGGTTTCTAGTGTCTTTATCGTATCTGATTACCACCGTGTTTCAGCCAAGGTTTTTTAGCCTTCTCAGTTAAAGATTTTCCCATTGGCACGCCGTCGAGTACCGGAAAAGTTGCCGAAAAGGAGCAAAAACTGTTTGAGTCCGCCCCATAGGCGGGCGAGTTTTTTTGATCCCGGCAACTTTGAGGAACACAGGGTATCCGCCGCAGGCGGACAAGTGACACCGGGTGCCGTTTCTTTTGGATCGTTTTCTTTGGGAAACAAAGAAAATGAACATGAAATGAGATTATTCCTAAAGTTGACCGAAACTCGGTGGTAATCAGATTATCGTAAGCAATGTATTTCCCAGTTTTGCGGGATGAGGTGGAAAGCGTATGGATATCGCTACAATTATAGGTTTGGTTTCTGGTTTTACTGTTCTGGCGGCCGCTATTCTGCTGGGTGGCTCTGCAATTCTGTTTGTGAATATCCCCTCTATCTTGGTTGTCTTTGGTGGCACCATTGCCACCGCCTTTATTCGTTATAGCATGTCTGATGTTGTTAACTCGATGAAGGTGGCCCTCAATGCCTTTACTTCTAAACTTAGTGTGCCCCAGGAAGTTATTCAGGAAATTGTTAATCTCGCCAATATTGCTCGTAAAAATGGCCTGATTGTCTTGGAGCAGCAGCCGATTACCGATGCTTTCCTGAAAAAAGCGATCATGTACTGCGTTGATGGTCATGAAGCTGACTTTATTCAGGAGGTTCTTGAGAAAGAAGTGGAACTAACCGTTGAAAGGCATGGGGTTGGCCAGAGCCTGTTCAAGGGAATGGGGGAATCTGCCCCGGCCTTTGGGATGATCGGCACCTTGGTGGGGTTGGTGCAGATGCTTGCCAATATGAGCGATCCCGCGTCCATTGGCCCGGCCATGGCGGTGGCCCTGCTTACCACCCTCTATGGTGCGATTCTCGCCAATGTGATTTTTATTCCTCTGGCAGACAAACTTGAGTTACGTAGTGCAGAGGAGGAGCGGAACCGGCGACTTATTGTCGAGGGTGTCTTGGGGATCTTGAAAGGTTTGAATCCCAGGGTTATGGAAGAGTTCCTGGAAACCTTCCTTCCTCCTAAGGATCGTGGTCAGAGCCAGAAAAAGTAATTTGGCGGTGAAGATGTTTTCTGATTTGCGAGGTTTATAATGGCTGATAAGAAAAAAAAATGTCCGCCGGTGGGTGCTCCTGGCTGGATGTGTACCTTTGCCGACATGATGTCTCTGCTGCTCTGCTTCTTTGTCTTACTGCTTTCTTTTGCCAATATGGATGAAACTAAGTTCGAAGAGGTGGCAGGCTCCTTGGAAAAGGCCTTTGGCACCCAGCGGGATCGGCCCTTGCTCGGCACTCCCATGGGGCAGGAAATGATCTCCAAGGAGTTTGCCGGCCAACCCATCGACCTCACAGTGCAAATACAGATTGTCCAGGAAATGGCCGACGAGATGAAGGACGGTTTGGTCGAGGTTGAGGAAGATGAGAACGGGATCACGGTGCGGGTCAAGGAGTCGGTTGCTTTTGATTCCGGGCGGGCGGTGATTAAACCACGCTTTAGGAAGGTGCTGGATAAACTTGGTAAATTATTTGCCAAGATGAATGTTGATATTGAGGTTAGTGGGCATACCGACAATACTCCGCTTAAGAAAAAAGGTGAGTATGTCAGCAATTGGGGGTTGTCCACCGCTCGGGCGGTTAATGTTGTTGAGTATTGGGTGAAAAGGTATAAAATTGCCTCCCGTAGGCTTTCGGCTGTAGGTTATGCTGACGGGCATCCTTTGACCAGTAATGGTACCGCCGTCGGACGTGCCAAAAATCGGCGGGTGGAATTTAAGGTGCATGGCAAGGGTGGCGGTGAATCGGCGTTCGAGGGTTTTGATCCCTTAACGGAATAAGGGCGATTACGCTTGTTTAATGATTGAACAAACTTTCCCGTAGGGAGGGAATGCGGTTATGGCTGAGCAACAGAAGGGCGGCAACCAACGACAGGCGGTACGGATCAACGAGCGGGTGATGCTTTCTCATGCCACTGTTCCGCCCGCCCGTTATAAGGCGATTGCCGATGCCTATGTGAAAGGGATTCCTCCTTACAATCAGGAAGAGTTGATAGATGTGCAAATGTTTGTCGGCGCTCAGAATGCGTTGAATAGATTGCGTGATCGGGATAATGATCTGGCTGCTTTTCTGCAGCATCTTGATACCAAGGTCAATATGATCCTGAAAAAGATCGGTAATGTGGATTCACCTTTTGACCGGCTTAAGTTCCAAGAGGTCAACTTGAGTGGCAGCGGTATTGCTTTTGCTGCCGCCAAGCCGATGAAAGTGGATGAGGTGGTGGAGTTTCATCTTATCCTTCTTCCTGAATACATCTATATCTATTGTTTTGGTAAAGTGGTTAACAGCAAAGAAGATAAACGACCGGACGGTTCTGTTATTTATAGAATTCACACCAAATTTATTCTGCTCATGGAAGAGGATCAGGAAAAGCTGGTTCAGCATAATTTCAAGCAGCAGAGCCTGCATCTGCGTAATCGGCGGCGTGAAAACCGCTAGTCGATCCAACCAACGCAATTTTTTTCTCAACTTTTGGAACAACTATGCGCGAAATTGACAGTGACGTTATTGTCCAAGCGGTCAAGGAGTTGGCGATTACTGCTGCCCATGACCTGGAGCCTGATATTTTAGAGGCTCTCCTTGCGGCCCGTGATCGTGAGATCTCTCCGTTAAGTAAAAATGTTCTTGAGCTGCTGATTTCCAATGCTGACATAGCCAGTCGGGAACGAATTCCGGTTTGTCAAGATACTGGGATCTGCGCAGTTTTTGTTTCTCTGGGGCGTGAGGTGTTGGTGACCGGCAATCTTGAGGAAGCGGTGCAGGAGGGGGTGCGGTGCGGTTACGAAGAGGGGGTTCTGCGAAAATCGGTCTGTGATCCGGTTACTCGCAAGAATACCGGTACCAACACTCCGGCGGTGGTGCATCTTGAGTTGGTGGATGGCGAGCAGATTTTGCTCCGTTTTCTGCCCAAGGGGTGTGGTAGTGAAAATATGAGCAGTCTTGTCATGTTGCCGCCTTCTTCTGGTCTTGATGGGGTGGTGGATTATGTGGTGGAGCGGGTGCATGGCGCTGGCTCTAATCCCTGCCCGCCGATGGTGGTTGGGGTGGGGGTGGGCGGTACCTTTGAGAAAGCCGCAATCATAGCTAAAAAAGCATTGTTGCGACCGGTGGGAGAAAAGAATCCCCGCTCCGAGGTGGCTGCCCTAGAGGAAAAGATCTTGGCCCGGATAAACGAAAATGGTCAGGGGGTGCAAGGCTTTGGTGGTAATAATACCGCTCTTGCCGTCCATCTCGATACCTTCCCCACCCACATCGCCAGTTTGCCGGTGGCGGTGAATATCCAATGTCATGCCCATCGCCACAAAGAAGTGACGCTTTGAGCCTGGTTTGTGTTGTTCTTTTATCGTAACTGCTCACGGAGTAGCTACGTTGAGTCCCTCTTTACCCCGTGAGCAATTACCTTTTTTCAACCATTTAACCGTCTGTGAGCAGCAATGTCTTTATTGAGATACCGTCCCGCCTTTTTTGATGAATTGCAGGAAGTCGAGGTGCCTTTTCGTGCGGAGGACTTACAGTCCCTGGCGGCTGGTGATCTGATCAGCCTCACCGGCACCTTTTATACCGGTCGGGATCAAACCCACCGGCGCCTCTGCGCTCTCCTTGCTGATGGTAAGGATCTGCCGGTTGATTTTGCCGGGCAACTCCTTTATTACGTTGGCCCCAGTCCAGCTCGACCAGGTCGGGTGATCGGCGCTGCCGGCCCCACCACCAGTTATCGGATGGATACCTATACCCCGCAGTTGTTGGCGTTGGGGTTGAAGGCTACTTTGGGGAAGGGGGCGCGGTCTCCGGCGGTTCGGGAGTCAATGCGTGAAAACGGGGCGATTTATCTCGCCACCATTGGTGGCGCTGGCGCCTTGCTGTCTAAATGTATTAAATCGTGTGAGTTGGTGGCATTTCCGGATGCTGGCCCGGAAGCTCTTTTTCGATTGGAAGTGGAAGGATTCCCGGCGGTGGTTATTAACGACGCCAATGGCCGGGATTATTATGAAATGGTCTCGACCCAGCGCAAGGCTGGTTGAAACCGGTAGGCAATGTTGATTCGACTCCGGCTCGATTCCTATCAAGCCGGAGTTTTTTGCAATTCGAAATGTTTAGCTGAATAAAAATCTACCGTTTCTCTAGGCTGCCGAAAACGTTGACTCCTTTGAGGAGCATCAGGGCGGTGCTGAGTTGGTGGTCTTTTTTTAGTTTTTCCTCTTCTATTTTCTTGATGTTCGCTTCTTTATTCTTGTCGTCATTCTCTTTTGGTTCAATTTCTGCATCTTTTTCTTCGTGGCCATTGCCGTTTTCTATGTGGTGTTTAAGATCTTTTTCCCGTAGAAATTGAGGTTGTTTCTTGGTGGTAACGTCTTCCTCGGTGTTGTGGCTACGGAGGACGGTGGGCACCAAGACGTCCGGAGTGATACCGGTTGCCTGAATGGAGATGCCACTGGGGGTGAAATAGCGAGCGGTGGTAAGCCGCAGGCCGGCTCCGTCGGCCATGGGGATAATGGTTTGTACCGATCCCTTGCCAAAGGTTTGGGCACCCAGGATCAAGGCTCGTTTGTGATCCTTGAGGGCTCCGGCGACGATTTCCGAGGCGCTGGCGCTGCCTTCGTTGACAAGGATAACCATGGGGAAGTCGTAATGGTGGCTCTTGTCCGCATGAGCCTTGAAGATCATGTTTTGTTCCTTGATTCGTCCCTCGGTGGAGACGATGACGCCTTCATTGATGAAGATGTCGGACACCTGCACCGCCTGATCCAATAGGCCGCCGGGGTTGTTGCGCAGGTCTAGAATAAGTCCCTCCAGTTTACTGTCGTTGGTGAGTTCTTCCAGTGCGGATTTTAGGTCTTTGGCTGTTTTGGATTGAAAGCTGGTGATGCGGGCATAGCCATAACCAGGCTCCAAAATGCGGGATCGGACGCTGTGGATGGGAATAACATCACGAATGATGGATACTTCTTTAAGTTTGTTCCAACCTTCCCGGTGGATGGAGATGGTAACCTTGCTGCCCTTGGGGCCCCGCAATTTCTTCACCGCCTGCATCAGCGACATGTCGTTGGTAAGTTCGTCTTCAATTTTGACTATCTTATCTCCAGCCTGTAGGCCCTGTTTGAAGGCGGGGGTGCCCTCAATGGGAGAAACCACGGTGAGAATACTGTCCTTCATGGTGATTTCAATGCCGATGCCGGAAAAACTGCCCTTGGTTTCAACCTGCAATTCTTTGAAATCGTCTGGTTTCATGTAGGATGAGTGTGGGTCAAGGGAGGCCAGCATACCGGTAATCGCCCCTTCAATGACCTTTTGGCTGTCTACCTCTTCGACATAATTCTTCTGGATGATACTTAGAACATCAGCAAAAATTTCCAGGTTTTTGTAAGTGTCCTGGGTTCTAGCCGAGCTAGTGGGGTGTTGCCAAAGGAGAATGGTGATGGTGGCAGGGATGCAGATGGCTGCGAAAAGCAGGATTCTTTTTGCCACAGAGCGTTTTTTTGTCGTCATGTTCGTTTCCGAGAGATGAGTGAGTTGGCGGTAATTATCTTAATAGATGAATGAAGATGTCTTTGACATTAATATCTTATATGAAGATTCGATAATAGCATGAGGTTGGCGTCTGGACAATGGATTTGTCAAGTCAATACTGACAGAACCTCAGCGGGGTGGTTTTGGGTTTTTAATTTTCAGTTTGCTGGTATCCAGCCAGAGAAGAGGATCCAGTGGTTTGGTGCCATGACGAATTTCAAAGTGCAGCCCCTCAGCCAGTAGCCCTTGCGTGTTGCCCATGGTGCCTATTGTCTGGCCGGATTTTACTTTAACTCCTTCTTCTGTCCGCAACTTGGCAATGCGTGAAGAGAGGCTGTAGTATTCACCGCCATGATCGATGATGACCATATTGCCGTAGCCGCGTAGGACACCGGCAAAGGCGATGGAGCCGTCTTGGATGGCATGTACTTCGGTGCCTGGTTTTGTGGCGATGTCGATACCGTTTTGGAAAGTAGTGATACCAAATTTTTGCGTAATGTTGCGGCCGAAATTTGTGGTGATTGTTCCTACCACTGGTGGGGGAAGACTGCCCCTTTTGGCAGCGAATCCTGTTGCGGTTCCTGGTTGCGGCCCTTTGGGTCTTCTCTTCTTGGGTGATTGCAGGTGGGGGTATTTCTTGGTGCGCTTCGGTGGTTTTGCCACCGAAGCTTTTTTCAATTTTTTAATGGTGGTCGCAAGGTCGTTGGCCGCTTCCTGCATTTCCACCACCGCGCGGCTGTATAGTTTCTTTTCGGTTTTGACCCGGTTGAGAAGGGTGATTCGATCCGCGCGGGTAAGGGCAAGCTTTTGTTGCTGGGCGTTTATGCCGGCAATGGTTTTGATTAGTTGCTCTTTTTTGTGTTGCAGGTCGGCTTGGGCACGGCTCAATTTGCTGAGAGTTTGCCGGTAGCCGGTAATTATCTTTTCATCATACTGCACCACTCGGTGAAAATACTCTTTAAACTTGAGCAAATCCGGTAATGATGATGCGGAAAAGAGTAGGTTCATGACCCCGATGTCACCAACTCGATAATAGGCGGCCAAGCGTTCTTTGACTGGCCCTTGGCGCTGTGATTTTTCTTCAGATACGGTGGATACTTCGACCTCGGTGTCGCGTAAGGCTTGCTCTTGTTCGGCAAGAAATGAGTTTAGCCCTTGTAGTTGCTTGCGTTCATCGTCCAACCTGGTGTCGATGGCGCCAAGTTCGGAGAGGAGCGCGCCCTCTTTTTGTTTGGCCTGCGAGATGCGCTGGCTATGTTCTTTGATTCCTTGCTGAAGGCGATGGGCTTTCTTTTGTTGTTGGAGAAGTTTGTTTTTGTTGCTGGTCATTTTCTCTGCGCCGGGGGCAAGGGTCGGCAGGGTGCAGAGAATAGTCAGCACCGCGCAGAAAGTAATAATTGGCAGGAGGGGTGAGTTTCTCATTCGGTTCAGACCCGGAGAAATTTCCGAATGGAAAACAGACTGCCACCGGTGCAGAGGAGGATGCTGACAACGAGAATTATGCTGGTGGTGATGGGAGGGAAAAAGGTGAAATCGAATAGTTTGAGCAACCCCGGGCCGCTGAATCGTTCTTTGATCCATAGAAATAAGGTGAATAGCGAAATGAGACCGATGGCTGAGCCCAGTAATCCCTGAAGAAGTCCTTCTAGCATCAGCGGGCCTTGGATATACGTGTTGGTGGCCCCCAGCATGCGAAAGAGTTCTAGTTCGTCGCGGCGGGCGATCACCGTCAAGCGAATGGTGTATGAAACCATGAAGACGGTGGTCATGATCAATAAGCCGCCGCTTAAGACGACAATGAGGCGGAGCAGGTTGGTGACATAGCCGAATCGTTCCACCCAATCATGGCCG
The DNA here is from genome assembly GCA_030145325.1 of Desulfurivibrionaceae bacterium. Classification (GTDB taxonomy): domain Bacteria; phylum Desulfobacterota; class Desulfobulbia; order Desulfobulbales; family UBA5123; genus UBA5123. The sequence continues at coordinate 29,499 of JAQYVW010000021.1, forward strand.
TATTGAACCTTGTCGGCGTTGGGGAGGGTGGCGAGATAATCTGAAAATTGTTTGATGCGGGCCAGGCTTTTCAGGCTTTTGTTAGGGTATACTTCAATGGAAGGGGGCAAGAAGTCATGGCCCAGATCGGTGAGGATGTCACGATCTTGATCCAGCTGCTTACTCAGGCGCGTAAAGGCTTCCTGGCGTGAGATGAAAACAACTTTTTCCACTTCGCTGAAGTCACGGATCTTACGTTCTATTTGTGGTTGCAGTTCGGGGATGATTTCTTCATGGAGAAAAACAATCAATCGCAACTCGTCGCCTAGCTTGGCCCCGACTTTCTGGAAATTAGCATAGACCAGAAAGAAAAAGGCGAAGATAAGAACGGAGAGGCTGACGGTGATCAGGGTCATTAACTGCGTTCCCCAAGTCTGTCTCAGGTTACGCCCGGTTTGGGCCAGGATGTAGGGCAAAAAATTCATCGATTTTCTCCAGGCTTTCGCCGCAGGATCTTGGTGGGGTTGTGGCTCCACGTAGGCTATAGTTGAGCGTTTATGGTTCCCTTGCCACCGCCGGCGTCAGGTGGCCGTGACTCAAATCAAGAACTCGGTGGTTGTTGTCTCGGTAGATCGCTTCGTCATGGGTGGCGATCATGATCGTGGTGCCTTTTTGGTTCAGGTAGGCAAAGAGGTTTAGGACCAGTTTTGATGTTGAGTTGTCCAGGTTGCCGGTGGGTTCATCGGCCAGCAGCAGGGGGGGGCGGTTGGCTGCGGCCCGGGCCAGGGCCACTCTTTGTTGTTCTCCCCGAGAAAGTTCATTGACGCATTTGTTTCGTTTTTCAGTGAGGTTGAGCATATCGATGAGTTCATCCACTCGCTGCTTGATGGCTCGTTGCGGCTGATAGGTGACTTCCATGGGCACAGCAATGTTTTGGAATACTGTGCGCTGCTGGAGGAGTTTGAAGTCTTGATAGGCGACGCCGATTTCTTGACGCAATTTTTGGATCGCTTTTGCGCTCAGCCGGGAAAGATCTTTGCCAGCGACTTCGATCAGCCCTTTGCTGGGTCTTTCGATGCAGCAGATGAGTTTCAGCAGTGATGTTTTTCCAGCGCCGCTCATGCCGGTGAGGAAAACTATTTCCTCTTTGGCGATGGAAAAAGAGACATCCTGCAAAGCCACCACGTCGGGTGGGTAAACCTTGCTGACCTTGACCATTTCCACGGCGGGTCGGTCTTCTAGTGAAAAAGTTGTCATGGTTGGTAGTCGTTTGTTGGGTCGGTAAGCGTCGGCTGTCTGCGTCAGCAGTACCGTTTCCGCCTATCCCGACAATTTTTAGCGATTATAGCAGGTGAAAATAAATTGACACTTTTTTTATGGATATTGTATACAAAAGATCAGTAATGTCTGAAATTTATTCAGTGTTGTCCGGTTTGAAAATTGCTTAGGTAAATGATGAAATAAATAACCTACCAAATGCGTTTTTTTTGTTGCAAATTAAAAAAACCTCTTACGAGGGGCTTCTTGAAAGAAAAATTATTTCAAGGAGTTAGACATGAAACGCATCAAATTCTATTCGAAGGCTTTTATTTTACCATCCTACAGAACATTGCTACAGCCCTTTAAACTACTGGTGCCCAGTGCTCCGGAATTACTATCACGATCAAATAAGCCGCTAGCCATGAATCTCGAAGAGCTTGTCAACATACTCGTCTACTTTCACCTTCAAGAGCACTCTTCTGGGCGAGCCATGCTACAGGAGTTGAAGCAGGATGATCTTGCAAAAAAGATGATTGCCCCTGAAGGCGGGCTTAGTCGATCAACTTTCTTTGAGACCCTCAATGAGCGCGGTGTTGAGCAACTCATGTTTGTGTTTCAGGAGTTACAGAAGCAAGCCGCCTCCATCCTACCTAATCAGCACCCGGAACTCGGAAAACTCGTTGCCGTGGATGGTTCACTTATTGAAGCTGTTCTATCCATGCACTGGGCCGAATATCGATCTAACTCCAAAAAAGCTAAACTCCATCTTGGATTTGATGTCAGCCACGGCATACCCAAAAAACTTTCTCTTACCACCGGTAATGGTGGCGAACGACCTTTTGTCAGCCACCTTGTCGACCCTGGCGAGACTGGTGTATTAGATCGTGGTTATCAAGATCATCATCTTTTTGACCAATGGCAGAAAGATGGTCGTCATTACGTTTGTCGTATAAAGGCGGCCACCAAAAAAACAGTCCTTGAAACCTTTGCCTCTCAAGATGAAACAGGCTTTTATGATGCCAAGGTGTTGCTCGGAACCAAAGGCATAAATCAGTCACAAGAACCATTGAGACTGGTAGGGTACAAGGTTGACGGCAAGCAATACTGGATTGCCACCGACCGTTTTGACTTGTCAGCCGCGCAAGTTGCTATGGTCTACAAGCTCCGCTGGGATATTGAAAAATTCTTTGGTTGGTGGAAACGTCACCTTAAAGTGTATCACTTGATCGTGCGCAGTGAACATGGCCTGATGATGCAAATTTTGGGCGGATTAATCACCTATCTCCTGTTGGCCATTTACTGTCATGAGCAGCATGGTGAACCCGTAAGCATCAACCGGGTAAGGGAATTGCGATGCCAAATTCGCAATGAAGCCCTCCGGGCAACGGAGAGTCGGAACACTAAACGCCCTCCGAAGAAAAACAAGCGGCTACGACGCAAAAGAAGGCCTGCAAGATTCTAACCGGACAACACTGAAATTTATTATAATAAAATCATTTCGTCCATATGTTTTCCATGAGTGAACTTTCCATAGATGACCGGTTTGCCAATATAATTGGCGATAGTGAAAAGATGCGGCAAGTCTTTTCGCTAATCGAACGGGTGTGCGACGCCGACACCACGGTTCTGGTCCGCGGTGAATCTGGCACCGGCAAGGAACTGATTGCCCAGGCTCTTCATTACCACGGAGTTCGTCGCGACGGTCCATTTGTGCCGGTCAACTGCGGTGCCATCCCCGGCGAATTGCTGGAGAGTGAACTTTTCGGTCACGAGAAAGGGGCCTTTACCCACGCCATTCGCACCCGCATGGGGCGTTTTGAATTGGCTGACGGCGGCACGGTTTTTCTTGATGAAATTTCCGAGATGAGTCCCATGCTGCAAGTGAAATTGCTGCGGGTCTTACAGGAGCGACAGTTTGAACGAGTGGGTGGCACCAAGACGATTAACTCCGACTTCCGGGTTATTGCCGCCACCAATCGCGATTTGGAAGAAGAGGTGCGGAAGGGTACTTTTCGTGAAGATCTGTACTATCGACTCAATGTGATTCCCATTGAATCGCCGCCTTTGCGTGAACGTGAAAGTGATATCGTGTTGCTGGTGAATCATTTTATCGACAAATTTACTAACTCCAAGCGCAAGCGGATATCCGGGGTCATGCCAGAGGTCTTGACTTGTCTACGTCGTTATCAGTGGCCCGGCAATGTCCGAGAGTTGGAAAACGTTGTGGAGCGGATGGTGATCTTATCCATGGCTGAAGAACTGACCGTTGCTGATCTTCCTGAGCGTCTTCTGGAAGGATCTGGTGGTAAGCTTTCCGTCTCCACTGAGATGGGGGAGATTCCTGCCGAAGGTTTTGTTCTAAGTGTCTCGGTGGCGGATTTTGAGAAGAAGCTTATATTGCAAGCGCTCACCCAAACCGGTTGGGTGAAAAATCGAGCCGCCAAGTTACTCAATGTCAACCGGACAACGTTGATCGAAAAATTGAAACGCTATGAAATTACCGCCCCTCCGGCTGTGGATCAATAGCAGCTCGGTTTGGCGGCAAGGCGTAGTTTTCTGGCGCCTTCCTTCAACAGGAGTGTGAACCGTAAACCTGTGTCTTTCTCCTATCCTCTTCGTATCTCGTCGCTTTCTATGCCGAGCGGTTCCTTACTGGGATCATTGCTCTGGTCTCTTTTCCTGCTTGCTTGGCCTCTGTTTGTTTTTCCGGCCGCAGCGGCAGAGTCTCCCGTTGTCAAAATAACCCCTGAGACTTTGTGGCAACGGGCTGTAGACGCTCGTGATGGTGACAGAAGTATGGCCGCCGCCGTTTATTTCCAACGTTTGCAGGACAAGTTCCCTGATGCCGAGCAGGCCGAAGAGGCTCTTTGGCAGGCGGCGCAGCAGGCTAAAAAGTATGCGCTGACAGCTAAAGAGCCGAATTGGCGCTATGTGCGAAATCTTTTTAAACGTTATACCGTTGATTATCCTAAGTCGCTACGCTACGAGGAGGCTTATTACGAGGGAGCGGTGGCCCATTACAACATGAAGCTGTTTCGGGAGGCATTGATCTACTTCAATCTCTTCTTGAAGCGGTTTCCTGCTTCGCCATTGGTGCAGAAGGCTCGTTATTGGCAGGGAGAGACCTTCCTTGAGGTTGATCGTCTGGATGAGGCCACCAAGGTTTTTGAAGAATTGAGCCATGCCGAGGACAAGGCCATGCGGCTGCGCGGTTTTATTGGTCTGGGTGATGCCCTCTTTGCCAGGGAGCAGTATTTGGCCGCTCTGGCTGCTTATAAAAACGTGCTTGCTAAAAGTCCAAGTTATTATTTCGATGATCCCTCCTTGCTGGTCAAGCTGGGTAAGACCTATTTTAAGGTAGGCAACGAGGCGCAAGGGCGGAAACAGCTTTTTCATTATCTGAATTTGGATAAAACTTCCCGTCTGCGTGCCGAGGTGTTTTTCGAAATAGGGGAGAGTTATCATCGGCATGATGATGAGGACGCGGCCCAGCGTTTGTACGAAATGGCGGTGAAGGAAGGGGGGAGAGATGCGCGGGCGGTGGTTCTGAGCCGGTTTCGACAGGCGCAGTATCGCGATGATCCGCAGCGGGTTGTCCCGGACTGGAAAAAACCGACGGATCTGGCTGATCCGGCTGGTGACAAGCCTTATGTCGATGTGCTTGACCGGTATTATCGTGATCCGGTGGCACAAGAGGCTCGTCTTGCCCTTATTCGTCGTTACCAAGCGAGAAAGGATAGTTCGCGGTTGCTTGAGGTGGCGATTAACTTTATCCAACATGCCCCGGATGGTCCTCAGCGGCAAGAGATAGAGGGGCTGGTAGGTGATTTTTTGGTGGTGCGTGTTCAGGAGGATCTGGCTGCCCAGCGTTATCAGGATGTCTATGACCTCTATCGTGCCGACTATCGGCATGTGACGGCCTATGGTCAGGGTCGCCTGCTGTATCTCATTGGTCAGGCCTTTGAGGCATTGACTCTCTACGATCAGGCGGCAGTGGTCTATTATCGTGCCCTGGCCCTGCCTCTCACTGATCTTGAAAAGGTTGATCTCTACTATCGGCGAGCTCGGGTGTATCTTGCCAAGAAAGATTGGGCTGCTGCTGATCGTCTTTTGACCCACCTCCGGAAGATATATAAGGGTGATAAGGTGGTGGGTGAGATTTTTTATCTGAGTGGTCAACTTCAGGAAGCCACGGGCAAGGCATCCCAGGCGTTACCCTTTTACCTTGAGGCGGTTGATATTTGTTCCGTTCCTGAGCATAAACCTCTGTATGCTGCCGCAGCGTTGAAGGTGTTGATCCAGCAGGAACGCAATGATGAAGTGCAAGCTCTGTTGAAGCGCTTTGCAAAGGATAAGTGGCTGACTCCTGAAGTTCTGCAGGAGTGGGATGGCCGTCTGGGAGACAATCTGCTTCGGGGCGGGGATAATTTAGGGGCAGTTAAATTGTATCAAGCTGGGTTGGCCGACGGGATGCCCATGGAAGGGGAGTTGGCGCAGTCGTTACAGGTTCGCTTGGGAACGGCTCTTTCCTTGCTGGGCAGATTAGAAGAGGCGAAGGCCTCTTTTGAGGCCGCTCGTGCCGGTGCAGGTAAGATGTGGAGTAGGGTGGCTGAAGAGCGTCTTAATCAGTTGGCAATTGATAGTTCGATGCTGAAGGTGGAGACGGTTCTGGGGCGATGAAAGTGCCGACAACTGTACAACTGAAGATAGCTAAACAAGAAGTTTGATATACCGGTAAGTGATTCAAGGGGGAGACTCCGAGGCGCGGTGGTGTCGCGAAAGCGGAGGCATACATGTGGTATGTTGAGCATTTCGCTAACCTGCCGCAATGCAGTAGAGCGGACTTTTTGTGACGCTATCAATATTTTCCGCTGGTTGTTCGCAACCGGTAGCCATAAAAGAGATATGAGTCAAGTTTCCTTTGATGAAGCCGACCAGCTTCGAGAGTTCCTTTTTGCGGTTATTGAAAGCCTGCCCAATGGGATGTTGTTTGCCGACCGTGATGGTTTGGTGGTCGCCATCAACCAGAAGGCCCGTAAACTCCTCGGTCTGGTTGGTTTCTCCGTGCAAGATCGTTCCTGTTGGGATCTTTTGCAACATGTGCTGCAAGTGAGTCGCGTGGATTTAGCCAGGTTGCAGGGGGCGGGTGCAAATCTTCTCTGTGAGGTGGCAACCAGCGATAAAACCGGGCCAAAACGGTACCTCTCCATTGCTCGTAAAGAGCTGAGAAGTCCATTCTTGCAGATGGGAGGATTCTTTCTTTCGGTGGAGGATGTTACCTATCTTCATCTAGCCGAGGCCCAGTTTGATCGCCAGCGTCGCTTTGAGGCCATGCAGGAAATGGCGGTTTGTATGAGCCAGGAATTGAAAAATCCTTTGGGGAGCTTGGAGTTGTTTGCGTCGATGTTGAATCGGGAGTTAGCCGCCGACCCTGATAGTCAGCGCATTACCACCCGGATGATCGGTGCCATCCATACCATGGATCATCTGCTCAACAACTATGTTACCTTTGCCAGTCTCCCTGAGCCATGTTTGGGGCGGGTTAATGTTCGCCGCTGGTTGGATGAAGTGGTGGAGCAGGTGCGGCAACTTGATAAGGCTGACAAGGTATCGTTTTCGTGTCATTATACCCATGGGCAAGAGGAGATTGTCGGCGATGAGGCGCTGTTGCGGCAGTTGCTTTTCAATCTACTACTGAACGGGGTGGAAAGCATGGCCGGAGGGGAGGTATCGGTATTCAGTCGCAGTCTCCCTGCCGAGGAAGGGAATTCGCCGTTTCTTGAAGTAAAGGTTGTTGACCAAGGAAGCGGCATTGCTGCGAAGAATCTCCAGCGGATATTTGATCCCTTTTTTACCACCAAGGATCGGGCTAGCGGTTTGGGCCTTGCGGCTGCGCATTATATTGTCGGGGCGCATCATGGCTTGATTCGGCAGGAAAGTCGGGAAGGCGAGGGGGCAGTTTTTACGGTGCTGCTTCCTGAGTGAAACTTGTTAGTGTCTTGGGGATGTCCCTTTTTTCTCTTTTTCCGTGGCATTGCGTGTAATTGCTTGTTTCCTGATGGGTACGAGTTAATCAAAAAAGGTAACTGCTCACAGGGTACCGAATCTGCCGCGTTATCGCCCTGCTCACATACCAATGTATGTTTCGCAGAACGATGCCTTTCATCTCCGGCACCCTGCAAACAGTTAAAATTACGCTCATATTGGGAGAATTAGCCGCGCCCCCGTGAGTAGTTACCAAAAAAGATATGAATTGATGACGGTAAACGGACAAAAAATACTGGTGGTGGACGATGAGCAAAACATGCGCATCGCTCTCTATGAAGCCTTAAGTCGGAACGGTTACGAGGTGTCGGTGGCCGAAAACGGTCAGATGGCTTTGGAAATGGTGGAGAAGAGTCCGCCGGATATGCTGATTACCGATATCAAGATGCCCTCATTGGATGGGATTCAGCTTTTGGGTCGGATCAAGGCGTTGCGGCCTTCTTTGCCGGTGGTGATCATCACAGGTTTTGCCACCGTGGATACGGCCGTGGAGGCAATGAAGCAGGGGGCGGTTGATTATATCATCAAGCCTTTTTCCGTTGAGGTCATCGAGGAAACGGTGGCGAGAGTTTTTGCCTCTAAGGTCGAACTTCCTTCTGCTGTTTCAGCGCCGTTGCCGGCGAAGAGCACTGGCCGGGATAATTCTGTAACATCCCGACCTGTTATTGGTAAGGACGATCAATTGCTAAAATTACTTGCCAAGGCCAAGAGTGTGGCTTCAAGCAAGGCAACGGTGTTGATCCTTGGTGAGTCCGGTACCGGCAAGGAGGTTTTTGCCCGTTATCTACATGAGCAGAGTGATCGGCGTGATGCGCCCTTTGTTGCCTTGAACTGTGCAGCATTGCCGGAGGGATTATTGGAGAGCGAGTTGTTCGGGCATGAAAAGGGGGCGTTTACCGGCGCCATTGCCACCAAAAAAGGTAAATTTGAGTTGGCGGATGGTGGTACCTTGTTGCTTGATGAAATAGGTGAGGTGCCGTTGCATTTGCAGGCCAAACTCCTGCGGGTATTGCAGGAGGAAGAGGTGGATCGTCTTGGCGGCAAGGGGCCGACCAAGGTGGATGTGCATGTTCTCGCCACCACCAACCGCGATCTTAAGGAAGCGGCGGCGGCAGGAGAATTTAGACAGGATCTCTATTATCGCCTGAATGTGATTCCGTTGCGGCTACCGCCCTTACGGGCACGGCCAACGGATATTCCGTTGTTGACTGAATTTTTTATAGAGAAATATTCAGGACGTTACAATAAACCGCTTAAGAAACTTTCCCGCGCCGCGCAGGGGTTATTTCTTGCCAATCAATGGCCCGGTAATGTCAGGGAGATGGAAAACCTTATTGAGCGAGGGGTGCTTCTTTCGGCTGGTGATGAATTGGAGCCCTGGGATTTTTGGGATGATGCCGAGTTGTCGTCGGGTGACGATGTTCCCGCCATTGTTCCCGGCAGCGGAGAAGCAGTCTCGCCGGTTGTTGAAGACTCGGGTGAGGTCAAGAGCCTCAGGGATGTTGAGCGTCAAATGATCCTACAGGCCCTTCGGAAAACTGACGATAATCGAACCCACGCTGCCAAAATGTTGGGGATCAGCGTGCGGACGCTTCGTAATAAATTACAGGAATATCGTGAGCAGGGGCACCTTGCCTGACCGAGAGGAACGGCTTGCAGGTGTTCATTTCTTCTTGTCTGGCAATGGTTTAGGTGTGAAAGGGGTGGGTTGAGGTAGTTGCTGGTGGCGAGGTTGGGTGTTGTTGCCGTGACGGGTTTAAGGTGTCTTCTGGCATTGTATTTGCATGTTTCTTGTCTGTACTGTTTGGGCCAATTGAATCGGGAGGATACAATGCTGACTAGTAAACTATTTGGAGGAGCGCTGGCGACAACGGCAAAGGCGCTGGATCTTCGTATGGAGCGGCAAGGACTGATCCAGTCCAACATCGCCAATATGGAGACTCCTGGCTACAAGATGAAGGATTTCTCCTTTGCTAAGGTGATGGAAAGTGTTGCCAGTGGGCAGGAGGAGTTAACCAGGACCAACGCCAAACATATCGCCCTTGATCCCATGGAGGTAAGTAAGTCCAGCTCTTTTGCTGAGGAAGAGCGACCAGTGGACCTTGATGAAGAGATGGGCAAGCTCGCCGAGAATCAGTTGATGTATCAGGTAACGACGAAGATGATAACCAAGAAGTTGGGTTGGCTTCGTTATGCCATTGATGAGGGAGGGAAATAATAAATGGATATCCTGACCGCAATGCAAATTAGTGGTTCTGCCTTGAAGGCTGAACGGGCCAGGCTTAATATTACGGCCATGAATATGGCCAATGCCAATACCACCCGAACCATCGAGGGCGGTCCTTATCGAGCCAAGTCGGTTGTTTTTGCCGCCAAGCCTTTGGCTAAATCTTTTCAAGATACCTTGGAATCCAGCAATGAGCGGTTACGCAAGGTCGAGGTGGTCAAGGTGGTTGAAGACAAGACACCTTTTCGTGAGATTTATGATCCCTCCCATCCCGATGCCGATGCCAATGGTATCGTCCAGATGCCCAATGTTAATATTGTTGAACAGACCGTTGATATGATGAATGCGCGGCGGGCATACGAGGCCAATGTAACGGCGTTGAGCGCGGCCAAAAGTATGGCTTTGAAGGCCATGGATATCAGCCGATAATGGATTCAGGATTGATTTTTTTTGATCAAGGAGATGGCGATGAGTGACATGATGATAAAAGGATTGGCTAACAGTCCTGTAACGGCAGGCATCAGCAAGCAAACTGGTGAGTCATCTGCCGCTGGTGGTTTCGGGGCAGTATTGAAAGATGCCATTGCCTCCGTAAATAAAAGTGAGCAAGAGGCTAATACCATGATTACCGGTCTGGCCAGTGGGCAGCACGCTAATATTCATGAGACCATGATCGCCATGGAAAAAGCGGATATCTCTTTTCGGCTTGCCACCAAGGTCCAGGGAAAGGTGCTTGAGGCGTATAAAGAGGTAATGAGGACGCCGTTGTAATCCGGGTGGTGAGGATGCTTGGTATGGTTACGTTTGGGGTTGACGGTTTGAAGCAGGAAAGGTGAATTGATGGCAGCAGGCAAGGATATTTTTGGTCAGATCAGCGCAATGTTTTCCGGGGTTAGTATGACCCAGAAGATTATTGGCGGCGTGGTGCTTGCCGTCTTGCTGGGTGGACTTCTGACCTTGGTCTTCAGAGGGGGGGGGCAGTCTGGAGATTATCAGGTTCTTTATAGTGGTTTGACCCAGCAAGATGCCTCTGAGGTTGTTGCGCGTCTCAAAGAACAGCGTGTTGCCTATCAGCTTGCCGGTAATGGCAGCGCAATTATGGTTCCCAGCGGGCAGGTGTATGAGGTTCGGCTTAATTTGGCCGGTGAAGGTTTGCCGCGCGGTGGCGGGGTTGGTTTCGAGATTTTCGACAAGACCAATCTCGGCACCACCGATTTTGTCCAGAGGCTTAATTATCAGCGTGCCTTGCAGGGGGAGTTGGCCAGAACCATTCGCACCTTCGATCAGGTTGATGAAGCGAGGGTGCATATCGCCACGGCCAAAGAATCGGTGTTCATTGAAGATCAGAAACAACCCACGGCCTCGGTGAGCGTTCGTTTGCGCCGGGGTAAAAAGCTTTCTCAGAATCAAATTCAGAGTATCGTTCATCTGGTGGCAAGCGCTATCTCTGGGCTTACTGCCGAAAATATCACCGTGGTTGATACTGCCGGGCGTCTTCTTTTTCGACAGGAAGGTGATGAAACTTCTCTGCTTTCCGCCACCCAGCTTGAGTATCAGCTAAAAATAGAAAAAGGACTCCGCAAAAAGGTGGAGGCGATGCTTGAAGAAGCGGTTGGCGTTGATCATGTCAGGGCTCGGATAACAGCGGAGATGGATTTTAGTCGAAGAAATGTTACTGAGGAAAGTTTTGATCCCGAGAGTAAGGTGGTGCGCAGCGAGCAGGTTATGCGTGAGAATGATCAGGGTGGCGACTCGCAGCCGCAGGGGATTCCCGGGGTGAAAGGAAATCTCGCCACCTTTGCCGGTAGTGGTGAGGGTAGCGATGGGGCCAGTGGCTATCAGCGTAATAATGTCACCAGAAATTATGAGATTAGCCGGGTGACTAAAAATGTGCAGGAAGCAACCGGTGGGGTCAAGC
>JAQYVW010000022.1 GCA_030145325.1 Desulfurivibrionaceae bacterium
ATAAATGGTCTTTTCGGAGTCTCACAGGTTCGCTACCTGCCCGATCTCTGCGTTATGTTCAAAAAATAATGCTCGGAGGTAAGCGAAACGAAGTGGAGACTCCGATATCAAACATATGCCTGCGCTTATTTTTTTCGCATGCCTCGGAGTCTCGGATACTCGCTTACCTGATCTCGAACAAAAATCCTCATTTATGGACAGACACTAACTACCTTACTTGGTAGTATTCCCGGTACCAATGGACGAAATGTTGTAGTCCCTCTTCTATTGTCGTCTTTGGTGAAAAGCCAACGTCTCTGGCCAGATCGTCAATGTCTGCATAGGTAGCCCGTACGTCCCCGTTTTGCATGGGTAGGAAGTTTTTCTCCGCTTTTTTACTCAATGCATCTTCCAACACCTCAATGAAGCGCATCAGGTCCACCTGCTGGTTGTTGCCGATGTTGTAGATGCGGTAGGGGCAGTAACTGGTGGCTGGGTCGGGGGTATCTCCGTTCCAGTCTGGGGCTGGGCTGGGAGTGTGTTCAATGACTCCCATGACCCCTTCGACAATATCATCAATATAGGTGAAATCACGTTTCATCTTGCCATGGTTGAAGATGTCGATGGGCTTTCCGGCCAGAATCGCCTTGGTGAAGAGGAAGTACGCCATGTCTGGTCGGCCCCAGGGGCCGTAAACTGTAAAAAATCGTAACCCTGTGCAAGGTAATCCGTAAAGATGGCTGTAAGAGTGGGCCATCAGCTCGTTGGCCTTTTTGCTCGCAGCGTAGAGGGAAACTGGGTGGTCGACGTTGTCGTGGACGGAGAAAGGTGTTTTGGTGTTGGCGCCATAAACCGAACTGGAAGAAGCAAAGACAAAGTGGCCGACCTTGGCATGGCGGCATCCTTCCAAGAGGTTGGCGAAGCCCACCAGATTGGTATCGACATAAGATGCTGGGTTTTCTAGGGAATAACGTACTCCGGCCTGGGCAGCCAGATTAACCACCGCGTCGAATTGGTAATCGGCAAAGAGCTTGGCAATGGCATTGCGATCGGCAATATCCATCTCCACCGCCGTGTAGGCAGAATGGGTCAGGAATCGTGCCTGGCGAGCCCGCTTGAGGGTGGGGTCGTAATAATCGTTGAAGTTGTCAACGCCGACAACACTGATATTCTTGGCAAGTAGTTGCTGGATAAGGTGAGAGCCGATGAAGCCGGCAGCGCCGGTGACCAGGATGCGTTGTTTGCTCAAGGGGTAGTTCTCGCTGTGGATGTTTTATGGATGGCTTGCACGATAATCTGGCAACTTATCAATATTTACGCATATCTTCAAGGGGTTGTTTGGGGGGGGCTGGACTCAAAGCAGAGTCCCAGGGCCGATGGTGTTGGGGGTGAATTTTTGGCTGATAAGATCAATGGCCTGGTTAAGTTGGCGACGTTGTTGGTTGGCGGCGGGAAAAAGCAGTTGTTGCTGGGTGGCGTTATTGGCGACAAGGTTAGCCGCCGTTACCCCAAGCAGTCGAATCGGTTTACGTCCGGCAGCGGTTTTCTCAAGCAGGTTGCGGCCAAGTTTGTAGATGGTTTGTTGGTCGTCAGTTGGTTCGGCCATGGTTAGCGAGCGGGTGATCTGTTGGAAGTCGTAATACTTGACCTTAACGGTAATGGTGCGGCTACGAAGACCTTGTGCGCGCAGGCGGTGGCCGACCTTTACCGCTAGAGCAAGAAGTTCCCGGTGGATGCTGGTCAGATCTTTAAGGTCGGTGCTGAAGGTTTCTTCCTGGCCGATTGATTGGATGGATCTGGTTGCTGTCACCGTTCTTGGATCGATGCCCAAGGCGGCTTGGTGCATGTTGAGGCCGTTTTTGCCGAATTTTTTTTCCAGGAGTTCTTTGGGCAACTGATTTAGGTCGCCGATGGTTTTTACCCCCAACATTCGCAAACTATTGCGGGTGTTCTTGCCCACCCCCCATAATCTTTCGATGGCTAGTTCAGCTAAGAAACCCTGTTCATCGCCTGGTCTTACCACCGTAAAACCGTTGGGCTTGTCTAGATCAGAGGCGATTTTCGCCACCAGTTTGCAGGATGCAACTCCGGCCGAGGCGGTGAGACCGGTTTCTTCTTTGATCAATTCCCTGATGGCAGCGGCAATCTTCGTTGGGGAGCCGAACAGGGCGGTGCTGCCTGTGACGTCAAGAAACGCCTCATCTAAAGAAAGTGGCTCCACCAGAGGAGTGAAACGGTGAAAGATCCCTTGGATGACGGTTGATACCTCTTGGTAGCGTTCCATCCGTACCGGCAGAAAGATTCCTTGCGGGCAGCGACGGCGGGCAATGGCCATGGGCATGGCGGAATGGACCCCAAAGGCTCGGGCGGCATAGGAAGCTGCCGAAACCACTCCGCGTCGAATACTGCCGCCGACAATGACCGGTTTACCAAGCAGTTCGGCATTGTCCAGCATCTCCACCGAAGCGAAAAAGGCGTCCATATCGAGGTGAATTATGTCCATGGTCAGGTTTGCCGATCGAGTCTAGTTGTTATTGAAAAGCTTAGTTCTTAAACTTTGGGGAGAGTAAAAAAATACTAATAGTGAAATGATTAGTAAAAACAACAGGATGGGGTTGGCAATGTGCCTGGTTTTGTTACTAACTACTTTCCGGTGTCCAGGTTGAAAAATTCTCATGATACGCAGAGGAAATCTATGGATGCTTTGGGCAGCCTCCATAGATGAAATTATCGCAATTTGGCTGAGGGGTCAAACTGCTTGTCATCTTTTAGCTGGAATCCAGTGTTACCAGAGAACATCATTGGTAACACTGGATTCGCTGGACATTTCCACGACTGCGGTGGAGATAATGGATCCGTCTCCATAACGGTCCACCTGAACGGTGTAGGTGCCTGCATCTAGACCGGTGTATTGGTATTGGCCGTTGTTGTCAGTTATAACAGCGTTGATGAAACTTCCTGCTGGGTCTTCGGCAAAGATTCGAATCACCGCGTTAATCACAGGACTGTCTGAGGCGGTTACCGTACCTTGGATTGTATTTGCCGTATTGTCGATGACAATCTCGGCATCACTGATATCTGCTGAAAATCCGGTTAGAGAGGTACTGTGTGAGCCGCGCAGACACCGCACCGTTACGGTATAATTACCGGCTGGCATGCCGTTGATCTGGAAAGTGCCGCTGGTGTCGGTGCTGTTGTTTCTAAGCAGAGACCCGTCGGAAACTTCTACCATGGCACCGTCAACCATTTCGTCGCTGTCAGCTACGCCATTGCCGTTCAGGTCAAAATAGACTTTGCCGCTGTAAGTGTAGCCGCTGGTCATGGTCAGGGTGGCGATGGAGACGTCGCCACCGTTCAAGTCAATGGATATCGCATCGGCAACCGCCGGGGAAAGATCTCCCTCTGTTGGGTCATTACCATTGACCCCGACATAGAAGGCATCAACAAATCCTTCGGCGTACAAGGCCAGTTTATAGGTGCTGTCGGCAGGGAGGGAGATGCTGAAGTCACCATTGCCACGGCGTTGGCTACCGTTCCAATTGCCGTTGCTTACATCCCAGGCATCAATCCAGATCATGCTGTTCTCTGTTACCCCCGCAACCGTACCGGATATAGTAGCCGTGGCTATCAGGTTGAGGTGAAAATCTCGACCGGTGGAGTTGCCGTCGGTTAAATTAATCATGGTGGCGTCGGTTGCATTGCTGACGTCGCCGAAAAAGACCACTTTTGTTGAGGTTTCTACCCGTACTTTGTAATCAGCAGCAGCCCCAAGACCTTTGATTTCATAGGTGGCCTCGCCCGAGGCATTTGCCCAGACGGTTGTCGATTCACGGTTGCCGGAGGTGAGGTTGTCAGCATAAACCGTTATCTTTTCATAGGCGGTGGCTCCGGAGATGAGGCCGGTAATGGAGTATCCTGGTCCAACAATAAAATTGATGTTGGTGGGGTTGAAACTGTTGTCCACATTGGTGACGGTACGACTGGCATGGTTTTCAGGCAAGACGGTCACTTGATAATCATAGGCTAATGGCAAGCCGGTAATGGAATATGTCACGGCTGATGTGGAACCAACGACGCTGGTGGTACGCCAACTTCCGGTGCTATTGCTCAATGCTTCTATCCAAGCCTTTTCGCCGAGATCAAGACTTGAAACAAGGCCGGAGATACTTTGTCCGGCATCAAGGATGAAATCGATGCCGGTGGCACTTGTGGAGGCATCAATGGTAGTGGCAGCTCCCATTAGAGCTGTGATACCCGTCGGGCTGTAAAAACCAGCTACATATCCAGATGCATTTATGGATACTCGATAGTCTGAGTTTGGAGCAAGTCCGGAGAGTTCATAGTTTACTTCTTCACCGGTGCCGGTGATCAAAACTCTGGCCCAGCCGTCCGTGGATTCACTCCAGGCGCTTAGTTCCGCCCGGTCACCACTGGCAAGGCCGGTAAGACAGCCGCTAATGGTGACTCCGTCATTGAAAATGACGTTGACATTGTCCTGGTCGGCGACGGTGGTATTAATGGCCGTCGCAGCTTGCCAAGAGGTCGGGCTGGTGGCGTTGCCATCTTGAATGCCTCCGTAGAAACCACCGAGATATCGGTCGCTACTGAAGGAAACAAAGTAGTCGTCAAGAGGGGGCAAGTTGCCAATGATAAAGGAGGTGTCACTGCTAGTTGCCGTTACTTCAACACTGTTGAAAAGCCGGGAGTCTTCACCACAGGCGGTAACCCAGATTGTCTCACCTGCTGTCAGCCCGTAGAGGGTTCCTGAGATGGATCGGCCAGTATCCAAAACCACGGTAAGCCCGGCGGTAGTGGCCGAAATGGTTGCTGCCTGCTCCCAACTGCCTAGGTGACTATCTGGTAGGAGGTAGCCTCCGGCATGATTTGCGGGCTGGACATAAATATCGTAATCAGGGGCGTTTAGCAACCCGCCGAGAACAAAGGCCTCAGAACCGCTACCAGAACCATTCAGCACGGTATAGGCCCAGCTTTGGCTGGAGTCACTCCATGCGTAAATCTCGGCAGATTCATCAACTGCCAGGCCATTGACTGTTCCCGTTATCGTCAGTCCTTCAGCAATGGAAAAATCAATTCCTGAGCGTGACCCGGCAGAGACGTCCACCAGGGTCGCGTCATCCCAGAGGAATACGTTGTCATAAATTGCCGACACATATTGGTTGGCGCCATTAACCATCACCCGGTATGCAGCAGAGGGGATCACCGAAAGGCTATAAAAGCCGTCGGCTCTAGTAATAGCAACAGAAGATTTAAAACCATCCCATGCCTCCACCAAGATGTTGCTAACCGGCAAGCCGGCACCATTTGTTACCCTGCCGGAAATGATGGGATTGTTTTCTGTTGGGGAGGTGCCGGCAAGGTATTCGTCAAAGTTGGTGACTCCATCGCCATCCAGGTCTTCTCCGCCATCAGGGTGTAAGGGGTCAAGTCCGTAAGCGGATTCCCAGCTATCCGGCATCCCATCGTTGTCATCATCGAGGTCTTCTGCGTCAGCAATGCCGTCATTGTCGTCGTCGGGGTCGCTGTTGTCTCCTACGCCGTCATCGTCGGCATCATGGTTTTCCGTGGCATTGTTAGGAAAGGCATCATTAAGGTCAGGAACACCGTCATTATCATCATCCAGATCGGCATTGTCGCCGATGCCGTCACCATCGAAGTCACTCCATTCACCGGCGTCATCTGGAAAGATGTCGATGCTGTCGGCGAAACCGTCATTATCATGATCGGTCATGGCGACCAAGGTGATGATATTGCCTGCTGCGTCATAGGTATATTGGTAAGTGACCCCGTTACCGTAATCTGCCCGCAGGAGGCGGCCCAAGTCGTCATAGGAGAAGGTGGCGGCCAAGGCAGGGAGGGCCACTGCCAAATAAAGAATCATCCCGATCAGCGCGAATACGGTGTGCAGGGCGGTATTCCGCTGTCCAGATGGGGGCATCATTTTTAAACCCTTATTAGTCGTCATTTTCAGTTCCCGGTCCAAAGAAATTCTGCGCCGTCTTCAAAGGCCTTCAGCGGGTTGGAGAGCAAGAAGTCAAAGACTTCACCGACTCCGCCATCGCCTTTGCCAGCCAAACCCATTGGCGGTTTAGCCGAGGTCAGAGGAGCCGCTTCCGCAACCTCTGCCCCCTTGGCCGCTGTTTTCTTTACTCCTTCTCGCACCTCGCGATAATCTTCATCTTTTACTTTTCCCTTGGAGACATTTTTGACAAATTTCTCTACCGAGACTTTGGTTTTATTCGACTCCTCAAGCATTTCATCGACCTTATAGCCTGTATAGGCCATGCCTGCCGCCAGCAAGGTCATGGTCAAGGCAAAAAAGTCGCCTTCAGGGTCAATGAAATCGACAGGATTACCAGCTCCATACTGATAGAGATTGATCCCGCCGGTAAATCCGATGGGGTCTTTTTGTATAAACCTGCCGACGTTGGCGTCATAGAATCTTTTTTTCATCATAAAGAGGCCTTCTCCTTCGTCAATCACGCCATGGGCGCCAACAAAGGTAAAGGGATTCTCTAATGCAGGATTGTTGGTGGTCACTTCCCCATAGGGCGCATAGGCATATTGACCAAGAATAGTGCCGTCGGCAGCGGAAACAGCCAAGGTATTGCCGTTGCGGTCAAAATGGTAAAAGTGAAAGCCGGTGGCTGCTGTGCCCGAGGCCAACAGGCGTTGCCCGGCATAGATGTGCATGGCGGTCACGGTGCCGGTGGTGTCGGTTTCAAAGAGCAGTTTGCCGTCACGATCAAAATGCGCCAAGCGAGTCTCCTCGGCAACGGTGCGGCTGACCCGCTGACCAAGCCCATTATACTGATAGGTTATGGTCTCACCATTTCTACTGATCGAGAGTGGTCGATTCTCCTGGTCATAGGTGGCACTGAACCGTGTTCCCATGCTGGCCAGGTTGCCGTCAGCGTTGTGGTCGTATGCTTCGCCGCCCAGGCTGACAATCTGATTGGCACTGTTATAATCGGCCGTTTGTGACAGATCTGGAGGTTGCGAAGTCACCGGGTTACTATCGGTAATGCTGGTGGTGGCATCGGCCTCATTATAGGTATAGGCCAGGGTAAGCGGCGCCGAGGCAGGGAAAGTGTGCTCGACACCGGTCAAGCGATCATTGGCGTCATAGGTATAGGTGGTGGCGGTCTGGTTGGAGCGACTAGCCGCAGTCAACCGCATGGCTGGATCATAGGTGAAATTGGCGGATTGATCTCCCCAGGTCATTGAGGTCACCATCCTGCCTCGCTCCCTGTTTTCACGAAATTCAAGCTCGGGCGTATTGCGGAAGGCCGACGGAATAGCAATTCGATTGTACGAATCATAGCCAATGACCACCGTTATCGCCCCGGGATAGGTGATGGTGGCTGGGTTGCCCAGCGCATCATAGGTGTAACTTACGGTAAGCCCATCTGGATAGGTGATGGCTGTCACCTTGTTGCGTGCGTCGTAAGTATAGGCAATGGTACCCGTTGCGTCACCCATGGCGGTGAGGTTGCCCACCTCGTTGTAGGTGTATGATGCCACTTCTGTACCGTCATAATCTTTGCGGATTTTACGGCCATCCTGATCATAGGTGAATGCCACCACCTGTCCCCGGGCATTGGTGGTGGAAACAATCCGTCCCTCTTGGTCACGAACATGGGTGACCACGTTGCCTAAGGGGTCGGTGGTGGTGAGAAGACGCCCGTTATCGTCATAGGTGAAGGTGGTGGTGTTATCTCGTTGATCCTTGAGGGTGACCAGATTCCCTTCTTTGTCATAGGTCCGGCGGACAATGCCGCCCAAAGGATCCGTGACCCGGGTGGGGCGAGAGTCATCATCGTAGGTGGTTTCCGTGCGTCGATTGAGAGGATCGGTCATCGCAGTGCGATTGTTGTCGGAGTCATACGTAAAAGTGGTTGCGTTGCCCAGGGGGGGAGTTTGACGGGTGATAAAGGAGTGGCGATTACGATTCACGGTGGTGCGGTTGCCATTTTCATCGGTGAAGGCGGTTTGGGCAAAGGCATCAAACTCATTTTTATAAAAGGGGCCGTCGTTTACATCATCATAGGTCACTCTGGTGAGGCGATCCAGATTGTCATAGTCAAGATATTTGATTTGGCCCAAGGCATCGGTAATCTTGCGACAGCGCCAGTAAGAGTTGGTGCCGACGGCGAAATCGCGAAAGGAAAAGGAGGTGAGGTTGCCGAGTGGATCGGTGATGGAGGTGAGGTTGCCATAATCATCATGGGCCAGCAGGGTGATTGCGCCTTTGGCATCGGTGGTTGATTTTATCTGGCCGTCACTGCTGTTATAGGCCAAAGCGGTTATGTATCCCAATGGGGAAGTCATCCGAATGAGGTTGCTATTGCTGTCATACGAGTAATACCAGGTGGCATTCAACGGGGTTCGGCGGGAGGTGAGGTTGTCCTTGAGGTCGTAGTAAAAGGTGGTGCTATTGCCCTCGGCATCGGTCTGTTTGCTGACGTTGCCGCGGTTGTCATATTCAAACTTTTCAATCTTGCCGTTACGATCGGAGAAGCTCACCGGCAGTTTGTTGAGAAAGGTAACCGCCGCGAGGTTGCCCAACGGATCGGTGACTGCGCTGGTCTGGCCGTCCTTGCTCTCAAAAATTCTGGCCCGTCCAAAACGGCTAGTCCGCCGGATCTTGATCGGGTCGGCCCGGAGAATTTCATACGCTTCCCAGGTGTTGTCACTGTCCTGGACCTTGGCAACATACTTACCCATGCCGGAGCCCCGGATTTGGTATTCAAAGGAAGTCCAGCGATCATCGATGGTCATCTTGGTGAGAAAATGATCTTCATCGTATTCATACGCCGCCTCATTGCCGTCGCGATCGGTGATCGTGACGAGATTGCCACTGGTTGGTTCGTAGGCAAAAAGAACGGTGGCTTCCCACGTTGAACTATTATTGGTTGCGTAGGCAGGCAGGGTGATTTGTGTGCAATGGTTGGTGGTGGGGTCATATGCAAAGGATAAGGTGCGGCCAGCCGGATCGGCTATGGAGTTGATTTGCCCGTTGCTCAGATTCACCTCCAAGGTCACCGCGTTGCCATTGCGGTCGGTGATGCTGCTGAGATAATAGACGTTAAGATCGGGGGTGGTGCTTTTTTGATAACGATAGGTGAAGCGGCTATTCTTTTCCCACCAGTCGATATAGCCGTCACGGACGGTCATCTTGTCGAAGTTACCGGTGGGTGGCTTCATTTCCACCGGATAGGAGGGCGGGGTATCTGGATCAGTCAGATCAATGTCGGTGGAGTAGGTTAATGCCTGCCCGGAACCTTTTTTTAATTGGAGGGTCTTGGCGTTACAGGAGGAGATGGTGGACTCGTAATCAAAACGCCAGCTCCGACCGAACATCACCGACGACTGGGATGGGTCGGCATTATAGGTAAGGCCAGCGGCAATTGAAGGTCCACGGGTCTTCATCCAAAACATGGAACCCTGCAAGACCAGATTGAGAGAGGCGGTGTTCACCTGATACTCAGGGAAGCCCACCCGGCTCGGTGGCTGATCGCTGGCTCCGAAGGCTGTATTGGGGTTGTCGCCGCCGCCGCCCAAGAGCCAGGGGGCGTTAAACAGACTTTTCTGCCAACCCGAACTGGAACCGTTCTGGTTCGGGTTTTGCCTGACCATTCGCCAGTTGCCAGCGATGCTGCCGCCATAAAAAGCATAGAGACCATTACCCCAATCGGTGGCCACATAAACCTTGTCGTCTGCTACTGCAGGTGTTCCCCAAGCCATGGCCATGTCCGGAACGATGGTTTTCCATATCTCTGTTCCGTCGGCTCCTTGCACGCAGACCATGGCGGTATCGGTGGTGTCGGTCTCGCCCGGTAGCACCTCAGCCTTGGGGATCATCTCATCTTGAAAAAGAACCTTGCCGTCAATGGCCACTGGCTGGGCTGGCGCGCTGCCACTGGCCCGGATGGTTCTCTCCCACACTGGGGTGCCGGTACCGGTCAGGGTAAAACCGCGCAACACTCCCTCTCTGGTGGCAGTGAAGACCATCTCACCATCAATGGCGGGAGGAGCATTGTCGGCATAAGTACCGCCTGGGTATTCGTAAGACCAGAGCACGGAAGGAGCCACCGTTGCTTCTGTACTTATCTGGAAGGCATGCAGCTTGGCAGGCAAATAATCCGGATATTCTGTCTTATTGGTATGGGCGACGATAATATCGCCGGACATTGCCCCCAAGCGAAACATTGTGCCGGAAGGGGGGGGCAGTTGCCACATTTCCTCGCCGTCGGTGTTGTTGAGGCAGTAAAGTTTATCGGCAAAGAGATAGATCCGGTCATCGGCAAGCAGGGGCTGGGCGTAGGCAATTGGTTTGCTCCACACCACCTCGAAAGTAACGAGATCAATGGCGAAAAAGGTGGTGTTGGTGCCGATAAAGGCCATGGTGTCGGAGATGGCAGGAGCCAGATTGGCCATGAAACTGTCATCCTCCGGGGTGAATATAGCTTCCACCGCGCCGCAACCAGGATCCACCTTGAACAACTTGTTTGCGGCTAAAGCGTAAAGCTTGCTGTTGCGATAAACTGGTGATGAGGTAGGCCATGAATCTGCCAATAATACCGTGGACCAGAGCAGCGCGCCGTTACCAGCGTCATAACAATGCATACCGCCGTCCTGATCCTGCTGAAAGACCCGATCCATCACCACCACCGGTGTTGACCAGGTGGAGCCGAACTCTGTGGGCAGCAAGGCATGCCAGAGTTGCTCTCCGGGCACGGCAGCCAGTCCGGATTGGGGGAAGAAGGTGAGGAGGCTGAAGAGGATTCCGGTGAGGAGGTTGGGGATTTTTTTACTTTGTTGATTCATGGCAAGTCTCGTTGCTTAATTAAACATTGATGATTGTCTCAATATGTTACACACCTTAACAAATCTAAATCCTAATACCTAATGATATTGCTTAGTCCTGAACCACCGTCAATAAAACACAAAAAACCTCATTGTCCACGTAAGAACGAGAAGATAGGGTGAGCTTGCAAACAGTAAACTACCACCAACGAGGTGACTTGATATGCCGTAAGGGTATCTTCCCTTCAAGTACGAAGCTGAGGTAAATGAAAGTGGGCTGAGCGCGATAATGACTTGCAAGAAGGGAGGTTCCAGGAAACCGCCTTACAACTGCTTGTTCTGGTTGACCAAAACAGAAGCAGATTGTCGACAACCTGCCCATGTTTATGGACATGGGGCGTTGGAAGATCATGAAGGTGGAGGAGTGACAAATCGGTGAGTAGGTAGAACAGACAGCTACTAACCCTATTTGTTGTGGTTCGGGAGACTGGTCGACTGTTGGTCATCTTTTTGACGGGCTGTCAAGGAGCTGATATTGCCAGTTTCTCTTTTTTAGGCCAAGGGATACCCGGAAAACTCCGCCGGGTCAGGGGTTGCGGTAATGGCAGTTTCTTCCGGGTGGCGTTGCTATCCTTTCCCCCTGGGCTAATGTCGAGCCCAGGGGTTTTTGCTTTTGTTCTGGATGGTTAGGTGGTTGTTGTTCCTCGTCCGGCATGGGTGGCATGGATTTGGCATAAAATAGAAGTCCAAGTGTAGTTAATTTTGGGAATTATCCCCCTTTATTATAGACAAAGGATTTATTGCCATGGATGCAGCCCTTTCAGTTGTCAATGATTCTGCCTTGATCGCCGATATCCCAGTGCATGCTGATATGCATAATCTGAGGGTAGAGCTTGATCGTTACCGGCGTCACTCTGAGTGGTTGGTTAAGATTAATGATCTCCACGCTCGCTTGGCCGGGGCCTTGGATTTATCCAGTATGGTTGAAGCCTTCTCGGTGTGGCTGATGCCGGTGGTGGATCATAACCTGATCGCCTACGATAATCCCTCCCAGGGGCGTCGCCATATGTTTTGTTCTTGCCATGGGCCGGATCGGCGGCAGGTGATGATGGCGGCCGATAAGATGATTGGTCAGCTTGATTGCCGGGGCGGTGAACGTTACTGGCTGGAAGACGGTTTCTTTGTTTACTGCTGGCGGGTGCCTGATTGTGATGGCGGTGGTCGGTTGATGCTGTTGCGGAAGGAAGGGATGATCGACGGTGGTGAGATTGAGCATATTGAGGAAGGATTGTCCGTTTTGCAGGAACCGTTGCATCGAGCCGTCGAGTATGAGGATATCTTTGAGCAGGCCCGTCGTGACAGCCTCACCGGGCTGCCTAACCGCCGGGTCTTTGAGGATCGCCTTGGGCCTCTGGTTGAGAGCGCCAGACGGCATGGACGTCCCATAACCTTAGCAAGTATGGATCTTGATTATTTTAAACAGATTAATGATACTTTTGGTCACGCCAAGGGGGATCAGGTTTTGCGGATGGTGTCCCAGGCCATGTCGGGAATGGTGCGAACCAGTGATTTATTGGTGCGGATCGGTGGAGATGAGTTTCAACTGTTGATGCCTGAAACCGAGATTAATAATGCTCGCATCCTTGTCGATCGTCTCTGTACCGCCGTTAATGAGTTGGCGATTCAGGCGCCTGGTGCGCCTCGGCTCGGGGTTAGTATCGGTATTACGCAGTGGCAGCCTGGGTTTTCCACTGAAGAATGGTTGCAGCGGGCCGACGAGGCCCTTTATCAGGCTAAGGCCAATGGCCGTTCCCAGGCTTGTGTTGGTTGATTTGCGATCTTTGGTGATGAGTGTTTTGTAATCCAGCCAGGTTGTTGAATAGTCTGGCTGGTCTGGATTGAATGGGCGACATCTGTTAGCATGGATGTGGCCCAATTTTTTTTTAGGGACTTTTGTGGCTTCGCTTACCTGACCTCCAACGAAAATACTAATTATTCACGACACCCTTAAGCTCGCAAGAGGAGGATAACAATGCCTGAATTTAAGATTAAAGTTATAAATACCATCGCTCAAGAGGGTCTTGATCTCTTTGGGGATGGTTATCTCTTTGGTCCTGAGGGTTCGCCACCAGACGGGATCGTAGTTCGGAGCAGCCAGGTTGATTGTGATGAGTACCCGTCTCTGCTGGCGGTGGCGAGAGCTGGCGCCGGGGTTAACAATATAACAGTTGAGAAGGCTACCCAGCGCGGGATTTGTGTTTTTAACACCCCCGGCGCTAATGCCAATGCGGTGGCTGAGTTGGTCTTCATCATGTTGGGGATGGCGGCCCGCAATATATATCAGGGTATTTCTTTTTGTCAGGGGTTGGCTGGTCTTGATGATGCGACCATTAGTTCCAGGGTGGAGGAACGAAAAAAAGCCTTTCGCGGCTTTGAGTTGGCCGGGAAAACCCTTGGCGTGCTGGGCCTTGGTCAGATTGGGGTGCGGGTTGCCAATCGCGCTGTTGATCAGCAGATGCAGGTTGTCGGTTTTGATCCGGCCCCGGCCCTTGGCAATATCCATGGGTTGTCTCCGCAGGTCCGACTCAGTCGCAGTCTTGCTGACCTCTTGCATCAGGCGGATATCCTTTCCCTGCACTTGCCGCTCAATGCCAAAACCAAAGGGTTGGTGGAGCGTGAAATTCTCGCGCAGTTGCCGCCCGGAGCTATTCTAGTCAATTACGCTCGGGGGCCCATTGTTGACGAGCAAGCGGTGTTGGCCGCCCTTGCCAGTGGCGGTTTAGCAAGCTACATCACCGATTTTCCTTCCGCTGCAGTTGTCAATCATCCCAAGATTATTGTTTCCCCGCATCTGGGGGCCAGTACCGAAGAATCTGAGGAACAGTGTGCTTGCATGGCCGTAAGCGAGTTGAAAAGTTATCTGGAATCTGGAACCATCACCCATAGTGTTAATTTCCCCACCGTGGAGTCTATCCCCGCCGCCAATGTACGCTGCCGTTTTATTATGATTAATCGTGACGTCCCTGGTATGATAGGTTTTGCCTCGCAGATTATCGGTGCCCATGGGGTCAATATCGCCAGTTATAATAACGAAAGTAATGGTGCCATTGGCTACAATATTATTGATCTGGAAAATGATATCCCTGCCGGGATGGTCGCTGAAATCGAGGCCCACGCCGACGTTATTCGAACTCGTATTATCTGTTATCGTTGAGGCTGTTTCATCTTGTCGGTAAACGGTGATTTGTTGGCGATTAAATATCGGTTAATTAACAGAGGGGATTGATTATGAAGAGACTTGCGGTATTTGCGGTAGCCTTTCTTTTGCTGGCGTCCATTGCATCCCCGGTTATTGCCGGGCCTGGCAAGCGATTTGATCCGGTGACCGCCAGGGTGCGGGATCTGACCTTTAGTAATCTGAGGACGGGTTATAAATTGTTTCAGGAGGTTTGTAAGGGGTGTCATCATCGCGGCAACGACCAGGGGGCGAAATTTCTCCATACCGAATCGAAAAGCATGCAGGCCTGGAATCGGGTTTTTTATCAACGGTATCCTGACTGTGCAAAGTCAGGTGCTTGGCAGCCCCTTTCTAAGGACGATTTGTTGAAAGTTAACGACTATCTGTTTGCCAACGCCGTGGATACCGTTGATGTGAATTGTTATCTTTGAGTGTTGTAATCTGATTCCCCGGTCGGGGAAACGGTTATAGACGATGTACGGTCCAGCCGCAGGGGTGGCCGTTCTTATAGGGCATGTGGCCGTGAAAAGGACGTGGGTCAGAGTCAAAGACCAGCGGCAGGAAGTAGCGGTCTCCTTCCCACATGGGTAGTTCCAATAAGTTGTTGATGGGGTGCCAAAGCAACTGGCCCTCCTCGTTTTCTGTTTTAGGGATGCCGCTGAAGCGGTCGATCCGAAAAATGAATCCTAGCCAGTTTTCACCGTTTGGTCCGAACTCGGTCCAGTTGACGGTGCCACGTAAAACCATCTCCTCACATTCAATCCCCGCTTCTTCGCGAATTTCTCGCTGCATGCAGGCCACCACATCTTCGTCGCTGTGCATCTTGCCGCCAAGACCGTTATATTTGCCGTGGTGGTGGTCTTCTAGACGACCGTTACGATGAACAAGCAAGGTCTCTTTTTTGTCCGGGGAGAGGATATAGCCAAGGGTGCCGATGATGGGTTGGTACATTTTTTCTCCGTTTTTTTTAACCATAACTGGCGAGGGTTGATTAATGCCGGGCAGAGAGAAGCATTTTTAATGCTCGATATTCACCAGAATATAGCACAATTTGTTTACCTGGGGGCAAGGCATTCCTTAAGACCCGGAGCCAAGTTGACGGATACGGATTTATGGTCAGAGGCTAAAGTGTTCAGCCCGCCAGTTTTTATTCACTGGTTGGCGGTGGGAATAAAAAATGATAACCTGTAGAAAAATGGGGCTCTGGGATTTCCAGAGCCCGTCTTATTTGGTGTTTCTGGTGGTATGTAATTGATAGAGCGGGGTGGTTATGAAATCATTTCAGGCTAGCAGTATTCTTATCGTGGACGATTCTCGCCCTTTTCTGATGCTCATGGGTAAGATGTTGAATGCGGGAGGTTTTCATAATCTCCATTTTGCGATTTCTGCTCAGGAGGCCTTCGCCTTGTTGGGGATTGATGGCGCGTCGCCCTCCGAGTCCATGGCGGTAGATTTGGTCCTGATGGATGTAATGATGCCGGTTATTGACGGCATTGAGGCCTGCCGACGGATTAAGGATGAGGAGCGCTTCACAGATGTCCCTGTGGTTATGGTGACCTTTAAAGACGATATGGATTCAGTGGCGGATGCTTTTAAGGTAGGTGCCAGCGATTATATTATCAAGCCACTCACGCAACTTGAAATTTTGACCCGGGTACAGTCCATCCTGTATTTAAAAAATGAAATCAGGCGGCGGAAGTCTGGCGAGAAAGAGATTTTGGAATTGGCTGCGCAATTGACCACAGCCAAGCAGTCGTTGCAGCAGTTGGATAAGACCGATGCTTTGACCGGTCTAGGTAATCGCCGTCATCTCGACTCCTTGTTGGCGGAGGAGTGGCGGCGCGGGATGCGGGAGGCGTTGCCGGTGGCCTTGATCTTTATCGATATCGATGATTTCAAGGGCTATAATATGGAACAAGGATATCCCAGCGGAGATCTTGGCCTTAAAAAGATGGCTGCGGCCTTTGTTGCGGCCTTGGGGCGTGCCGGTGATGTGGTGGTGCGCTATGGTGGTGAAGAGTTCGCGGTGTTGTTGCCGAACACTGACCTGGCTGGTGCCATGGCCATTGCCGAAGAGTTGCAGGGGGTGGTTGCCGATCTTGATATTCGTTATGCCAAGGGGCCCGATGGTTGGTTGTCGGTGGGAATGGGGGTGGCTGCCATCTCGCCTTTGCCCGAGACTGCGTATCATACGTTGCTGGCGGCGGCTGATGAGGCCTTGACCTTTGCCAAGGAATCTGGTCCAGGCCAGATCAGGGCCAGCGAAAGGGGCTGAGAACGGTTTGGCCTATGACTGATCCGCAAAACTTATTGACCATAACCGGCGCGCTTTACGCCGCCGGGGTTTTTTTCTTCGCCTACCTGATCCGGGGCATCGCTGGCTTTGGTTCGGCCCTCATCGCCGTGCCGTTGTTGACCATGCAATGGCCACTGGCCGTGGCGGTGCCGGTGGTGGGGCTTCTGGATTATATCGCTTCCATCTCCCATGGTTTGCAAGGGCGAAGATTGGTGCGCTGGCGCGATCTACTGCCTTTACTGCCCTTTTCCTTTGTGGGCGTGCAGGTAGGACTTTTCTTTCTACAGCGGTTACCCACCGTCGAATTGGCCGTTGCTCTGGCGATATTCATCTTCCTTTTTGCCATTTATTCATTGCTGCCGCTGCCACCACTAACCGGGTCGCGGCGCTGGGCAGTCCCGGCCGGTTTTTTGGGCGGGATGGTGGGAGCGCTGTTCGGCACTGGCGGCCCTTTTTATGTCATTTATCTAACCATGCGGGGTCTGGATAAGAGTGAATTTCGGGCCACGGCGGCGACGATCTTTATGTTTGACGGAGGTTTTCGTCTGATCAGTTACCTGCTGGGCGGCATCTATGGTTGCTATACCTTGATGGGAGTGGCGCTGGGGTTGCCGCTGCTAGCCGCCGGGATGGCAGTGGGCGGTCGCATCCATCTCACCCTCAGCCGGGAGCATTTTGTTCGGTTGGTCAGCCTGATTCTCATTGGCAGTTCCATTGCCCTTCTTGTTCGTTACGGTGGGTTCTGATTCGGTAATTATTTGTGCCATGAGTAAAAATTGGCTCTGGTGCAGGCACTGGCTAGGGAGACTCTGGATATGGGGAGGGGGATGGTTTGTCGTTTCGCGATGGAGCCAGTGGTGGTATCTTCTACAGCGTTGGGTGGAGAGGGGCTGGGTAAAGCTGTTTATCCCAACCGTTCTGTTTGTTTGGCCAAGAACTTTAGCCGAGTTTGTTGTTAACAAGCCCCCCTCTCCTGGCCGTTTGCATCATTGCCTACCTTGATCTCCGACAAAAATTCCTCATTTATGGACAGATACTAACTCTGGCGGCAAATGATCTACTGGTCCGACTTGAGCACCGCCAGAAAGGCGCGCTGGGGGATATCAACATTACCCACGGTCTTCATCCGTTTCTTGCCTGCCTTCTGTTTTTCCAGCAGTTTACGCTTCCGGCTGATATCGCCGCCGTAGCATTTGGCGGTAACGTCCTTGCGTAAGGCGGCAATGGTGGTGCGGGCGATGATGTTGCCGCCGATGGCGCCCTGGATGGCGATCTTGAACATCTGCCGGGGGATCTCTTCTTTTAGCTTTTCGCAGGCGTTCAACCCCCTGGCGCGGGCGTTGTCTCGATGCACTAACTGGGATAGAGCGTCAACCTTTTCGCTGTTAACCAGGATATCCAATTTGACCAGATCGCTGGGCCGATAGTCGATGAGTTCGTAGTCAAAGGAGCCATAGCCCTGAGTCGCCGACTTAAGGCGGTCGTAAAAATCGTAGATTATCTCAGCCAGTGGCAACTCACAGGTGAATTCGATGCGTCCTGGCATGGGGTAATGGTAGTGGGTGTTCTCGCCGCGCCTTTCCATGCACAAGGTCATAACCACTCCCATATAGCGCTCGGGGATGAGGATGTTGGCCTTGATGTACGGTTCTTCGGTGCGAGTGATGGAGCCTGGGTCGGGGAAATAGGCGGGGTTGTCCACTTCAATCATGCTGCCATCGGCAAGGTAAAAATAATAGTTCACAGAGGGGACGGTGAGGATGATGGGAATATCGAATTCACGTTCCAGGCGCTCCTGCACCACTTCCAGATGAAGAAGGCCTAGGAAACCACAGCGGAAGCCGAATCCCAATGCCGAGGAGGCATCCTTTTGGAAGGTGAGGGCGGCATCGTTTAGTTTGAGCTTTTCCATGGCCGTGGCCAGATCTTCGTAATCGTCGGTGGAGATGGGGTAAATCGATGAGAAAACCACCGGCTGGATTTCTTGGTAGCCAGGCAACGCTTGTGCGCAAGGATTATCCCGCAGGGTGATGGTGTCGCCCACCTGGGTGTCACTCACCGTTTTGAGACCGGCGATGATATAGCCTACTTCGCCAGCGACAAGTTCTTTACGCGGGATGCGGGCCAGTTGGAAGAGACCAACTTCTTCAACCTTGTGGCAAGTATCGTTGAACATGAACTTAATGTTGTCGCCAGCCTTGATGCGGCCTTCAACCACCCGGCAAGAGATAATGGTTCCCCTGAAGGCATCGTAGTTGGCGTCAAAGATCAGCGCTTCTAATGGTTTATCCAGATCGCCCTTGGGAGGCGGCAGGTGTTTGACCACCGCTTCCAGAATGTCTTCCACGCCTAGCCCGGTCTTAGCCGAGCAACGTTGGATCAGCTCGCCGTCAAGGCCCAAATCCTCTTCGATTTGCAGGGCGACTCCATCCGGGTCGGCGGCTGGCAGGTCGATCTTGTTTATAACTGGGATTACATCCAGATCGTTTTCCATGGCCAAGTAGAGGTTGGCTAAGGTCTGCGCCTCCACGCCCTGGGCCGCATCCACCAGCAGTAAGGCTCCTTCGCAGGAAGCCAATGCTCGTGATACCTCGTAGCTGAAATCCACGTGGCCCGGGGTGTCCACCAGGTTGAGGATATAGTTTTTACCGTCCTTGGCCGTGTAGGGCAGGCAGATGGTCTGACTCTTGATGGTGATGCCCCGCTCCCGCTCGATATCCATGCTGTCGAGAAGTTGATCGCGGAATTCACGGTCGGTGACCATGTTGCAATGTTGGATCAGGCGGTCGGCCAGGGTTGACTTACCGTGGTCGATGTGGGCGATAATGCTGAAGTTACGAATATTTTTCATCTGGGCCGTTTTGAAGAGGTGCTTGTTGGGGAAATATGTCCCCCTCTGGGCGAAGTTTTTAATTGTCAAATTGGCAACTTCAAATAAATAGCATAAATGTGCCTCCTTGCCAACTCAAATATCGTTTAGTGATGGGGTATTGGGCCTGTTTGATTGCAGCTCTCATCGCGGGCAACAGGTCGATTACCCTTGACATGAGAGTTCTGTTTTTCGCACACTGATTCTTAGTTTGTGTCTGTCCATAAATGAGGATTTTTGTTGGAGATCAAGGACTGCTCAAAAAATAAGCACAGGCATATATTTGATATCGGAATCTCCACTTCGTTTTGCTTACCTCCGAGCATTATTTTTGAGCATGACGCAGAGATCGGGCAGGTAGCGAACCTGTGAGACTCCGAAAAGACCGTTTATGGACGGGCACTAGTTTGTAGAACCATAAATCTCATCTGGAGGCGATACGTTTTGGGCAGTTATCTGGCAACCGAAGAACAGGTCAGCACCTGGCTGCATCTCTTGGCCAAGGAGCGGGATCTGTTTTGGCCCCGGTCGGTGGGGCAGTTTAATTATTCTTTTCTGCCCCTTGGCGAAAGAGATGAGATTTGTTTTGACCGTTATCTGCCCACTATTGTCCCGCCGGGAAGGCGGCTATTGCCGGATGACGAAACCCTTTTCACCAGCCAACAGGGCGATGACCGCCTTAGCCATTATTTGCCGCCACAGCCGTCGGCGCCCATGGTGCTGGCCGGAGTAAGGCCTTGTGATCTCAAGGGAATTACCCAACTTGACACGGTGATGGCGGCTGC
Organism: Desulfurivibrionaceae bacterium; assembly: GCA_030145325.1. Taxonomy (GTDB): domain Bacteria; phylum Desulfobacterota; class Desulfobulbia; order Desulfobulbales; family UBA5123; genus UBA5123. Next base: position 19,995 of record JAQYVW010000022.1, read on the forward strand.
ACCTGCTGATCCCTACTACCACCAACGTCGTGTTAACACCGTCATTATCGCCATGAATTGCCTTGCCCCTTGTGATTCCCGGTGCTTTTGTTCAGCGGTGGGAGCGTTGGGCGCTCAGGATGGGGCTGATGTTTTTCTTACCTTGTTGGCTGAAGGGGTGCTGGTTGAGAGTTTAAGCGCTCGAGGTGATGAAATATTGGTCAAGGCATCTTTTTCTCTTTGCGAAGATGGCAAAGAACGGCGATTGGTGGCGGAAGGTACCCGCCCTCTTCCCTTTGGTAGAGAGCTTGCGGTGGTACCTGAAGCCTTGCCTGAAATGTTGCGTAAGGGATATGAGTCACCTGTCTATCACCGTTACGGTGAACGTTGTTACTCCTGTGGCACATGTAATCTGGTCTGTCCTACCTGTTATTGTTTTGAGGTGCGGGATGAGATGTCCCTTGATGGTTTCTCTGGCCGTCGCAGCCGCACTTGGGATTCCTGCATGATTCCCGCCTTTGCCGAGGTGGCAGGACCCCATAACTTTCGTGCAGAGGTGGGCGAACGGCAGCGGCACCGGCTTAAAAGAAAGTTCGAATATTTGCCGGAGCGGTTCGGCTTGGGTTCTTTTTGTGTTGGTTGCGGACGTTGTGGCCGCCAGTGTACTGCCAATATTGATATTTTAAACATGGTCAATGATATCGCGGTGGAAGTTGGGGGTGGGTCATGAGCAAGGATGCTTTTGTTGATGCCGGGCTCTATCTCCCGCAAACCGGGCGGATTGTTGCCATTGAGCAATGTACAGTTAATGAGAAATTCTTTCGCCTGGAGTTGACGCGACCTCTTCAGCATCGACCGGGGCAGTTTGTGATGGTGACGGTACCGGGGATGGGCGAGTGTGCCATTTCCATAACCTGTGGGCCTCGGGAAGACAATATCCTGGAGATGGTGATTCGGAGGGTGGGTAATATCACCGCCGTGCTCCATGGTTTGGAGGTGGGGGATACCTTAGGAATTCGGGGGCCTTATGGCGCTGGTTTTGATTTGGAGGAATTTTATCAGCGGGATGTGTTAATCGTGGCTGGTGGCCTGGGACTGGTTCCGTTACGGTCGCTTTTGCTGCCCATGATCGCCGCGCATCAGCGTTTTGGGGCTATTACCATAATTACCGGGGCGCGCAGTCCGGCTGAGACCCTGTTTCGCCATGAACTTGCTGACTGGCGCGAAAAAGAGAATGTGCGGATCATCGAGTTGGTTGATTCCACTGACCATTACCAGTGGGATGGTGAGGTGGGGATGGTTACCGCCCCCATTGGCAGTTTGGTTCTCGATAAGAATCGCACCATGGTGGTGCTGTGTGGGCCGCCGGTGATGTACAAGTTTGTTTTGCTGGAGCTGGAGGCCCATCATCAGATCCCGGCCACGCAAATCTTTGTTGACCTGGAGCGCCGTATGCGCTGTGGGGTGGGGAAATGCGGTCACTGCCAAATCAACCAGGCCTATTGCTGTCAGGATGGGCCGGTGTTCCGCTACAGTGATATCCAAAACTATCCGGAGGGTCTGGCATGAAGCCCAAGGTTGCATTTTTTGATTTTGCCAGTTGCGAAGGATGTCAGCTGGCCTTGCTGAACTGCGAGGATGATTTGCTTGCCATCCTCGCTCAGGTGGAATTGGTGGAATTTCGCGAGGCCATTTCCGAACAAGCAGGACGCTACGATATTGCTTTCATTGAGGGCAGTATCCATCGCGAGCAGGATATTGAGCGGCTTTACGATATCCGTTCTCGGAGCAAGGTGTTGGTGGCTTTGGGCGCTTGCGCCTGTAACGGCAATGTTCAGGCCCGATCAAACTTTGTCGCCCCGGCTGAAAATTACAAGGCGGTGTATGGCGAGGAAGATCGGAATCGGGTGCAGGTAGATGGTGAATATTGGCCGCTCTGGACCCATACGCGAGTGCGGGCGGTTCATGAAGTGGTGAAGGTGGATTATCAGTTGCGTGGCTGCCCCATGCAGCCCACTGAGTTTCTGCATCTGCTGAAATCTCTTCTCACCGGTCGTGAGCCCTCTTTTCCGGCCAATGCCGTCTGTGTGGAGTGCAAAAAGAACGAAAATGAGTGTGTTTATGATCGGGGCCTGGCCTGTTTCGGCCCCATTGCTTTTGGCGGCTGTGATGCTATCTGTATCAACAGTGGTCATCTCTGTGATGGTTGCCGGGGCCTTTTGCCCTACGCCAATGTTAAGGCGCACCGGCAGTTGCTTAAGGAGATGGGTATCGATATCACCTCGGTGCAAAACCGTTACCGACTGCATCTAAGTAACGAACCCGATGCTGGGGAGGTACGGCGATGAGTGACAGCAAGAGTTACAAGATTCGCCTTGAACATATCACTCGGGTGGAAGGGCACGGTTCCATTCGTATTGATACCCATCAGGGTAAGGTCGAAGAGGTGCGGCTGGAGATTGTTGAGGCCAATCGTTTCTTTGAGAACTTTGTGAAGGGGATGCAACCCCATGAGGTGGTGCAGACCATATCGCGGATCTGCGGGATCTGTTGCGTGGGCCATCAACTGGCAGGGTTGAAGGCGGTGGAGGCGGCCATGGGGATCACCGTCAGTGATCAGACCATGCGGCTGCGGAAAATGTTGAACGAATCACAGTTTTTGCAGAGCCACAGCCTCCATCTCTATTTTCTCACCCTACCCGATTTTTTTGGCGCCGCCAGTATCTTGCCCCTGGCCCAGCGCGAACCGGAGCTGGTCAAACGCGCCCTGGCCCTAAAGAAGCTGGCCAATGATTACACCGCTGTTTTGGGGGGGCGTGCCTTGCACCCTGTTGCCAATACCGTAAATGGTTGGCGTAAATTGCCTGATCTTGGCAAGGTTGAAGAAATCTATACCCGTTTGCTGCAATCGGTTCCTGAGATGGAGGCGATGCTTGAGCTGATAAAGACCTTGAAGGTGCCAGAGTATGAGCGGGAAACCGAGTATGTGTCATTAAAACATCCAGACGAGTATGCCCTTTACGATGGAGAGGTCTGTGGTTCCGATATCGACACCACCGTGCCGGTGGGCGATTACCGGCAGGTGAGCAACGAGTTTACCGTCGCCCATTCCACCTCCAAGTGGTCGCGCTGGCACCGGGATTCTTATATGGTAGGGGCGCTGGCTCGAGTGAATAACAATTTTCAGCAACTGCACCCTAAAGCCCAAGAGGCCGCCGCCGAGCTGGGGCTTAAATCGCCCTGCTTTAACCCCTACCACAACAATACCGCCCAGATGGTGGAGATTGTCCACTGCACCCATAACAGCTTGGCAATGCTGGCGGACCTGCTCAATGATGGCTTGGTGGAGGAAGAGGCCACCTATCAGCCGGTGGCTGGCCGGGGTTGTGGCGCCATCGAGGTGCCGCGCGGTATTCTCTTCCATGAGTATGGCTTCGATGCCAATGGCCGTTGTCTTGATGCCAACGCCATTATTCCCACCAGCCAGAACATCAATAATATCGAGCAAGACATGAAGGCCTTTGTGCCGTTAATGTTACCGGTAATGAGTCAGGATGAGTTGGCGCTGAAGATGGAGATGTTGTTGCGTGCCTATGATCCCTGCATCTCCTGTTCCGTACACATGCTGGATGTGAAGTTTGTCTGAGGGGGCAGGGTTAATTGTCGCCGGGGTTGGCAACCGTTATCGGCAAGACGATGGAGTGGGGTTGCACCTGGTGGCAAAATATCGGCCAGAAGCTGATCAAGCGGTGGCAGCGGAGTTGTGGGAAGATTTTGATGGGGCGGCAGTGGCCCATCGTTTGGTGGAGCTTGCTTGCCCGGTGTTGATTGTCGATTGCGCTGAGATGGGGCTTCCCGGCGGTGCCTTTCGGGTGTTTGATTGTCGAGAAGTTCTTAATCTGACCACCGGGAGTGTGGTTTCTACCCACGGCATTGGTCTGGCGCAGGGGATTCAGTTGGCCACGGCCCTCAACTATACCGAGCCGCTGCGGGTTTTTGCAGTGCAGCCATTTACCATTGGCATGGGTGGGGAACTTTCCTTGGCCATGGTTAATCTTTTGCCGGAGTTGCAGCGGGGCATGGCCAGCGCGGTGGCGGAGATGATTCAATCACGGGTGGCGGGATGAATGGCCCAAGCATTAATGACGCAGATGGGCGATCCAGCGCTGACCTTCATTGTCGAGAAATGGCGGCCCGCATCGACTGGGCGGTGCGATTGCGTTGGTTCTTCGTGCTGGCAAGCCTGGCGGTGGCTTTTCTGTTGCCGATGGTTAATGAACCATTGCGGGCGGGGAAGTGTTTTCTGTGGGTGGGGCTAGCGTTGGCGTTGACGAATTTCCTGGCCCAGCGTCGTTTGCAGGCCCTGGTTGTTCGGAGCCGCGCCGAGGCAGGCACTTTACGGATTCTCTGCTTGGTCCAGGTGGTGGGCGATTATCTGGCTTTGAGTGTGGTGGCTTACGCCTTGGGCAGTGTGGAGACGCCGGTGATGTTTCTGCTCTTGCCCAACTGTATTTTGGCGGCCCTCTATTTCCCGCCTCTACAAAGTTTGGCCATTGCCTTGCTGGGGCTTGGGCTGGTGTTGTTGCCGTTGGCCTTGGAGTTTGTCGGGCTGTTGGCGCCGGTGATCATCTTTACCCCCGGCTACCGGGAGATTATTGTCAGCTCGCCGTTGATCTTGGGAAGTTATCTGGCCTCGTTGGTCTGCTGTGTGCTGTTTTGCTGGTATCTGGCGGTGGTGATTCGGCGGAGCCTCCTTGCCAATGAAGAGGAGCTTGAGACGCGCTACAAACAGTTGCTGGCCGTCAGTCGGCAGAAGACGTCTTCGGTGTTGCATGGTGCCCATGAGCTGAAAGCGCCGCTGGCAGCGATCAGGAGTTATGCTTCCACCATGCGGGATGGCTATACCGGCCCGTTACCGAAAAAAGCGCTCCAGGTGGTGGAACGCATCGGGGTGCGGTGCGACCGGCTGCTGAATATGACCAGCGACATCATCAGGCTGGGCAATCTGCAAGGGGCGGTGCGAGTAGACGAGGTTTTTCACCCCCTGGCACTTATGCCGCTGTTGGCCGAGTTGGTAGCCGAGGCAACTGCAGCGGGACAGGGGCGGGAGATAACGGTGCATTTGGTTCCGCCGGATGAAGAGGTGTGGGTGTTGGCTACCGAGGAGCATTTGCGCACCCTGTTTTTAAACCTGCTGCTCAATGCGGTGCAGTATTCCCGCCCCGGTGGTGAGGTTGGGGTTGCGCTGGCCCTGGCGGATAATCAGGTTACCGTTTCTGTGCGTGATCATGGCATCGGGATTGGTTTTGCAGAGGTGGGTTTGATTTTTGAGGAGTATTACCGAACCCCTGCCGCTGTTCATCATTATGGCGAAGGCGATGGACTGGGTCTTGCCATTGTTAAAGCTATTTCCACTTTGTTGGGAGCTGAAATTCAGGTTAGCAGCGAGGTAGGAAACGGCACTGTTGTCAGGGTGACCTTCGCCACGGTGGCGGCCAAGGTTGCTTGAGCGAAAAAAAGGAGGGAGGAAATGGCCAGAATATTGATCATCGACGATGATCTGGATGTGGTGGAAAGTCTGACCATGGTTCTTGAGGGCAATGGTCATCTGGTGGTGGCGCGTTTTACCACTGCCGATCTCTTGGCGACGGTGAAAGAGGCGCACCCTGACCTGATCATTCTTGATGTGGTTTTTCCCGGTGACGATCAAGCCGGGTTCAAGGCCGCCCGTCTGCTGGCCGGGGACAGAGAAGTGCAGCATCTGCCGGTGTTGATGCTTTCCGCTGTTAATCAGTTGAGTAATCTCGGTTTCAGCTTCAGTGAAAAGGATATCAGCCGTGATTTTCTGCCGGTGACGGGATTTCTTGAAAAACCGGTGGAGCCAGCTTGCTTGTTGGCCAAGGTTGCTTCCTTGCTGCGCCCAAACCCTTAAGGCGGAGCCACAAAGAAAAAAGGTGCATCGGCGTCCTGAAACGTCAATGCACCTTTTTTATCTAAAAGTTTGTTCAGAATATCTAAAAATCCTCGAAATCATCCTCGTCAAAGGGGATCACGTCCTTGGCCGCAGTTAACTTGGTGACGGGTTTAGCGGCTGCGGGCGGCGGCAGAGTGTCCGACTGTTTTCTTTTGTCGATAGTTCCTTTTGGTGTCGTCTGGGTTTGACATTTGTCATCCTTGGCAATGTCACCGTACGATATCTTGCCGCTGGCCTTTTGCCCCTTGGTGCCGTTTACCAGCAGCACCAGTTGTTCGACCAGCTTCTCGATATCCTTGGCCTGACCGTTCATCTTCTGTGAGGCGTCAGCTGCTTCCTCGGCATTCATAGCCGTATGCTGGGTTACCTTGTCAATCTCGCCCATGGCTTGATTCACCTGGGTGATGCCTTGAGACTGTTCCTGAGAAGCGACAGTGATTTCAGCAACGATGCTGCCAGCCTTGGCGGTACGATCAGCGACTTCGCCGAAAGCTTGACTGGTTTTTTCCACCAGTTGCGAGCCGCTCTGGACCTTGCTGACTGTGCCCTCAATGAGCCCGGCGGTATCCTTAGCCGCGTCGGCTGCGCGCATGGCCAGATTTCGTACTTCATCAGCAACCACCGCAAAACCTGCCCCGGCCTCACCGGCCCGAGCTGCTTCAACTGCTGCATTGAGAGCCAGCAGATTGGTTTGAAAGGCGATTTCGTCAATGGTTTTGATGATCTTTGAGGTTTCTTCGCTGGCCTGGGTGATTTCCACCATGGAACCGGTCAGTTCGGTCATGGACTCATTGGCTGTGCCCACCACCTGATTGGCATCCTTGATAATGTTGTCCGCCTGAGAAGAGTTTTCGGCGTTTTGGCGGGTCATAGTGGAGATTTCTTCAAGGGAGGCTGATGTTTCTTCAATGGATGCCGCCTCCTTGGCGACACCTTCGGACAACTGGTTGCTGACTGCGGAAATTTGTGCCGAAGCGGAGACCATCTCCATGCTGCCCTTGTTGAGGCCGTGAATGATACGGTTAACCGGCTTGACGATCAGCCGGGCGAGGCTGAAGAAGATTACCAGGCAGAGAATGAGGACGCCGCCAATGGTTGATATTGCCGAAAAGATGATGGTGTGGCGGTTTGAGGCCTCTGTTTTCTGGCGGTTCTTTTCGAGCACGGTCTGGATTCGGTTGGTGATGGCGGCAATGTTTTCCTGCACTGATATAAGACTTAGACCGATCTCCACACTACCCACCGAATCCCCTTCAAACAGGATATCATGGCGGATGATTTCAGCATTGCCGACATCTGCAGGCTTTTGGGTGAGGGGGTTACCTTCTTTGCCGTAAAAAACAACAGAGACCACATCCGGATCGGTATCAGCACTTTGCACCAGTTGTTCAAGGGCGGCAAAGTCGTATCCGGCAATAAGCCCCGCCGCAGCGTTGGCCATCAATGTGCCGAGGGATTCTCCTTTACGGATGAGGTTGCTGTGAAGAAGTTTTTCTTCCTGCGCTTGTTCCGCCTTGATGAGGCCGACAAAGGAGTCGGCCTCATCTTGTTGGGCGGTTCTGGCAATGATGCTGATCTGTGTCACCAATCCGGCAATCAAGAGTAGGGTCAGTAATGAGACAAGCGAGATGAATTTCGCAGTAATGCCATAACCTTGTAGCATCTTTATTCTCCTGCAAAAGCGCCGTATTTAATAGCCCGCAGACAGTCGGCAACCGGGGTGTAATTAGCCGGGGTTGTCCAACCGACAATCTTGGCGGCCTTGGCAGCCGGATCTGAGGTTTTCATGGCAATTAATGCTGCTTCTACCTTGTCGGCCAGCGCCTTATTGGTGGAGGCGAGAGCGGCCATGGGCCATTCGGGATAGAGTTGGGTGGAGTGGACAAAGGGGAAGTCATCCTTTACTTGATGGAGGATGCGGAAATCACTCATCTTGATCTTTCCCTCGTCCTGCATCCGTTCAAGGGTGTCGCTGCGGACGGTGCCCACATCAACAGAGCCATTTTTTACCGCCAAGACCACGTTGTCGTGTTTGCCGCCTTCGATGAAGGCTGCGGTGTCTTTTTCCAGGTTGATACCGTTGTCCATCAGTAGTCGCCAGGCCATGTGGGCGCCGCCCAGAGAGGAGCGCTTGACACACATGAATTTTTTTCCCTTGATGTCGTTAAGGGTGTTGATCGAGCTGTCTTTACGGACAAGGATGACGCCGCCGAAACTCTTTAAGGCCTTACCACCACGGGAATTTATCATGGTGGAGATGGCCCGTACATGGTGTTTCTTCTCCATTCCAACAAAAAAAGCGGGGTTGGCAAGCATGAAGTCAATCTTTTTAGTGGCGACTGCCGGCTCGATGGCGGTGAATTTTAATGGTACGATGGAGCATTTTTCACCGGTTTTTTGGCTCAGATAGGCGGCGGTGGCGCCCCATTTTTTCATGGCTTTGGCCGCGCCACGTTTGGCGAGGACGCCGACTTTGAAATCTGCGTTGGCGTTGGCGGCAAATCCCATATGGAGGATAAAAGCCGCGCAGAGTAAGCCGATGATTTTGGTTGTTCTGTTCATGTTGTCCCTCTTTTTGTGGTTAAGTGGATCGAGAAGTCATGTACTTTGTATACAACTGGTATTGATATTGAATACTACAGTATAGCAATCAGGAGCTTCCTTTAACACGTTTTTTTTATTTTTTCTTTATTACTTTCTGTGGTTTCAGGTTGTTACAGCCTGAAAATCTGCAAATTGTAATTTACAACGAATGCCAAAAAGATGTTGTATTGTGCGGTTGAATTGAGATACTTGCTAATCATTACAATTGCGATTTGTGGCGCATAGTGAAGAGATGGTGACCATCTCCCTGTATGTTTTGCATGGGTGGGAAGTTATCGGACAATTTTTGAAAGAGATTGACCTTTGCGAACATTATATTAATAATGTCAGATTCCCTTAATTCGTAGGTTGAAAAAGTTTGCCATCTGTTCCGTTCCAGATCTTAACTTTGGGCGGGGCAGTGATAAGTTGCACGGTCTTGTTATGGATAAAAAAAACAAAAACGAACCTGAGATTATTGATATCGATTTGGTCGGGGAGATTCCAGCCGGTCATCAGCCCCTGGTGAGTATGCCGGATAGTAAGCATTTGCCGGCTACCACCCAGGCCGGGCTGCAACGTTATCTGCACGAGATCAGTCAGTATCCACTTCTCTCTCGTGAGGAGACTGATGAGTTGGCGAAGCGTTTCCAGGAAACCGGCGATCAGGAGGTGGCTTATCGGTTGGTGACCGCCAACCTGCGTCTGGTGGTTAAGGTGGCCATGGATTTTCAGAAATACTGGATGCAGAATTTTCTCGATCTGATCCAAGAGGGCAATGTCGGCCTAGTGCAGGCGGTGAAAAAATTTGATCCTTATCGCGGGGTTAAGTTTTCATACTATGCGGCGTATTGGATTAGAGCTTATATCCTTAAACATATAATGGATAACTGGCGGCTGGTGAAGATCGGCACTACCCAGGCGCAGCGGAAACTCTTTTTCAGCCTCAATAAGGAGAAGAAGCTCCTTGAGTCGCAGGGTTTTAAGCCCGAGGTGAAATTACTGGCTGAGCGGCTCAACGTCAAAGAGAGTGAGGTCATCGAGATGACCCAGCGCATGGATGGCTGGGACGTTTCTCTGGAAAGTCCGGTGGGTGATGATTCCCGCGAGGAGAAGAAAAATTTTCTGCCTGATCAGGGTGCTTCCGTAGAGGATAATGTTGCTGACCAGGAGATTAAGGAGCGCATCGCTGATCTTCTCGTCAAGATGGGTACGATGATGAATGAGAAGGAAGTGGTGATCTTGACTGGCAGGTTGTTAACTGACGAGCCCATGACCTTGCAGGATATTGCCGACCAGTTTCATATCTCACGGGAACGGGTGCGCCAGATAGAGGCGAATCTGCTTAAAAAGATGAAAGCCTTTATTGAAGAAGAAATGCCTGATCTCAAGGATTTTCTCGTGGAAACATTGGATCAGTGGCGGGTATGATTTTTACTTTTAGCCATCGTTTGCGGTACGATTCGCTTTTGCGAGTCCATCATATACAATAATTGCAGAGAGAGAATGTCATCAATGCAAGTCCCATTACTTGACTTGAAAGCTCAATTAGCGCCGCTGCGGGAAGAGATTCTCCGTGAGGTCACTGATGTTATAGATTCCACCCGTTATATCATGGGGCCCAAGGTGGATGAACTTGAAAGAAACATTGCCGCCTATTGCGGAACCCCCTTTGCGCTGGGTGTTTCCAGTGGCACGGATGCGCTATTGGTGGCTCTGATGGCCATGGGGGTGGGGCCGGGTGATTTGGTTGTCACCAGTTCCTATACCTTTTTCGCCACTGTCGGCAGTATCCTGCGCCTGGGGGCACGGCCGCTCTTTGTTGATATTGATCCGTGCACCTATAATATCTCTCCCGAGAAGATGGCTGAGATCCTTGCCGCCGACCCGGCCCGGACGGCAAAAATAAAGGTAATTCTACCGGTACATTTGTATGGGCAGTGCGCGGATATGGTCAGGATTCTGCCCTTGGCTGAGAAATATGGGATCCCGGTGCTGGAGGATGCGGCGCAGGCCATTGGCGCAGATTACCCCATGGTTGTCAATGGTGAGACAGAGTGGCGGAAGGCCGGTTCCATGGGAACGGCAGGATGTTTTTCCTTTTTTCCCAGTAAAAACCTGGGTGGGATCGGCGATGGCGGGATGATCGTCAGCTGTGATCAGGAGCTGGATAAGCGGATGCGAATAATCCGTGTCCATGGTGATGCGGGCGGTTATGAGCATCGCGTGGTGGGTGGTAATTTTCGACTTGATCCTCTTCAGGCCACGGTTTTGAGTGTCAAGTTGCCGCATTTGCCAGTCTGGCATGGTGGTCGGCGTGAGAATGCCGCTGTTTATAATCGTTTGTTTACTGAAGCGGGATTGGTCGACTCCGGTAAGATCCGCTTGCCGCAGGCGGTATATAAAGAAGCGGCAGAGTCTTCCCCCGATGCTCCTGAGTATCATATCTATAATCAGTATGTGGTTCGGGTGGAAGAGCGGGATGCGGTGATTCGTTTCCTCCATGAGGAGGGAGTGGGGGCGGCGATTTATTATCCCGTGCCCCTCCATCGCCAGCAATGCCTGGCTGGGCTTGGCTATGACCATGTTCAGCTGCCGGAAACGGAAAAGGCGGCTAAGGAAACTCTGGCTTTGCCGATTTATCCTGAATTAAGTGAAGAGATGCTTGCCCATGTGGTGGGTCGGATTGCAGCCTATTTCGCTGGTTGAGTGGATAAGGTAATAAACTGTTTGCCTTCTAGTTTTCTTTGACACGCACATTGCGCCATTATTGACGCTGTGCGTGTTTTCTATTTTATGCTACAAGAGAATGCATGGCTGAAATTTTCAAATATAGACCTCAAATGTTGTCGGATACCCGTTTGCCGCCAGCGTTTCGTTTGGTTGTCTCCTCTTTGCCGGTGCTGTTGTGGTGCTTTGGAGCGACGTTGATGGGTGCCCAGTGGTGCGTTGCCGCTCCAGCAACAGCCTCTATTGTGCCGTCTCGGCAGGTCGAACAGTTACAGCAAGAGGTGCCGGAGTGGAAACGGTCATGGGATACGGCGCGGCGGATGGTCTTGGCGGGAGATTATTCAGCTGCGGCAGGCATGTATGAATCGTTGTTGGTTCAGAGACCGGGGCTAGAAGAGGCGCGTTGGGAGTTGGCAGAGATCTATATCCAGCAGCGGGCTTGGTCGCAGGCTGTTTCCTTATTGGAACGGTTGCTTGATGGCAGTCCGGAGCGTGGTGATTATCTTAATGCTCTGGCGAAGGTTATGGAGGCGCAGAAGCATTGGGGGCGAGCCGTTGAGCTTTTCGCCAGGGTGCTTGAGAAATATCCTGCTGATATGGTTGCTGTTCAGGGGATGGGTAGGGGGTTGCTGGCCTTAAACCGTCCGGGGGATGCCCTGCCGTATATTGAACGTGCTTATCGGCAGGATTCAGGTGATCAGCAACGCCGTCTTGCCCTTGCTGATTTGGCATATGGTTTGGGTGAATATGAGCTTGCCCGGCCCCATCTGGTGGCTTTGGCAACACCTGGCAATGTATCTTCTGAAATACTCATGAAAGCGGCCCGGCTGCATGAAAAACTCGGTCTCCAGAACCTGGCGGTGATTTACTGGCAACGGCTTCTCAAAAGAAGTGAAAACCTTCTTGAGGCGCATCAGCGGTTGGCGGTTTTTTTCGAGAAAGCTGGTGATTTTGTCAAGGCGCTGCCGCATCTTCGCTATCAGAGTCTTCTTGCCCCAGAGGATGCCTCTCTTTGGTTGCGGATTGCGAAAGCGTTGCTGGCGACCTCTCGCCGTAAGGAAGCGCTTTCGTATCTTGATCGGTATGTGGCAGCGGTTCCTGATGATATTGATGCCCTTGAGATGTTGGTTAACCTTTATGCTCAGCAAGGAGAGAAAGTCGCGGCGGCAGCGCGTCTCGACAGTTTTTTCGCCGTCAAGGAGCAGTCTGATACTGGTCGAGTCAAGCAAGCGGCGCGTTTGTATGAAGCTGCGGGGCGCTTTGCGGAGGCGGTCACGGCTTATCGGCGTTATCTTTCCCTGGCCGGATCCGATCAGGATGCCAAGCAAGCTATGGCGGTGAATTTGCGGAGATTAGGCGTTCGCGGTCGTTTTAAAACGCTGACGAAATTCGCCGAGGAGGGGGCGCCATCCTCGGCGGTCAGTCTGGCAGAATATCGAATGATGATTGCCTCCTCATTTGTTGCTGGTGGGTTGTGGAGCCGTGCCATCGCTCTTTATGAGTTGGTGATATCTGAAAATACTTCCCTGGCGCCACAGGGGCTGCTGGCTTTAAGTGATCTGTATGTGGAAATGGGGTTGCCCTATGAAGCGGAGCAGTCGTTGCGGCAGGCCTTGCTGAATAATGATGATCCGGGGCCGGTTTTGTTCCGTCTCTTTGAATTGGCAATCCTCGTTGGCAATGTGGATGATGCTGCGCTTTGGCAACAGCAAATTGCTCTCCTGGCAAAAGGCTCGTTGCCGTCATGGCAGGTGCAACTGTCTTATGCACGTTTGGCAGCGGCACGAGGGGAGAATTGGCTTGCTATTCGTAGCTGTCAGCGTTTGTTAGCAACGTTGACTAATATGCAAGATCCGGTTGTGGCTAATGCACGTTTTGAGATTAGAGAGGCCATGGCCGGTTTTTCCATGGAGATTGGTGATTATATCTCCGCCCGCCGACAACTTGAAAAAGTCATGGCTGCGGATCATTCGCCTGAACTTTCCGTGCTGGTGCTGTTGCAACAACTGTATCTACAGATTGGTCTGCCGGAAAAAGCAGGTGAAGTATTTCTCACCGCGCTTTCCCAGGCGGATGGAATGGATGAAGGGTTGTTACGCCTGGCCGATCTCTATCGTCGCCGGGGGATGGTGGACGCCATGGGTAAGGTAGCGTCGTTGATTGGTCAGCGGTTGCCGGATTCTCCTCGGGCTGTCCTTCTTGAGGCTGAGGCGTGCCGGTTGGCGGGTCAGTTCGGCAAGGCTGAAGATGTGCTGCAACCAATGGTGGTTCGTTATCAAGGTGAGAGTGGTGCCGCCGTTTTTCTGCTCCGGTTGCTTTTTGCCCATGGGCGCTTTACCGAGGCTCTGGCCCTGGATGATCGGTTGGTTATGGCTAGCTTTGGGCGGCCGGATGTCATGCTTCTCCGCGCCAGGATCTTGTGGGCCCTTGATCGTCGTCCAGAAGCGATTAAGGTTTATAAAACCTTCTTGACTCCATCTGTAGCCTGTCGCTTGCAAGATGAAATTGAAGAACAGGGGCTTTCTTCTCCGCCTCTGGTTGCGGAACCGACTTTTTGGCAGATTATCACCCTGCGCGGAGAAGAACCTGTTGGCTTTATTGATACCATCATGGCGGCTGAGTACGTTGCCGCTGCCAAGGGTGATTCCCTCCGGCAACGGTTTAATGCTGTTGCGGTGCGGTATTTTGCCAGATATAAGTGGCAGAAGCGTTTCTTAAACGAGGATGCCGCCCGCTGTGCTGAGCAACGCAAGGATTTCTTTTATGCGGTCAGGCAATATCAGGCCGTCTTGCGGGCTGATCCGGATAGTTTTTCCTTGCTCTTTGATCTTGCCCGGATTTACCGCTGCCTGGGCTGGCTGGGCAAAGAAGCAGGGGTCTACGAGCAGTTGGCTACCCAGGAAGTTGATTTCCCGGGCCTTACTGAGGCCAGGCAGCGTAATCTCTTAAAGAGAAGGCCCTTGGCCGCTGTTTCCTACGGTTACCAAGAGGAAGATGGCCGGGAAGGGTATAAAAATATGCGGAGAGACTGGCAGGAAGCTTCTTTGCATTTCTCACCCTGGAGCTTGAGTCGTCATGGGGTGGATCTTTCTCTATCGCGACAGCGCTACCGGCCCATTGGCAGTGATTTCTCGTTACGGGCTAATCGGGCTCTATTTTCTTACTCTGCCGGTTTGACTTCCTGGTTGTCCGGGCAAATCGGCGCGGGAATTGAGTCTCCCTTGGATGATGAAATCACCAAAACAGGCTTGTTGCAGGGAGGTTTGACTTGCCTGGTGGGAGACAAGGTGACCGGTGAGTTTTCTTTTGATCGCAAGGTGGTTGCCGACACCCAGGCAAGTTTGACCCGCAATGTGGTACGGAAAACCGTTAAGGGTGGAACATCCCTTGATTTGCTTCCCCGCCTCCAAGTCGGGGCGGATTACTCATTTGTAGATTTTTCAGATGGTAATAGTACCACCGGCTATGATTTTTGGAGCAGTTACCTTCTTTTCACCGAACCACATTCTCTGCGCTTGCGTTATATGTATGATTTCAAGGATTCACGGGAGGGACATTTCGGTGGGGCTGTAGGGGCAGATGGGTTTGCCGTCGCTGACCATCCTTATTGGACGCCGATGAACTACTGGCGGAACCGATTTGTTGTCTCCTATCGGCACCAGTTATCCGAGGAAATCCTTGACCGAGACGGGCCTACTTATTATACCGCTGAATATTCTATTGATTATGACTCCATGGGGCGTCAGTTGCAGAGCATCGGTGGCAGCCTTTTTTATGAATGGTCATCGCATTATATTGTGGAAGCAGCAGCGTCTTTGACCTCTTCCGAACTTTATCGGTGTAAGGATTTCTCCCTTTCACTTGTTTATAGATGGTAGCGGCGGACGACTGGATTCGTTATTATAATATTTTCGGTTCTTGAGCCACTTTGGTAACGGAGCTGCATTTTTTTGTGTGGAGGATAGATTTAATGGTTGTAAGGGTACCGATGTCTGTTCAGGGGCATGAGCGTCTGCGTAAAGAGTTGATTCGCCTTGAGCGCAAGGAGCGGCCAGAGGTAATCAAGGCCATTGAGGTGGCGAGAGCCCATGGTGACTTGAAGGAAAATGCTGAATATCATGCCGCCAAGGATCGCCAGGGTCATGTCGAAGGCCGGATCATGGAGTTGAAGGATAAACTTGGCCGGGCCGAGGTGATTGATTGTTCACAGGTCTCCTGTGAGCGGGTTGTCTTCGGGACGGTGGTGAGTTTGGTGGATCTTGATACCGATGAAGAGTTGTGTTATCAGCTTTTGGGGCCGGAGGAAGCCGATGTCAAGGAAGGCAGTATCTCGGTGCTGTCGCCTTTGGGACGAGCGATGATCGGTAAGGAGGTTGGAGACGATGTGCGTGTTCAGGCCCCGGCCGGGGTACGTGAACTTGAGGTTGTTGATATCAATCCGCCAGCAGCGGATTGATCGGTTGAGCCCCTTACCTGATCAGGCGGGGGCGGGCAGATTGCTGACCCCGACCAGAAAGATGTCGCTTATTTGCTGGGCTGTTTCCTCAATGGTGTAGACTGGATCCGGGGCAAGTACCCACAGTCGGCTCATTTCGTCAAGGGCGCCGAAGAAGGCGCGTTTGGCCACCCCCGGCAGAAGATTCTTCCTGAAAATATTTCTTTCCTGACCCAGATGGATGATGGTGGAGATGATATCCACATATTCAATGAATCTGGTGTTCCGGTATTCCTTCATGAATTTGTTGCTCTGCCGGAGTTCCATCTGCAACACTTCGGCCAAATCCCGTTTTTCGTCAACCAGTCTGAGATGATGCAGGGCAAAAATTTCAAGCTTGCGGCGCGGATCGTCTTCCTCTTCAATGGCAAGCTTGACCTGGAGAATAATCTTGCCGATTTCTTCTTCGAAGATTGAAATCAGAATATCGTATTTGTTGTTGAAATACAGATAGATGGTGCCATCCGCAACCTTGGCCTCCTTGGCTATGTCGGAGATTCGAGCGCTGAAAAAACCTTTGGTGGCAAAAACCTTGATTGCGGCTTGGATAATTTTTTGGTGTTTGTCGGAGGTTCTCATCTGTTGCGCATGGTCTCTTTGTGGTTGGGAAGATATTTGGTAATGATCGAAAAGGAAGCTACATCTACTTTAGCATTAATATGAATGGCGATTCATTCATCCTGTCTATAATAGAGTGGGAATGGTTAGCTGTCAAGGTGAAAAAATTGATCTCTGGGATTAGGCTATGGCACCTGTTTTTACGTTGTTTTTTGTTGGCCTGAATGGAAGTTGCTGACCGTTAAAAACAGGTGATTTTCTTGACAAGGAGGAGGGCCTGCGGGTAGTCTGTGCCAGTTTTGCAGGGTAGTTCTATGGGTTGCCCGAGCTAAGGAAATGAGAAAGAAGAAAATAACAGTCTGGGAAGGAGATGGTATGAAGATATTGGTTGTGGGTGGCGGCGGCAGAGAACATGCCTTGGTCTGGAAACTTAAGCAAAGTTCTAGGGTTGATGCTGTTTTTTGCGCCCCCGGCAATGCCGGTATTGCGCATCTGGCCACCTGTGTCGATATTGCGGCCGAGGATATTGAGAAATTGGCAACCTTTGCTAAGACTGAGGGCATTGATCTTACCGTGGTGGGGCCGGAAGTGCCATTGACCATGGGGATTGTGGATCGTTTTGAAGCTATGGACTTGCGGGTGTTCGGCACTTCGCAGGCGGCTTCCATTCTTGAGGGTAGTAAGGTTTTCACCAAGGATCTGTTGGCTAAATACAATATCCCGGCCGGTCATTCTCGCACCTTTACTGATCGTGCTGAGGCCATTAACTATATAGAAGAGATTGGCACCCCTTTGGTGGTTAAGGCCGATGGCTTGGCCGCTGGCAAGGGCGTAATTGTTGCCCATACCGTGGCCGAGGCGATCAGTGCTGTTGAGTTGATCATGGCTGATAAGGCCTTTGGGGAAGCTGGTGACCGGTTGTTGGTGGAAGAATTTCTGGTTGGTGAGGAAGCGTCTTTTATTGCCTTTACCGATGGGGAAACCATCTTGCCTCTGCCCACTTCTCAGGATCATAAGGCAGCCTATGATGGTGACAAGGGGCCAAATACCGGCGGGATGGGGGCTTATTCTCCCGCTCCAGTGGTCACCGCTGAATTGCATCGACAGGCGATGGAAGAGGTGATGTTGCCAACCATCAGAGCCATGGCTGCTGAGGGGCGTCCGTATAAAGGAATACTTTATGCCGGCTTGATGATCCATCAGGGCAAGGCCAAGGTACTGGAGTTCAATAGCCGTTTCGGTGATCCTGAGGCCCAACCGTTGCTGATGCGGCTGCAAACCGATCTGGTTGAGATCATGGAAGCAGTAATTGACGGCAATTTGGCTGAGATTACCCTTGAGGTTGATCCTCGGCCCACGGTTTGCGTGGTGATGGCAGCTGGTGGTTATCCCGGCTCCTATGAAAAAGGTCGGGTTATAGAAGGGTTAGCTGCGGCCGCTGAACTTGATGATGTGGTTGTCTTTCATGCTGGTACCGCGCAAAAGGATGACAAGATTGTCAGTGCTGGTGGGCGGGTGCTGGGGATTACCGCCATTGGCGAAAATCTTGCCGGAGCCATTAGCAAAGCCTATGCGGCCGTTGATTGTATCCGTTGGCAGGATTGTTTTTATCGTAAGGACATCGGTCAAAAGGCGTTACGGAGAGGACAAGGTTTTCCTTTGGTATCCATCGTCATGGGCAGTGATTCAGACTTGCCGGTGATGCAGGCGTGTGCTGATTTCTTGAAAAAGATGGATGTTCCCTATGAGATGACCGTGGCCTCGGCGCACCGAACTCCGGCTCGGGCTGCCGAACTCGCTGCCACTGCCCGCGATCGCGGCGTCAAGCTGATTGTCGCGGCGGCCGGGATGGCTGCCCATCTGGCGGGAGTGTTGGCTGCACACACCACCTTGCCGGTGATCGGGGTTCCCATTGACGCTTCTTCGCTAAACGGCTTGGATGCTCTACTGTCCACCGTCCAGATGCCACCGGGGGTGCCGGTGGCAACCATGGGGATAGGCAAGGCTGGGGCAAAAAACGCTGGTATTTTGGCCTGCCAGATCCTCTCCCTTGCTGATCCGCAAATGGTTAAGAAACTAGCAACATTTAAAGAAGAGATGGCGGCGGAAGTAGATGCCAAGGCCCTGAAGGTTGAGTCTCTGAGGTGAAGTGGCAGTTAGGGAGGGATATTAAATGAAGGTTGCCTCATCTTTCCCGGCTATTTCTCCCGCTGATTTGATTGTGGCCACTGGGGTGATTGAGCAGGGCGGAGTGGTTGCCTTCCCCACTGAAACTTATTACGGTCTGGCGGTGAATCCTTTTAGTGAAGCCGCTTTGACCCGTCTTTTTGAGATCAAGGGACGTCCTTGCCATAAGGCGGTTTTGGTTCTTGTCCATGATCAAGAGCAACTTGCGCAGTTAGTGCAAGAGGTGCCGTTATCTTTGCGGCCGTTGCTGAAGGTGTTCTGGCCCGGGCCGCTGACCTTGGTTTTTCCGGCCCGGCCGGAGTTGTCTCTACTTCTGACCGGTGGCACCGGTACGGTTGGAGTCAGGGTTTCCTCCCATCCCGTTGCCGCTCTCCTGCTTTCCTCTCTTCGTATCCCGATAACCGCTACCAGCGCTAATATTTCCGGGCAAACCCCAGCCACCACCGCCGCCCAGGTGGAGGCGCAATTCGGCACCGATGTTGATTTTATTCTCGATGGTGGCGAGACGCCGGGCGGCAAGGGGTCAACCTTGGTTGGTTGCGGCGCCGATGGTGGTTGTCTTCTTCTGCGTGATGGCGTGATTCCTTTTTCTCGCATTAAGGACGTGGTCGTAATGGATTAGGTTTCAGGTTGACACTGTTCTGTGACTGTTTTGCTGGTTGAAAAGGTGGCATAATCATGGTAGTTGGAAGACTGGTTGTGTCTTGGATGGTTGCTGCCGGGTGGTTTGTCTCTAGGTGGATTTTTATTATAAGCTGTTATAAGGAACAAAAGAAGAGATGTTAGCATTGCAATGGGATAGGGATTTTGCTCTTGAGCAGGCTGGAGACGACGAGGAAATGCTGGCAGAGCTCCTTGAGCTTTTATGTAGTTCGTCCATGGAGGATCTTGCCAAGATAAAAACAGCAATGGATGCTGGTGACGTCAAGGGCATGGGTGATGCTGCTCATAGTATCAAGGGGGCTGCTGCCAGTCTTGGCATTGAACAACTGGCGACGTTGGCCGAAACCATGGAAGCGGCAGGGCGCTCTGGAGATTTAGAGGGCGCGGTTATGCTGGTTGCTCCCCTTGAAGCAATGGTGGCGGAACTGGCAACGTGTAAATAGGACTGTTTTATGCTGCAGGTTTGAGTTTATTCCGAGAAGACCTTCAACTCTGTTTCAGTGGGTGAAAGTGACTTTCCCTATCTGTTTCTTCTACTAATTTCGAGTATTTTATGCCGTCAGCGCAAGAACTTGTTCGCAAATTCAGCGAACTTAAGACGTTACCTCATGTTGCATTGCGGCTTACTAAGCTAGTCAATGACGAAAATAGTACCATGCATGACTTTGAGGAGGTGATCAAGCTTGATCCGGTCTTGGTCACCCGTCTCTTGCGTTTGGTCAATAGCCCCTATTTCGGTTTGATCAATAAGGTTGAGTCCATTCCTAAGGCCGTCGTCTATGTCGGGATGAAGAATCTTCGTAATCTGGTGGCGGTGGAAGCATTACGCAATTTGTTCCGCGGCGGCGAAAACGAGAATGGATTTTCCCGGAAGAATCTCTGGATTCATTCCGCCACTGTCGCCATAATTTCCGAGATGATCGCCAAACGCATTTTCGGTCTGGAAGGCGAGGATGTATTTCTTGCTGGCATTATTCATGATATCGGGCTGGTTGTTGAGGATCAGTTGGTTGGCGACAAGTTGCAGGAAGCCTGTGTTGCCTATGATCCGAGCCGCAATACCTTGGCGGTGTGTGAACAGGAGGCAATCGGTACTGACCATAGTCAGGTGGGAAGTCTTCTGGCCCAGGAATGGCGTCTCCCCAATGAAGTCCTGAAGGCCATTCGTCAGCATCACGACATGGAGAGAAAACATTCATTAGGTACTATTGTCAGTATCCTGCAGTTGTCTGAGTATATTGCTGGCAAGTTGGGATATTCACCCATTGTTGGTCGTTTTGATCAGTTACCGCCCTACTTGGTTCGTCATGTTCGTTCGACCATGTCCAACTATAAGGTGATTATGCGGGATCTGCCGGCGGAAATGGCCAAAGCCAAGGATCTTTATGAAACCACTGAGTGACGGCGACGATGACCGACGTTGACTTTGACAATGTTTTTGCCGACCTGCTGGAAGGCGATGAAGAATTAAAGGCCTTTGAGCAGGTTCTGCGCCAACAACTTCCCCAGTCTGTTATTTATTTGCAGGGCGATAATGGGATAGTGCTGTCTGACGGGCAGGATTCCCCTTTTACGACGGAATGGGTTACCGCTTTTCTTCCCCTTGTTGAGGCCGTTGCCGATGAGTTTGTTACTGGAAGATGCCCGGATGGTGAATGGGTTTACGGAATCCGGATTGATAAAATCAATGCCGGGTTGCTGTTGGCGTT
>JAQYVW010000023.1 GCA_030145325.1 Desulfurivibrionaceae bacterium
GCTCAGAAGGCAACAGGGGCTGCGGGCGAAGATGATCCACGGTGTTTTGCTCCCCGAATTACTGGGGCGAGTGGCGCGATACTTTGGGCTTGATAGCAGTAAACTCCGACGAAGGAGCAGAAGCCGGGATGTGTCTAATGCGCGGGATGTGTCTAATGCGCGCGATGTGTTTTGTTCCTTGGCGGTACGTCTGCTGCGTCACAGCGGCACCAGAGTTGGAGATGAGCTCGGTGTGAAGCGCTCGGCGGTCAGCCATGCGGTTAAGCGTGGAGGGGAGATTGCAGAAAGGATCGGTGGGATTGTTGAGGAAATCTTTGAGGGTGTAACTTAAACAAATAAACAACGTCCCCCCGCCCACGTTTACTACGGAAGGCGTTTTTTTTATTTTCAACATCAGCCGGAAGGCTAATGCGCAATCATCGCATAACCGATCAGGCCGACACTCATCACCGTAGCGCCATACAACATGATCTTATCAAGACGACTGGCTCTCCCTGCCCGTTGCCAGTGATGCCAGTGAGCAAAACCAAGCAACAACACCGTGGCAGTTAGAAAATAGTAACGGTATTCGACAAACCAAACCGCAAAGGTCAAACTTCCCAGGCCGAACCCGGCCAGGATAAAGGGCAGCTGTCAACAGAAGGCAAAGACAAAGGCCGAGGTGACAGCACTGGTGTTGGCAAGTTTTGTTTTCATAAGCTTTCCTCCCCTTGAGACTTACAGCAATTTCTCGATTCCAGCCTGCAAGTCGTCAAAAGCGATCTTGCCTGGGTACCGCTGCCGTACCACCCCTTCCCTATCAATAAAAAAAGCCACCGGCACTCCCTTGACTCGAAACTGCCGAGCCATTGCCTCGCCAGAACCGAACGGGAAGGTCAGCCGGTATTTATGAACAAAAGATTTAATATCCGCGACTTCACCCATCACAAAAGCATTGAGAAAAAGCACATCCTTTTCCTTATACGCCTGATACGCCCGTTCAACATCGGCCGCTTCCGCCTGACAGATCGGACACCAATGCGCAACAAAATTAAGCACTACCACCTGCCCACGCAGTTCGGCGGCGGTATAGGTTTCTCCGGCCAGGCTGGTGAAGGTGAAGTCCACGGGCGCGCCCAGGGCAACAACCGGCCAGAGGAGACAGAACATGATCAACAACAATTTTCGTTTCATGATAGCTACCCTCCGTTTAATACGCGTATATCATTCTCAAGGTTTCCCTCTCCCGCAACCACCAACCGACACTAACAACTCCTTGTATCCTTGACAAACACCCCTTGTCAACAGACGCTTCCCCCATCTTTACCGCCAAGACAAAATCTCTACTTCTCGCAAATCAGCTCGAAACCAAATTTTCCCGCCAAAACCCTTGCAGTTACGCTAAAAAATTATTATTGGTGGGGGTTACGTTTATGCAGAACCGCTTTTTTGTACCCAGTAATTTTTTGGAGAAACCATGTGCCGTTTAAGCGCAATAACCGCCAGTGAATATACTTCCGTGATGGAAGCAATCATGGCGTTGGATACCATGAAGGAAGGCCATGACGGCTCGGGCCTTGGTGTCACCCTACATGACCTGGGTGGCGAGTTCGAGCAGTTGAAGGAATATCCAATCCTATCAGGGATTTGCAACCCGGTGGGCCGCAAAAAGATCGATGACTACATGGAGGCCAGGGGATTCAAGGTCAAGTTCATGTGGGAGCCACGGATCACCGAAGTACCCGGCTCCAGCGTCGTAAAACGGGGCCAGTACCTGGCCACCGCCTATCAGTATCCCGATAATTATATGGATAAAAGCGAGGCGGAAAAAGGGACGCTACTCACTCAGACCCGCCTGGAACTGCGGCGACTTGGCGAGGTAGATGGCTCACTGTACGTCTTCTCGTTCTGGCCCGACGTCCTAACCTTAAAAGAGGTGGGCGATCCTCTGGAAGTAGGCGAATTCTTCGGCTTTGACAAGGAACCACTGCTGGCCCGCACCACCCTGGCCCAGGGACGGCAGAACACCAACTACGCCATCTACCTCTATGCCTGTCATCCCTTCTTCCTTGAAGGGTATTGCACCATGACCAACGGCGAGAACACCGCCTTTGTCCCCAACCGCGACTATCTTTTGAGTCGAGGCGTTGCAGGCTATAACGGCTACAACTCTGATTCGGAAGTCTTCTGCCACATAATGCATTTCATGCACAAGCAGCTCAAGTATCCCATCCAGTACTACAAAGACGTGATAACCCCGCTCAAAGACAGCGAGATCGCCCAACGACCAGAAAAAGACGCCCTGCTGCTGATGAAACGGTCACTGCGGCAACTGTGCATCGACGGCCCCAACTGCGTCATCGGCTTCATGCCTGACGGCACTGTTTACATGACCCAGGACTCCAAAAAGCTTCGCCCCGGCATCGTCGGTGGCGGTCCCGGCAAGTATGCATTGATGAGCGAGGAGTGTGGCGTGGATCAGGTTATCCCCAATCGCAACAAGGAAAACGACATCATCCCCATGCGGAATGATTTCATCACCATCGCGCCCGGCGCACAGGAGGTCCAGGTATGGAATCAGCTGGAAGGCTAGACCACAACGGCGAACTTTCGCTACTGGAATTCCCCTATATCATCCGCTGGCGTGAAGATCGCTGCACCCGCTGCGGCAAATGCACCGCCGTCTGCCCCACCAAGGCCATTGAACCGTCGGCCATGGTCCAGCGCATCATTCAATCTGACGGCGCCACCCCCTTGCCGGATACCATCCGGAGGGTCAGCCACATCATCCGCCAGGTCTGCGACATCGACCGCCATTGCGTGGGCTGCGGCACCTGCTCGTTGGTCTGCCCCAACATGGCCATCGTCCCAGAGTACAACCCCAATCACAAATTCCTCTTCCACAAGAACCGGGGCGGGGTTCCCTATAAACGCGGGGGGCGCAGAAACGACCCGGCCACCAGCACCATCGACAAGCTTAAATTTACCCGCATCTCCATGCTCACCGACCCGGCTCTGGACGCTGGTCGCCACGAATTTCATATCCGCACCTTGATGGGCCGGATTCCGCCCGCCGAGTCCTTGCAGATGCGCACCGAAGGCAACCGATTATACCTAGCCGAAGATGGCTTCATCCCGCCAGTAAGAGAAATCTTCCCCATCAGGATCGGCGGCATGTCCATCGGCGCCCTCTCGCCTCCCATGTGGGAAGGGATGGCCATGGGAGTGGCCTACCTCAACGAGGTGGAGAACATTCCGGTGGTGATGTGTTCCGGCGAAGGTGGCCTGCCGCCGCGCCTGCTTAAATCGCGCTATCTCAAATACTTCATCCCTCAGATCGCTTCCGGCTACTTTGGCTGGGATGAGATCATCCATGCCCTGCCCGATATGATCGAAGACCCGGCGGCCATTGAGATCAAGTACGGCCAGGGGGCCAAGCCTGGAGACGGCGGCTTGCTGATGGCCTATAAGGTTCTGAAGCTCATCGCCAAGATTCGCGGGGTACCCATGTATGTGGATCTCGCCTCGCCGCCCACCCACCAGACCAAGTACTCCATTGAGGAGGCGGTGGCGAAAATGATCCAGTCGGTGAGCATGGCTTGGGGCTTTCGGGTACCGGTGTATCCGAAGATCTCCGGCACCAAGACGGCACTGGCGGTGTTGAACAATCTGGCGCGCAATCCTTACGCGGCAGCACTCACCATCGACGGCGAGGACGGCGCCACTGGCGCTGCTTTCAACGTCTCCATGGACAAGATGGGCCATCCCATTGCTTCGAACCTCCGCGACTGTTACCTGGAACTGGTGAAACAGGGCAAGCAAAATGAACTGCCCCTCTTTGCCGCCGGTGGCGTGGGCAAGGATGGCCATTTGGCCGCCAACGCTGCGGCCCTGATCATGCTGGGCGCTTCCGGGGTAGATATCGGCAGGTACATCCTCCAGGCCGCCGCCGGTTGCTTCGGCGATGAAAAGAATCGCTGCAACCTCTGCAACCTGGGCAAATGTCCGCGCGGCATTACCACCCAGGACCCTCGCCTCTATAAACGTCTTAATGCCGACCATGTGGCGGAGCGGGTTGTTGATGTCTTCAAATCAGCCGAGGTGGAATTAAAGAAGATCTTCGCCCCCTTGGGTCGCTCCACCCAGCTGCCCATCGGCATGTCCGACGCCCTGGCGGTTACCGACCAGGCCATCGCCGACCGACTGAAGATTAGTTATGTATGTTAATTAGTTGTTAGCCAATAGCCAATAGCCAACAACTTAATCCAGGTTTAAGACCATGAATATCGAAGGCACTATAGACGGCAGACGGATCCCCTCACGGGTTCTGGAAGAGACCGTACAGGCCGCCATCAAGGATGGCGCAAAAGAACTGGTCATCAAGGCCCAGGGCCAGCACGGCATCGGCGGCAGAATCTGGCCAAAGTATGGCCCGATCAAGATTACGGCCAGCGGCCCCATCGGCCAGCGAGTAGGAGCCATGGGGATGTTCGGTACCGAGATCGTTGTCGATGGCGGCGCTTCCGACGATGTGGGCTGGCTCAACTGCGGCGCCACAATCACCGTTCTGGGTGACGTTACCAACGGTGCCCATAACGCCGGAGCCCAAGGCACCCTCTACGTGCAGGGCGGCGGCGGTGCGCGTTGCGACACCATGACCAAGCAAAACCCCCGTTTCGAGCCCCTGCAATCATGGTATTTCCGTGATGTGGGCGATTCCTTCGCTGAATTCAAGGCCGGCGGTATCGCCGTGGTCTGCGGGGTCACCCCCCGCCACCCAGACAATATCCTCGGCTACCGCCCCTGTGTGGGAATGGTGGGCGGCACCATCTATTTCCGGGGTAGCACCAAGGGATACAGTGACAAAGACGTCCAGTTACTAGACCTCACCGAACAGGATTGGCAGTGGCTTACCGAGAACATGAAACCGTACCTTGAAGCCATCAAGCGTACCGACCATCTTGGCGAACTGACCAAGGACAAGGGGGATTGGCAGAAGCTGGTCGCCTATACCCCGGCAGAGAAAAAGAATCTGGCTGGCAAACGCATGTCGGCCAGGGATTTTCGTCGCCAACACTGGGAAAAAGAAGTGGGCAAGGGCGGCATCTTTGCCGACATGGTGGAAGAGACCTTTACCCTGGCTCCCTACATCACCACCGGTAAGAACCGCCGACAAAAACCTCTATGGCAAAATGAAGAAAAACTCGCCCCCTGTGTAGCTGCATGCCCGGCAGGAATTCCCTCCCACAAACGCTACCAATTACTGCGCGACAACAAACAAAGCGAAGCGTTACGGCTGGTACTGGAATACAGTCCACTGCCCGCCTCGATCTGCGGTGAACTCTGCCCCAACCTGTGCATGAAGGCTTGCTCCAGAAAGCTTCTCGACAAAGCCCTTGACATCAAGGGGTTGGGCAAACTAAGCGGCGAAGTCACACCTCCTGAGCCATGCCAGAACACTGGCCGCAAGGTGGCAGTAATCGGCTCCGGCCCGGCAGGCCTTGCCGCCGCCTGGCAACTGACCCTCCTTGGTCACCAAGTCACGGTTTACGAAGGAAAAGAACAACTGGGCGGCAAATTGCTCACCGCCGTTGACCAGGACAAACTCGCCTCCACCATCCTTCAACGCGACTTGGCCCGCATCACCACGACGTTTACCTGCAAAACCGGGGTAACAGTGGACAACAAGCTTTTGGCCAAACTCTGCACAGACAACGACGGCATCATCATTGCCTGCGGTGCCCAAGACAAAGAAGGCAAGGGACTATCCTTTCTCACCACCGGGATCAACCACGCCAAAGGAAAGATCAAGGTCAACGAGATGGGCCAGACCGACGAACTCAAGGTCTTTGCGGTGGGCGATGTAATCAGCAGAGGGCTGGCCACCCACGCCATCGGCAGCGGTCGCCGTGGGGCCGACGCCCTCAGCAGCTTGATGATGGGTAACGACTACCAAGCAGAGAAACGAGAAACCATCGCTTACAAACAACTGAATCTTGTCTACTACGAAGCAGGGCAAACCCCGGCTTCTCTGGCCGACGAAGCGCAACGGTGCGTCTCTTGCGGATCATGCCGTGACTGCCACCTCTGCGAATCCGCCTGCTACCACAATGCCATCACCCGCCGAGGCACGGAAAACGGCGAATTTGAATATATTGTCGATGAACAAAAATGTATCGGTTGTGGTTTCTGTGCCGGAATCTGCCCCTGCGGGGTGTGGATAATGAGCGACAACCCTTAGGAGGGCGTCGGGGAATTACAATCGTAACGAAAAATTGAGGCATCGAGAACAAAATTTCAGGAATTTGAGGCGAAAAGCACCGCTATTTAAGCAACAGCCCTGGAGTTTTGGGCCGATTCTTTCGATTTTGCAATGGATTTGGAATCCATCCGCCCCGCTCCCAATGTCGCGACAAGGATTAAATGCCGTAAATTTGTACAGCATTTCAGAGTTGACCTGACCCTAGATCATCTCGCCAACCTTACCAGCCGCCAACAAAGGCAGACATGCTACTCGCGCCACCCCATGGGAACCTAACGATGACCGGCACCTTGCGTAGCAACAAAGCACTAATCATCCTTGCTTGCCTAATCGCCATCCTGGCGGGATCGGCCCCCTGCTTGGCCGCCGGAAACACCGACAACGCTGCTGACATCCTTCGCATCGTCATCCCGGCTACGGCTTACGGAATGACCTTTCATCACCATGACCAGGAAGGTCGCGGCCAATTCAGCAAGGCCTTCCTCACCACCGTGGGCATAACTTACGGACTCAAGACGGCCATCAACCACGACGGCCCTAACGGCCACCAACAATCCTTCCCTTCCGGACATGCCGCCACCGCTTTTTCCGGAGCCTCGTTTCTCTTTCAACGCTACGGCTGGCAAACAGGTATCCCCGCCTATGCGGCTGCCACCTTTGTCGGCTGGAGCAGAATAGACTCGGACGATCACGATCTTATCGACGTAGCCGCCGGTGGTGCCATCAGTATCATCAGCACCCACCTGTTCACCACCAGGCTTGATAACAGCCTGCAAGTAATGCCCACCATCAGCGATGACTCCCTTGGCGTAAAAATATTCGGCAGATGGTAGCAGCCGCCACCTCTGCTGATGAGCCGAAAAAGAAATGCAAAACCCAGTCAGATCCTTTTACTTTATGCTAAGATGATTTCCGAACCACTGCTAACCACAGCAATGGACATTTAACCTTTGCACATTTTCAAAAACCTGGAGGAGATACATGGCAGCATCAGAATCTGAGCCCAACGGTACCGTCAAAAAAGAAACCATGATGATCATCGCCGTCACCGCCTTGCTGATCGGCTTTTTGGGCGGCATCGTTTTTAGCGCCTACAAGACAGGCCCTACAACTCATCCCACCCCACAGACAAACACATCGTCACCCTTTATCAAGGCCCCGGCAAACGGAGGCATCAGCGCCCAAGACAGCGCCGCCATCCTTTCCTTGGAACGCGAGGTAGCTGTCAACAAAGACAACGTCATGGCCTGGACTCAACTCGGCCACAAATTCTTCGACACCAACCAACCGGCCAAAGCGATACCAGCCTATCAGCACGCCTTGGAACTCGACCCCAACACCCCTGACGTCTGGACGGACCTGGGCGTCATGTTCCGCCGCACCAGTCAGCCCATGGAAGCGCTCAAGGCCTTTGACCATGCACGGCAAATCGACCCCAACCACCAACAGAGTCGCTTCAACCGGGGCGTAGTCTTCCTTTACGACCTTAAGGATCCACAGAGCGCGGTGGCGGCATGGAAAGAACTCTTGGCCATTAAGCCCGACTCCATGGCTCCCAATGGTCAACCGCTCTCCAAATTAATTGCTGATGTTGAGAAAACGATCAAGAAATAAAGCCCACCTGAAGAACAATGGCGAGACGTAGGGATACGACTGGCTTTTACCAGACAATCACAAATAAGAAAGCTCGCATATCTGTAATATGCGAGCTTTCTTATTTACATAGCCATGACCAGTAAGATGTCGCGCATGAATAATGCACCGGCAGGAAACCTCCAAACGGTGCGCAAGGAGTCCATCCCGGCCAACTTCCGGGCCTAAACATGGAAGACCGTAACGATCACCGACCGTTGCCCTTCCCCCCAGAGGGAACAACCTTAAACAACCCATAGCGACCATTAACCAGCAAAGACTCCCCCCCCCGTGCCCCCCCCTTTAGCCTGGCTTGCACAAACAATACTGCCCGCCAAGGTGAATTCAAGAATTCCGTCAACCATCTTTCCCACCGTCTAAAATTTAAAATTTCTCCCCATGTTAAAATCCACACCCAAATATCAATTACAGTTTTTGGGTCAGGGGGAGGGAGAACACAAATAAACAATTGACATAACGCCAAAAAGGCGGCTTTTAGAATATACATTTCTCCCCCATCTGCCGTGGCCATGGTGAACAACAAAGGATATGGCAATATCCAAAAAGGTTACATCGCAGATAAAATAATTCATTTTTCACTTGTGTTTTGACGGTACTGAAAATATTATGGCTCGCTTTTTCATTGCTTAAAATGCATCCTCTGCATATATGCGCGCAAAAACAGCCAGTTGGGCACGTTTTGGTTTTCCAAAAAACCTTATAACTAGTAGCTACCCCTAAATACGGACATGGCTTCGGACAGAAAAAATGAAAATTGTAAAAAAAACCCTGGAGCGCTGGACCAGCGAAAAATCCAGAGAACTATATGGTGTTCGCAACTGGAGCGGTGGGTATTTCGGAATCTCCGATAAAGGCGAGGTAACGGTAAGCCCGTCCGGCAAGGGAAAAGGGCCATCCGTGAGCCTGATGGATATCATCTCTGGAATGACCGACCGGGGCCTCAACATGCCGGTACTACTGCGTATTGAGAACATCCTCCACTCACGAATTCGGCAGTTGCATGAGAGCTTTGCCAAGGCGATCAAGGAGTCTGGCTATCAATCGGTTTACCGTGGCGTTTATCCCATCAAGGTCAACCAACAGGAACAGGTGCTGGCCGAAATCACCAAGTTCGGTGAGAAGTATCACCACGGCCTGGAAGCGGGCAGCAAGGCAGAACTCATCGCCGCCATCTCCTTTATCACTGATCCAGAGGCTTATATCATCTGTAATGGCTACAAGGATGAGGAATTTGTGGACCTCAGTCTCTATGCCTTAAAGATGGGGATCCAATGTTTGTTGGTGGTTGAATCGCCAGAGGAGTTACCGCTCATCCTCCGCCGGGCCGAGGCCCTGGGGATCCGCCCCCGAATTGGTGTCCGTATCAAGCTGGCCAGCAACGCCGGTGGCCGTTGGACCGAATCCGGCGGCGAACTCAGCGTCTTCGGGCTCAACACCGCCCAGGTTATCGATGCCGTTGACACCTTGCGGGACAAAGAGATGCTGGATTGCCTGCAACTGCTCCACTATCACCTTGGTTCCCAGATCCCCAATATCCGGGATATCCGGGCGGCGGTGATGGAGGCGAGTCAGATCTACGTCGGCCTGGTGCAAGAAGGGGCGGCCATGGGCATTCTCGACATGGGCGGCGGTCTCGCCGTGGACTATGACGGCTCCCATGCCAACTTCGGCAGCAGCCGCAACTACAGTCTCAATGAGTACAGCGCCGATATCGTTGAGCAGGTGATGGCCACTCTGGACAAATCCAAGGTGGCGCACCCAGTGCTGGTAACAGAGTCCGGGCGGGCCACCGTGGCCTATTATTCGGTGTTGCTCTTTAATATCCTCGATGTGAGTCGTTTCGAGTCCCACCCCCCTCCGGAAAACCTGCCCAAGGACTCGCACCGTTTTTTGCAGAGTCTCTTTGATATCCCCGGCGATATCTCCTCTCGCAACGTCCAGGAATACTATCACGATGCGCTCTATTACCGGGATGAGATCCGCCAGCTCTTTAAACACGGGGCCATCACCCTGCGGGAGCGGGCTCTCGCGGAGCAAATGTTCTGGTACATCATGAAAACGGTGTCACGCTACACCGAAAAGATGAAACATGTCCCCGATGAGCTGGAAGGACTAGCCACCCGCCTAGCCGATATCTATTACGGGAACTTCAGCGTCTTCCAGTCCTTGCCGGACTCGTGGGCCATCGGCCAGCTCTTTCCCATCATGCCGGTACATCGCCTTAACGAAGCGCCAACCTGTCAGGGGATCATTGCCGACATCACCTGCGACAGCGATGGCAAGATAGATCGCTTTATCAGTCTCCACGAGGAAAGCCGCACCCTGGCCCTTCATCCTTTGCTGCCGGAAGAGGAGTACTACATGGGTGTATTCCTGGTCGGTGCTTACCAGGAAACCCTTGGCGACCTGCATAACCTGCTGGGTGATACCAATGTGGTCAGCATCAGCATCGACGACGACGGCCATGTAGAGTATGCCCGAGAAATTGAAGGCGACTCGGTGGCTGATGTGCTTAATTATGTTGAGTACGACACCAAGGCCATCATCACCAGACTGCGCCAAACCGCTGAAAACGCAGTACGGGAAAAGAAAATGAATGTTCGGGAACGCAAAACCGTCATGAAAGCCTTTGAAGACGGCCTGCGTGGCTATACCTACTTTGAGAGATAATTTCACTCCGGGAACTGCCGGTGAGATCGAGGAAAAACAATGGCAAGAGTATTGATTATTGGCGCAGGCGGAGTAGGTGCAGTGGTGGCAAGGAAATGCGCCCAGTTGGAGGATGTTTTCAGCGAAATCATGCTGGCCAGCCGGACCAAATCAAAATGTGATGAGATCGCCAAGTCCATCAACCGCACCATCCAGACCGCCCAAGTGGATGCGGACAAGGTCCCGGAACTGGTGGCCCTGATCAATAGTTACCAGCCTGATCTGGTGATGAACCTGGCTCTGCCTTATCAGGATCTGACCATCATGGATGCCTGTCTGGAGACCGGGGTCGATTACCTGGATACCGCCAATTACGAGCACCCGGACACCGCCAAGTTTGAGTACAAATGGCAGTGGGAATACCATGAACGTTTTAAAGAGAAGGGGATCATGGCCCTCTTGGGCAGCGGATTCGATCCGGGGGTGACCAGTGTTTTTTGTACCTATATCCAGAAACATTATCTGGACGAGATTCACTATATCGACATCATCGACTGCAATGGTGGCGACCACGGCCAGCCCTTTGCCACCAACTTCAACCCGGAGATCAATATCCGCGAGGTGACTGCCAAGGGCCGCTACTGGCAGGAGGGGCAATGGATCGAGACCGAGCCGCTGTCGGTGCAAGAAAAGTTTGCGCAGCCCGAAAATCTCGGCACCATGAATATCTACCTCATGTACCACGAAGAACTGGAGTCTTTGGCCCGTTTCATTCCGGGGCTCAAGCAGGCCAGATTTTGGATGAGTTTTTCTGATAACTACCTCAAACATCTTGAGGTGCTGGGCAATGTGGGGATGACCCGCATTGACGAGGTGGAGTTTCAGGGGCAAAAGATTGTACCGTTGCAATTCTTGAAGGCGTTGCTGCCCGACCCTGCCTCCTTGGGGCCACTAACCAAGGGTAAGACCTGTATCGGTTGCAAGGTCTCGGGCCGCAAAGACGGGCTGAAAAAAACCTACTACATCTACAATATCTGCGACCACGAAGAGTGCTACCAGGAGGTGCAATCCCAGGCCATTTCTTACACCACCGGCGTGCCAGCTATGATCGGGGCAAAAATGCTGCTGGACGGTAACTGGCGTGGCAAAGGGGTCTTTAACATCGAACAACTTGACCCCGACCCTTTCATGGATGCCCTTAACGCCTACGGTCTACCGTGGAAGGTCGTGGAGCTCGCAAACTGATGCGGTTGCCCACCCCCGCTTTCGTCGTTGATGAGGTGCGGTTGCGCCGAAATCTTGAAATTCTGGCGCAGGTGAAAAAACACACTGGCGGTAAGATCCTTCTCGCCCTCAAAGGTTTTTCCATGTGGAGCGTGGCTCCTCTGGTGGGTGAATACCTCGACGGAGTTTGCGCCAGTTCGCCGTGGGAAGCGCGTCTGGGCCGCGAGAAGTTTGGCGGCGAGGTACATGCCTTTGCCGCCGCCTACAGTGAAAGCGATGTTCAAGAACTGGTTAAGGTCTGTGACGAGATAGATTTTAATTCCTTTGCTCAGTGGCGACGCTTCGGCCATCTTCTTCCGAGCCAGATCAAGTGCGGCCTGCGTATCAATCCTCAGTGTTCAACCCAAGACCACCCCATCTACGACCCCTGCGCCCCCAAATCACGCTTGGGGATCAAGACCACGGAGTTTCGCGGTCAGTCATTGGCCGGGATCAGCGGCCTCCATTTCCATACCCTTTGCGAACAGAATGTTGATGCCTTGACCCGCACCCTGGTGGCGGTGGAAGAGAATTTTGGCGAGTATCTCGGTGGGATGGAATGGGTCAACTTCGGTGGTGGCCATCACATCACCCGCGATGATTATGATCTCGACCGGCTCTGTAGGTTAATCAATGATTTTCAGGATAAATACCAGGTCCAGGTAATCCTGGAACCGGGCGAGGCGGTGGCCCTCAATGCCGGGGTACTCACCGCCGAGGTTTTGGATGTGGTGCATAACGAGATGGATATCGCCATCCTTAATGTATCTTGCACCGCCCACATGCCCGACGTACTGGAGATGCCATATCGTCCCAATATCTGTCTTACCAACGGTGAGTTTTTTCCCGATCCAGCAAAACGGGCCGGGGAGGCCAAGGAAAAACCACACACCTATCGGTTGACCGGCCACAGCTGTCTGGCTGGCGACGTGATCGGCGATTATTCTTTTGACCACCCCCTCGCCCCCGGCCAACAACTGATCTTCGAGGACATGGGCCATTACTCCATGGTCAAGACCACCATGTTTAACGGGGTACAGCACCCGGCGATAATGCTTTACAATTCCCATACTAAAAAACTCAAAACCATCCGCACCTTTACCTACCAAGATTTCAAAGGGAGGCTTTCCTGATGGCTGATCCCGCCCCGAGCCGTTTCCTCGCTGCCGAGATCCCTGACCTCGCCCCTGAGCAATGTCTTTTTCAGGTGATCCCAGCTCCATACGAAAAAACCGTCTCCTACGGAAGTGGCACCCGACAAGGTCCTGAAGCTATCATTGCGGCCTCCAATCAGCTTGAAGCCTATGACGGCGCCAGTTGCCCCTGCGAGCATGGCATCCATACCCTGCCCCCCGCGGTATCCCTTAAAAGCATCGAAACCGCTGTTGCCAGGGTGGCGGCCGGGGGTAAAATCCCGGTACTGCTGGGCGGTGAGCATACGGTTACTTACGGAGCGCTGAAAGCCCTGCGGGAGCAAGGAGAAGAATTCGGGGTGATCCAGTTCGACGCCCATGCCGACCTGCGCGACACTTACGAGGGTGATCGGTTCAGCCACGCCTGCGTCATGCACCGCGCCCTGGATATGAACCTGCCCCTATTGCAAATAGGGGTACGATCCCTGTCGGCGCCAGAGGTGGAGTTACGCCAAACCCGCGCCATCCCCCATCACGACGCCGACAAAATTGCTCACCATGGACTGCCACTGCAACTAATCCCGGCTGATTTCCCGCCGAAGGTGTACATCACCTTTGACGTGGACGGCCTGGACCCCTCCATCATGCCCGCCACCGGCACCCCGGAACCGGGCGGCCTCACCTGGTGGCAGGCCATGGACTGCCTCGCCACCATAAGCTCATCCCGCACCATTATCGGCTTTGATGTGGTTGAACTGGCCCCCATACAAAATCTGCACGCAGCCGATTTCACCGCCGCCCGGCTGGTCTATAACCTGATGGGGATGATTACACGGGGCATCGAGATCCCTTTGCGCCTAAACTGACCCTCTCCAAACAAGACAGGACTACGGGGCAATATTATTCAATACCAACGAACAATTTAATAAAAATCCATCCGTCCCCATTGCGCTAGAGGAAGACGGTTAACACAGCTCCGATAAGCCCTCAGCAAAACGAACCAGGTTTCGGCATCGCAACAACCCTCGCACTGGCTTACTTAAGGCCGGATCATTAACTTGCACTAGAACCTCTTTCATCTTGCGCAGAATCTGCTGATCACCACAAAACAACTCCCGGTAGCGAGGCAAAAGAGCAACCAGATACTCCTGTAACTCGCCAAGTCTCTCCACCGGACTGGAAACAACACGGTACTCGCCCCGCAACCGTTTAAACAGAAACGGATCGGCAATGGCGCCACGCCCCATCATCAGACCAGCAGCGGCTGTTTGCGCAGCGACTCTTTTGCCATCTGCCGCCGTAAAGATATCGCCGTTGGCGATCACCGGTAACCTGGTCTTTCGCACCGCCGCTGCGGTTATTTCATGATCGGCAGGACCACTGTATTTTTGCAGCACGGTGCGAGGATGAATAATTAAAAAATCAACCCCAGAATCCTCAAACACTTTAAGCAAGGTAAGCACTTGGCCGGGATCATCAAAACCGGAACGAACCTTAACCGAAAAACCTACCTCAATATGATGCCGCAAAACAGCAAGCAACTTCGCCAACGCCACAGGGTCACGCAACAAAGCACCACCAGCAGAATTCCCGCTCATGCGCCCATATGGGCAACCAAGGTTAATATTAAGATGTTCGCCACCAAGTTCCTGAACGATATCCGCCGCTGCCACCAAGGCGGCAACATCGGCACCGATAAGTTGCACCACCAACGGCGTTTCACCATTTCTGGCCACCACCTCGGCCCGATCTCTACCAGCAATAACCTTTTTTGAACCGGCCTGAACCCGAACAAATTCAGTAAAAACCACATCAGGCCGCACTTTTTCGATAAATAATCCCCGCAGAGCACGGTTGGTCAACCCCTGCATGGGCGCTAACATTAAAGGGTTACTGCCAGATCGCCACGGCAACCGAGAAGAATCTTTCCCATCATTCATACTTACCGCCATCTCTTGCCTGGGAAATTTTATCAGCACCACCACAAGCAACCAGAAGAAAACAATACCAGTGCAGCACGGATAAATTACCCAATGATTTTTGATAAAAAAAAGTGTATCTGTATAATTTAGTTATGCGATCATTGAATGATTAAGCGCATAAAATTACCGACATGACCATTACCGACAGATAAATAATCCGGTCGCCTTGCCCTTCCTGAATAGCAAGTGATCGTCAGCCACTCACCTTTAACGGCGAGTGACCAATGGATTCACCACCGCATGCAAAACCAAACAAGCACAGAGCTGAAGTCAGCACAAACCATCCTGAAAAAATTGGATGCGGCCCTGGCCACCCTCATGCAGAACCAGGCGATCAAGGCATGGAACAATATTGTCATTCCTGAAAATGAAGAATTGATCTTCTTTTTCGGCGTCCGCAATGACGCCCAGCTCCACTCCCAAGTCGGTGGCAAAAAAATGCCTAAATTAATCGCCGCCCAGATCGCGTTCAGACTCCACACAACAAGCAAGAGCCGAGAAGACATCTACCAGACTATCACCAGCATTCGCCGAACCATCAACAACATCGCCAACGCCATGGCAATGAACGACGACTCGCCAAAGGTCACGCAACAAATAAAAAAAGAAACGGCAGAGCACCAAGCAAAAACAGAGTATTTACTACTGGCGGGCAAACTTCTCCAGTCCGTTTACCTCAACATCAATCAATTTTCCATTCTGGATATGGTCTCTCTCATCCGACAGCGTGGCAGCGCTGGCACCAAAGCGGAAACGGACTTCCTGGAAAACGGCATCCGCCTGTTTACCTTCTTTGAAGACAAATCATCCGACCCGGATCAGCAGCAACTTCTCCCCATTAGCACCTGCATGGAAAAAGCCGATGCCCTCCTCCAGACCCTCGGCCAATACCCCAACACTTGCGAAGAACTTACCGCCAACACCTCTCATTTGGTGCTGGCAGTAATCAATGACCGGTTCATCGCGCCGGTGGCGCAAGTACTGCAAAAAATAAAGGGCAATCTGCATAGCAAAGAAGGGATGATTGACAAACTGACGACCCCGGTCAAAGACGAATTCAGCAAACTCAACCGAACAGACAATCCAGCTAACTTCATTGAACAGTTCAAGGAAATCGAAAAAACCACCAACCGGGTCAGAATCTCACTTATCGATCTCGGTCGCAAAAAGGATTTCCTGACCATCATTGACACCAGCAACGCCATCATCAATGAGGCCACCGCCTTCAGCAGCTGGCTCAGAAAGATGAACGACGACCTGGAGGATGAATTCCGGCGCCCCACCTCTACCCTCAACATTCCCCACACCGCCAACTACATTCGTAGTAAATATTACACGGGGGGGCTCATTGCGATGGTGAAACACTTTTTCGGAAAACGCCTCGAAACCGACCTGATCAGCAAGATTCTCAAAACTTGCCCCGTACTCCCGACGAAAGGAAACAAAGGCAATATCAAGGAGATGAAGGACACCACGACCCTGAACAACTTTCTCCGCAAACACTTACACGAATACGAAAAAACCATCAACTACACCGACATCAACAATACCATCCGACAGGGCATAACGGACTACGCAAAAATTCTTACCGCCAGTATCGCCGCCCTCCCGCTCAACTCATCGACCCAGAAAGACTATTACGACTGCGGCGCCCTGCTCAAACAACTCACTGACCCTTCGCGTCTAAAATAACCACCCTGCCAAAACACCCTCAAACAATATCGCTGGTCATATTCCGGCAACGCTGCTCGACCTGATAGGCTATCCGCTGGACGCTTTCGTCATTCAAGAGATTATCACCGCGTGGTTTTCCCAAAAACAGCACGTTCTTTTCATTAACAACGCTTATTTCATGACGACCATTGGCCTCCACTATCCAGCCAGGCAAAAATATAATTCCCTTAACCAACACTTTCTCCCCCACCACCCGAGTCAACCAATCAGCGAGCCAAGTCGCCTGCCGTTTGACTCGATCAACGGGACTGGACTCACTCCAGGAGGGAAAAGATAACACCTTGCCGTCGTAAAACACCCGATCCTCAATATCCACCCGACGCTTGTTCGGCTTAGCCCGCCCATTGGTTGCAACCGCATACACCCCGGACGGACCAACCAAAACATGATCAATATCAAAGCCATCGCCAGGAAAACCATGAAAAACAGCACACCCTTGCCGCATCAGCGAATTCAACTCTTGCCCCACCGCCAACTCGCAATCAAGGTCAAGAGAATATTTCCGGCGAGTTGCCAGCAGCTGTAGGGTGAGAAAGAGAAGAGAGAGGAGTAAAGCTACCGCTAACAAGAACAAGATAAGAAGCCAGCCAGACAGAGAAGAGGTCGGCACCCCGCAAGTCTCTTGTCCCACAACCAGAAAAGCGGACAACAACACCGGTGAAAAGATCAACAACAACAAATAAAGGTCAAGTTTAGCATCAACAATAGCAAGCCGCTGTCGCACCGACTCCCCGGGACCGCGCAATAAGCTCCTGATCAGCGATGATTTTTTCTTTCGCAACCTGCCCTTAAGCAAAAAAACGAGAAGGTAGCTTACGGCAACCGCCCCAGCATAGCAGACAATATAAGGCAACAGCGAAAGCAACTCCTGACCATCCATGATTCCCCTCCCCAAAGACGGATAACCTCTCACGCATTTACCATTGCCAAACAAGGACAATAATAACGCAGCAAAACCTACTTTTCAGGCTCGTCCAACCTTTACATCATGGGCAGATCGAAAATAATCGCTTTCTCGAGCAAAATCTTCAACCATCCGCCGCAACTCCAGCAACCGCTGCTCGGAATTACTCACCGGCTCACAATCCTCACACATGGGATCGGAACAAGGCTGCCTAGTATAGAGCCAATAATGAATCGCCCCCATTAGCAACCCGTCAGATATATCCCAAAGATCAGTATCAGGATGCTCAGCAGCGATGCGATTGGCAAGATCAACAACCTCACGGGCCGCCTCGTCATGGGGAACATCACTGTCCCCCTGCATCATGAACTTATCCTGTTTCGATAATCCCATAAACATCCCCCAAAAAATTATTGCCATTACCAGCAGCTACGAGTCAGCCGATAACCCATGGAAATGTGCTCAATGTGCTTTTACAACATATACCTATAGTCGCCATCCCGCCCCACCGCAACCCTGAGCATAATCAACGAGACAACCAGCAACATCCAAGTTGAGTATTTTACCGCAAGCCGGTATGGTTTAGGCAAAAGAAATTCTATCAAATCGAGCAGAAACTCGAAAAATTCACCAGAGACGATGACGGATGAACGCAGAGGAACGACAACAATTTTCACAAAAAATTCAGGCCGCAATCGCGACCACAGAAAAGAACATTACTTCACTTGAAAAACTGACCCGCCCTATCTCCCCAGACAATGCCATTGGCCGTTTATCAAGAATGGAGGCGCTAAACAGCAAAAGCGTCAATGAGGCCGCCATGATCACTGCCAAACAGAGACTGGGCGGACTCAAATTTGCCCTTGCCAACCTGGATGGAGATGATTTCGGCATCTGCATGGAGTGCGGCGAACCCATCCCCATGGCCAGAATCCTGGTCATGCCAGAATCAAATCTCTGCGTAAAATGTGCCGACTAGCGGGATAGACATAAGCAACCCGAGCCGCTGCCCCATAATGGCCGCCGCAGGAACAGATACAACCACACCTGCCCTCAGGCTACTCATCCCTGGCCAAAGCAGTTGCACCGCGTCGCCCCCGCCTAATCATTCCCCCCGCCAAGACCAGAGCAACCCCGGCCAGACGCAGTGAACGGAAAGCAATCAGCCCAAGACCGATAACACAGGTAGCAACCACGGCCTTGGCCGGAATATCTGCGCGCATGATTACTCCCTCCTGCCAACAAATTGTTTATTCATTACCTTACCAATGAAGATAGCCCCCCCTCCTTTTCACTTTCCCACAAGCAAATATAGCCGATCAATTCCCAGCCAGCAACCGCGCCAGCCCATCTATCCACGGCAACCACATTATACATTTTTGTACAATAACCCCGCCGCCACAGAAGCCACAAACACCTATAGGTATTGGCTTTTGACAAGAGGATGACAATTAAGACTCCCCCTGCAAAACTGGAGCTGGAAGAAACCACCGTCGCCCCCATTCTGTGACAATATTGTAATGCGGCCTGCACCAACGAAGCAGGTTTATTACAAAACAGTATCCACACCCCACCAGCCCCCATACTCTCCCAACAGACACACACAAAGATATTACCCACAGTTACGGGACCTTAGCCAACACCAAAACATTTACGACAAACAATGGCACACTCCTTGCTCTCTACAACCAACAAATCGCATGCGGCGAAACACAACTAATTTCATCCAGGGAGCAAGGAGATTCGAACAATGAAAAAGATTGAGGCAATTATCAAACCGTTCAAGCTGGATGACCTGAAAACAGCGCTCGACGAAATGGGCGTTCAGGGCATGACCATCAGCGAAGTAAAAGGGTTCGGCCGTCAAAAAGGCCACACCGAAATCTATCGAGGAGCTGAGTATGTGGTTGATTTCATCCCCAAGATCAAGGTTGAGATTGTAATCGCCGCCGACCAAGTCGACCGGGTAATCGAAACCATCATCAGCACCACCCGTACCGGCAAGATCGGTGACGGCAAGATTTTTGTAACCCCGGTGGACACCATCTGCCGAATCAGAACCGGCGAACGTGGCCAAGAAGCAATTTAGCAGGATCGACAACTACCCCAACCGAACCAGTAATTTTTCAGGATATCCAAGGAGGAACAAAATGAAGAAAAAAGTTTTATTTACGGGAGCCCTGCTAGCTCTAGTGGCCTTACCGGCCCTGGCCTGGGCCGCTGATGAAGTAGCTCCCACCATAATGAACAATGCTGACGCGATCAAGGGCGTACAGACCAACCTTGACTACGTCTGGACACTGGTCGCCGCCGCCTTGGTCTTCTTCATGCAGGCAGGATTCGCCATGGTGGAAACCGGCTTCACCCGCGCCAAAAACGCGGTTAACATCATGATGAAAAACCTCATGGACTTCTCCATGGGCTCTCTCTTCTTCTGGGCCATTGGCTTTGGCCTGATGTTCGGCACCACCAGCACTGGCTGGTTCGGCACCAACGGCTTCTTCCTCAGTGACTTCACCATGGGCGGAGACCCCTGGGTGCTCACTTTCTGGATGTTCCAGTGTGTCTTTGCCGCCACCGCCGCCACCATCGTCTCCGGGGCCATGGCAGAAAGAACCAAGTTCACCAGCTACCTTATATACAG
Source organism: Desulfurivibrionaceae bacterium (assembly GCA_030145325.1). Taxonomy (GTDB): domain Bacteria; phylum Desulfobacterota; class Desulfobulbia; order Desulfobulbales; family UBA5123; genus UBA5123. The sequence continues at coordinate 20,204 of JAQYVW010000023.1, forward strand.
CGCCGCCCTCTGCGCCTTCATCTACCCAGTGTTCGGCGGCTGGGCATGGGGCAGCCTGTTTCACGGGAGCGGCTGGCTTGAAGGCATGGGCTTCATCGACTTTGCCGGCTCCACCGTGGTTCACTCCATCGGCGGCTGGGCTGCCCTGGCTGGCGCCATTGTCCTCGGACCCCGAATTGGCAAGTACGGCAAGAACGGCGAAGTAAAAGCTATCCCCGGCCACAACATCCCCATGGCTGCTTGCGGTGTCTTCATCCTCTGGCTTGGCTGGTTCGGCTTCAACCCCGGCTCCACCACTGCCGGCAACACCGACATCGCCATGATCTTCGTCAACACCAACCTGGCCGCCTGCGCCGGTTGTGTCGCGGGCATGATCACCTCTTGGATCATCTTCAAGAAACCGGACATCGGCATGAGCCTTAACGGCGCCTTGGCCGGCCTGGTCGGCATCACCGCTGGCTGCGCCAACGTCAGCCCCAACAGTTCCATCATTATCGGCTTAATCGCTGGCGTTTTGGTAGTAATCTCGGTCATCGTTATCGACCGGATGCACATCGATGATCCCGTCGGCGCCGTCTCCGTCCATGGCGTTTGTGGCGCTTGGGGCACCCTGGCCGCAGGACTGTTTAACATCGGCGGAATGACAGCCAAGATCGTCACCACCCAGTTAATCGGCATCGGCGCCGCTTTCTTCTGGAGCTTCGGCTGCGCCTACATCCTCTTCCGGATCATTAAGGCCACGGTTGGCTTACGAGTATCCGCCGAAGAGGAGATTGAAGGTCTCGATTACGGCGAGCACGGCTCTCACGCCTACGCCGACTTCCTGACCAAGTAAAGCACAACCCTTCTCGGCCCGGCAGGCTCACCAAGGTCTGCCGGGCCAACCCGTTTTTTGTACCACCAGACACCTTCACAACTCGAACCAAAGGTATCTTGAAAAGAAATACTTCCACAAGATGACCTAATAAATTTCAACCGGCAACGGAGAGACAGAGGCGCAAAATGAAAAAACGGCTCATCGTCTTTCAACATGGACCATGTGACGGCATGGGCAAACTTTTGATCGGTGCCGCGCGCAAAACCCATACAAAACTAGACATCATCGAGGTATGGCGCCAACCGATCCCACCGCTTAGCCCGTACCAAGGCCTTATTGTCCTGGACGGCACCCCCCACGTAAACCAGGAACAACAATACCCTTTTTTACGTGACGAAAAAAAAGCCATTCGGGCTTCCATCGCTGAGAATCGCCCGTACCTTGGCTTTTGCCTGGGCCACCAGTTGCTTGCCGAAGCCATGGGAGCCAAAATCGAGAACAATGCCATGGTCAGCCTGGGGGTTATTCGCGGCTACCTTACCCACGATGGCCGAAGCCACCAAATATTTGCCGGGTTTAAAAAAACCATGCCGCTCTTCAAGTGGCACACCCAAACGATCTGCGAGCCCCTGCCTCGAACCTTACAAATATTGACCACCTCGGCTGATTGTCCGGTGGAAGCAATCTCGGTACGCGACCGCCCCCACCTTATCGGTCTCCAATTTGACAACCACGCCGCCGCCCCCACTGACGTGGCCGCTAGAATTGCCAAAGATGAACGATGGCTGGGAACACTTAACAATGGCGAACTTGACCCCATGGACATCCTAACCCGCATTCAGCGTTACCACGAAACCTTGCAACATGACTTCGAACGACTTTTTAGCAATTTCCTCAACTACACTTGAGTCCAAGCCCTGCCGGGCCTGGCCCGCGGAGAGCGACCATGAACACCAGCCGCAAAGATACCCCCTACAACCTTCTTCTCCAGAGCGGCCCCTTCGCCACCGGCCAGCGCCCGCCATCAACATCACTTTTTTCCACCACCACCAAAGATTGGTGCCGCAACCTGCGTGCGCATCATGGCGCCACCACTTTTAGAGTTATTCGCAATCAAATCCTTGAGCTTCTCAACATTCGCTCCCTTACTGAAATCAAGCCCTTACTGATCAACCCAGAAAAACGGCAACAGGTAACCAAACGCGCCTACCAGCTCCTTGCCAACATGTTTGGCATTACCGGCAACGAACGCGAGACCATCGCCCGTATCAATAGCTTCTCCAGCACCGCCGACGAGGTGATCCGCTACCTGCAAGGCAAGGTTCTCGCCAACTATGCGTCTTATATCGAGATGACCAACGAAATCGACTCCAGTCGCTGCCCCATAGAGTTACTCTTAGTGGTTTTCGATGACCGATATCACCAAAAAGCGCGCTTTGAGGCCCAACGGAAACTCATCCTTATGCAACTAGCCGCCGCCATTGACCAACGGGAACGGGAAACAAACATTGAAAGCAAATTCTCACATTTCCTCACCTTCCTAAACGAACATGTCTGGAGCCCAGACGTAAAGATCGGTGAACTGGAGACCTCCTTCCTCCTGAGCGAGCACGCCAAAAGCGATTTTTCATGCCAATCGGTTAAGGTTATCGACCGCCAAGAGGCCCAGCAATTCCAATGGCAGCCAGGGCGAAAACTTACCTTGGTCAAACGACGGCGCTTTCGACCCAACGGCAAAGAAATACCGATCTACGTCACCATCCGCAAGAAAACTGCTGCCGCCAAGGTTCTCAAACTAATCCGCAAGGGTGAAGAGAACCCGGCAATGGCCGTGGATGATGAGTTGGGGCTCATGGGAGTGGTGGATTCCATGCCTGAAATAAAACTCTTCCATCGCCACCTGAGCAGAAGCGCTGCCCAAGCAGGATCCCTCCTCACCCTTGAGGAAATAAACGACAACCTTAACGGCAACGGTCACCAGAGCGGCAACATCGGTAGCTCCGCCCATACCCGGATGTGTAAATTCTTCGCACGAATGGGCGGCATGCGAGTGGAATTCATCCTCCACACCAACAAAAGCTACCTTGACTACCGCTACCGTTGCGACGTTTCCCACGACGAATATGAAGCAAAACGGATCTTCGACTCAGGGGTGGCCGAACTACTCTTCCCCCCAGACATCTACCACCTCGACCTCACCGACAAACGCCGGGAGGTACTGCGGCTGATGCGGCGAAATATCGAGGAATCATAACCGGACACCAAGGAAGGTCAAAGATGCAGGGCTTAATCGACAGCACCTTGCGGGAGGGGGCACAGAGCGTCGGAGTACACTTCTGCAGGAAAGAAAAAATAGCGATCATAAAACTACTGATCGCGGTGGGCATCGAGGAGATCGAATTGGGCCTCGCCACTGACCGCCAACGAATGGCGAACCTTCTCCACACCTGCCACAAACTAGAAAGCAAAACACGCTTTGCCCTCTGGTGCCGCTGCCGTAAAGACGACATCAGGGCAGCGGCACAATTGCGCCCCGACGTCCTCTCGCTGTCGATACCAACTTCGGATCTCCACCTGGAACGACGCCTGCTACGCAACCGCCAATGGGCGATGGAAAGCATGCGGAATGCCATCACACAGGCGCGAGCTGCCAAACTCCCTTACATTTCAGTAGGATTTGAAGACGCCAGCCGCGCCAACCCCAACTTCTTAAAAGAACTTGCCAGGGAGGCAACCAGGGCAGGGGCAAACCGGATCCGCTTGGCTGACACCGTGGGCACCTGCAGCCCGGCCCGGACACAAGAAATGGTCAGAGACTTGCGCAAAGATACCCCCTTGGCCATTGGCGTCCATATCCATAACGACTTCGGCATGGCCACCGCCAACACCATCGCCGCCCTGGAAGCAGGAGCAGACTGGGGAGATGTTTCGGTACTGGGACTAGGGGAAAGATCGGGAATGGCCAAACTGGAAGAGGTGGCAGGATTTCTTGCCATCCAAAATCGCCGCCCAGGCTACCGGGCCGACCTGTTGAAAACCTTATGTGCAACCGTGAGCCGGGCGGCAACACGAACCATCGAACCTCACCACCCAGTAATCGGCGAAGCGATCTTCACCTGCGAAACAGGTCTCCACCTGCAAGGATTGCTACACGAACCAAGCACCTACGAACCGTTTGCCCCAGAACTGGTGGGCAGTGAACGACAACTGCTCTTCGGGGTCAAGGTGGGACAACGAGCGGTGGAAGGACTCCTGGCCAGCCAAAAACAAACCGCCACCCCAACCATGCTTAAGAAACTAACGGAATCAATCCGACAGCGGGCCAAAACAAATCAGCGCCCATTAACCGCTAGCGAAATAATCGCCACCAACAACACCTCACCCATCACCCCGAAACGGAAGATTTTTTGCCGATAACCCCGGCCAACACCCCTTCAACAAAGGTACTAATCTCATCCCGGACCCGCCGATATTGCCCCAACCCCTCTTCCTCACTACCCACTGCGGCAGCCAGGAATGGCGGATCATCAAAGGCCCGATGCAATCGGCGACCACCACCGGCAAAATAAGGACACTCCTCTTTGGCATGATCACAAAGGGTGATCACAACGTCAAAATGCTCCAGCGGCAAATCCTCAATAAGTTTGCACTGCTGAGCGGAGATATCAATCCCAACTTCACCCATCACCGTCACGGCCTTGGGGTCCAAGCCATGAAGCATAACCCCGGCGGAAAAAACAACAACCGCCTCACCCCCAAAATGTTTCGCCCACCCCTCAGCCATTTGGCTACGACAGGCATTACCAGTACAAAGAAAAAGAACGGTATGTTTACCGGAGACTTCCATAAAGTTTCTCCCCATCTTCGTTTTAAGGGAATCTTGAAAAATTGTCTTTCTATTCAGCCTAGCTGAGTTATCTCGCTCGACCACCAAGTTACGCAAAAAATTTATCCTCGGAGATAAATGAAACGATATTCATATACTATGTCTACACCATTGCCACCGTTTGCCGAATCAATACTGCCAACAAAAAAAACAACGACAATAACGCGGCAAACAACTACAGCCCCAAAGCACTGATGCCCATACGAACGGCGGCAATCCCTACACAGGCCGCAAGCAACATCCGCAGACCAGCCACCGGCACCTTCCGACTGATGAAACCGCCAACCTGCGCGGCCGGCATCACCACCACCGCAATAACCAAGGCCAAGGGCCAAACAACCTGCCCGGTAACAGCCTTACCCAAAAAGGCGGCTAAAGAAGAAAGGAAGACGATGGCCAGGTTACTGCCGATGGCAATGCGGGTGGGAACCTGCACAAAGGAAGTCATCAAAGGGATAAGGATAAAAGATCCGCCCTGCCCCACCATCCCGCCCAACAAGCCAACGGAACCAGCAGCCACAACCGCCCGACCACGACTGAAAGATAATTCATCCAGGTCGGGGTTCTCGCTATCCTTGGCAGTGGGCACAAAGACAAGAGCCACCGCGACCAATGCCAGCAGGGCGAAGATCACCAACAACACCTCATTGGCAACCAGCCCCGCCATTGCCCCACCCGCCAGCGCAGTAATAAAAATCGGCGCCCCCATCCAGCAGGTAAGCCCACCGGAAACACAGTTAAAACGACGATGAATCAGCACCCCGGAAAGAGAAGCGGCAAGCCCCTGAACAATGGTTAGGCCAGCCACAACCTGCATCGCCATGGGCTCAAAACCGAACAAGGGCGGCACATAGAGCAGCAGCGGGGCCATGACAATGCCGCCACCTATCCCCAGCAAACCAGAAAGGAACCCGGCCACCAAAGCAAGTCCGGCCACCAACAAAGATAGGTCCATTACTAGACCACAGTAATTCCGACCGAATCGTCAACCACCTCACCTATTTTAACGGCAACGGCGACTCCAGCCTTCCCTAGGGCGGCAATTAAAGCATCGGCCTGCTCGCCAGGAAGAGAAAGCAGCAGCCCTCCTGAGGTTTGCGGATCGTAAAGAAGCTCCTCTTCCGAGGCATCAAGAGACACCTCAAGACCAAGATGATGCTTGGCGACCATGGCCCGGTTGGCCTTATTACTGCCAGTGGTCTCACCCTTCCGGTACATGTCGAGAGCGCCGGAATAGAACGGCAGGTTCCGATAGTTAACTATCACCCGGGCATTACAGCCGTGAGACACCTCAAGGAGATGACCGAGGATACCGAAGCCGGTGACATCGGTGCAGGCATGGAGATCAAAACCAAGGGCCGCTTCCATGGCCTTGCCGTTCAGGGCTGCCAACGATGGCAGGGTATCCCGCTCCAGTTCAGCAAAGGGCATCTTACCGGAACGCACTGAGTTAAAAAGCACCCCGGACCCCAGCGGCTTGGTGAGGATCAAGGCATCACCAGGCCTGGAACCAGCATTGGTGATTACCCGCTCAGGATGAACAACCCCGTTCACGCATAACCCGTACTTGGGCTCTTCGTCGTCAACGGTATGCCCACCCACCAAACAGGCCCCGGCTTCAACCACCTTGTCGTGACCTCCACGCAGAATATCCTTCAGAAAGCCCATATCCAAATGCTTGGACGGGAACATCACCACATTGAGAGCGGTGAGGGGCTTGCCGCCCATGGAGTAAACATCAGAGATAGAGTTAGCGGCAGAAATCTGCCCAAACCAGTAAGGATCATCAACCGGTGGGGTGATAAAATCAACGGTATTAATCATCGCAATCTCATCGGTCAACTTATAAACCGCAGCATCATCGGCGGTTTCGATACCAACCAAGAGATTAGGATCATTGGGAGGGGTAAGCCCCTCCAGCGCGTCCGACAGATCCGTCGGACCAATTTTGGCCGCTCAACCGCAGGTACGGGCCAAGCCGGTGAGGGTCTTTTTCTTAAACAGAGCCATGGGTTCTCCTTTATATGGTAATGGTTTCCCGATCCATCATCTCAGCGGCAATGGTGGGAAGCTGTACAACTTTTACTCCGGCAACCAGATCTGCTTCGGCAACCTCATAGGTCTTAGCGCAAGCGCCACAGAGATACATGGGAACCTCCGCCTCCAGCAGGGCCGGGAAAAGGTCTCGCACCGGGGCAAGATTTCGACCATGGATCGTCTCCGCCACCCCTTTTTTCGCCAGCAATGCTCCCTCAAAAATGAAAAAGATGACAAGATCCGCTTCCTCACTGAGCAAAGAAACCGCTAAGCCCACCGCAGCATTGGCCCTATCCTGATTATCAGTGGAGTGAGTAATCATTAACAGGTATTTTTTCTTCACAGTAACCTCCTTCAACCATTAGAAATAACAACTCAAGCATCATAACACTTATAACCCAGCAAGTCCCGATACATGCAGCAGAAAACCGAATCCTAAATCTTGCCTTCCCGACCAAGCTTGGCCATGAGAAAAGCGGCCCCACTCCTGGAAAGACCGAGACTTTCCGCCAGTTCCACAGCAGCCCCTGTGGGATGCTCACGCAGATAGGCCACCACCTCCTCTTCAAGCTCCGCCAACCAACTTTCGAACAGCAACAGAATGTTTGGGTCGGCCACCGTCAGCAATTGCTTGGACTGCGCGACCTTCTGAACCAGAGCTTGACACATTTGGGTTGGATCGACACCTTCGTCCATGCATTCAGCCAGTCAGAGATTCACCATACTAACAACCTTGTCGCCACCAGAATCATCAAGGAGAGAGGTGACAAAGTCAACCCTGACCTCCTCTTCAAGGTGAGCAAGAACCTTCTTGAGCACCGGGCCAATTGCCGACAAGGCTTCGCCCGGCTCCAGGTTGGCCATAATTCGCTGTAATTCTTCCATTGCCTTACGTTCCCGTTAAAAGGTTGTGCGATTAGCCAGCAGATCCACCGCCAAGCCGTGCATGGTGGCAACAATTTCTTCAATCCGACAATCGGCCAGTTCGTAATAAACAAAAGGCCCACGCCGCTCCACAGTCACCAGCAACGCCCTTTTTAGCTCCCGCAAATGGTGTGAAGCCAAGGGTTGAGAAATCGCCAGATCCGTGACAAGAGTCGACACCGACTTTTTCCCTGTAGCCAGCGCCATCAGGATTCGGAGGCGATTCTCGTCCGCCAGCGCCTTGGCCAAAAAGGAGACCGTACGAGGATCAATTGTGGATATATTTTTAAGAATCGGGACTTTCTGCAAACGCTTCCTAGCTCCCATCAGGTCATTACCAAGACAACATGGCCATCGCCACCCAAACACATAAGCATACATTTATATGGCTGTCAAAAAAAAGGCTCTCGACCAGCACCCCCCCCCTTGACAACTTAGCAACAGCCAGTAATGCGGCAAATCGCCTCCCAGATAAATTGTGGTGGAATCGCTTCATGAACAGTGCCGAAACGGACGATGGTTCGACAGGATTCCTCCTGACCGGTGAGATCACCACAGGAGCAACAGCAACTCGTGGAGACCTTAGCCTCCGGCAAAATATCTTCGATGGGCACCCCGTCGATCAAAATCAGGTTAGATTGATCGATCTCCGCTACCGCCAACAAGGTTTCGCGAAAAACAATCTCCACCCCCTTGTCCAAACACTCTCCTTGCAACGCCTGCACGGTTTCGACAACTCCAACCCCGGTTTCAGCGCAACGGTCACAGGTCTGCCCATCTTTATCCAGATGTTTCCACTCAACAACAATCCGTTTCACCAACTCACCCTACCCACAAAATGTTACTAACAGCCGAAGAAGTAACTAAACAAGCCCGCGCCCCCACCTACAGCCAACCGCTCACCTCAGCAACAGCGGGCACCTTACCAACACACTTCACCTGCCCGTCAACCACCACCGCTGGGGTGGAGAATACGCCCAACTTGGCTATGGCCTGAAAATCCGTAACCTTCACAATCTCCACCTGCAACCCAGCGGCCTCAACCGCCGCCTGTACAACCTGCATTGCCTCGTTGCATTTAGCACACCCAGGACCACATATCTTAATTTCCATTTCCTACTCCAAAAATCAAATAACCAGATTGAAAAGAAAACCAACCAGCAAAATACCAGTGGCCACCACTGCCGCAAAAACCATCACCAAACGCACCTTGAGCACCTTCCGCAAGATCACCATTTCCGGAAAGGAAAGCGCGATCACCGACATCATAAAAGCCAGGGCCGTTCCCAACGCCGCCCCTTTCTCTAACAAAGCATGGATAATAGGGACAATACCAGCGGCATTGGAATACATGGGCACCCCAAGCAACACCGCTGCTGGCACCGACCACCAGGCATCCTTACCCATGATCGAAGCCATCATCCCCTGGGGCACATAACCATGAATCACCGCGCCAACGAAGATCCCGCCCACCACATACGGCCAGACCTTGCCGACAATATCCCGCACCGCCTCACGACCATAACGCAAGCGAGTGGCCCAGGTATGCTCATCTTCAGATGAGTCCGAGGCGTCCAGCACATCTCGGACCCAATCTTCAACATAATCCTCCATCCCTAGCCGCCCGATAACCCACCCCGCCACCATGGCCACCAACAGCCCGGTACCCAGGTAAAGAGCGGCAACCTTCCAGCCCAACAGCCCGTAGAGGAGAACCAGGGCAATCTCGTTGACCATGGGGGCCGCAATAAGAAAGGAAAAGGTTACCCCCAGTGGCACCCCAGCAGTCACAAAGCCGATAAAAAGCGGCACCGCCGAGCAGGAACAAAAAGGAGTCACAATCCCCAGCAAGGCAGCCAGCACATTACCTGTCGCCTCATGTCGCCCGGCAAGAAGCCGCCGGGTCCGCTCCGGGGTAAAAAAAGATCGAATAACACCAACCCCATAAACCACCAACAGCAGCAGCATTAACACCTTGGGGGTATCGTAAAGAAAAAACTGCACGGAAGCGCCAAGATGACTTTCTGGCTGCAAGCCGAGTAAGCCGAAAGCAAGATAACCGGAAAGAGGCAGCAGCTGGCGGTAGAGCAGGTACCAGGCCACCACTCCAACCAGGCCGCCACCACAAACACTGAAGGGCGACAACCTTTTACCATGAACGGGAGGGGGCGAAACAGGAGTCTCAGAATGTTTTTTAAAAGAGGGCAAGGGCTGCATCTTCTCAATCCTTAACACCGGCCCAGTAAGCCTTTGGCAGAACTGGAACCGATGAGGTCAAAATTAAATAATGAAAGCGCGAAAGCAAACTCTGCAAGAGGTATATTCACATACAACTATATGGTTAACCTGTTTAAAGTCAACCCCCTTTTGCTTTTTAGACAAAGTTACGACCTTCCGATAGATACAACAGGGGTTATGCCGGAACCGGGCTTACGATAACGCGGCAGGAGAATTATTACTTTTCTTGCCAGCACAAAGGACCAAGCGGTCAACAGACGGCAACTCCGCCAACAACTTTTGCACCTCTGGATCATGCGCCAGCCAGCCACGGAGATTTTCCAATAACGTCTTGGCATAAATTGAAGAAGGAGCCAAGCGATAATAAACCCACTGCCCCTCCTTACGACTGATGACCAAACCGGCCTCTTCCAGAACCTTAAGGTGCTTGGAAACCGTGGGTTGAGCCAGACCAATAACCGCACGCAGTTCACAAACACAAAGCTCACGAACCTCAAGGGCCTTGACGACCTTGACTCGACTGGGATCAGACAACGCCTTCATGACCTTAATAAACGACTTCTCCATTGTACTCTCCCACCATCTCCATATTCAAAACGAATCAGCCAAAACGCCAATACAAAAATAGACCCAATAGCAACAACATTGGTCCATTGGCAACATAAACCACATAGACCAGCGGGTAACGGCTACCGAGAAGACTTTTAAGCCGCGAACGATTACACAAACGTGGTACCCAGAAACCGACGGAAACAAACAACCCTGCCAAGATCAAAACACAAGCAACTCCGGCACCCATTACCACCTCCGTCCTGCAGCTACAATTCATGGCCAGCCAACTGCTAATTTACTAGAACTAACTCTGCCCCACCCATGCCATAGCTACCGTGGTTAAGTTATCTTACTCTTTGCTTAAACAACATAGGTGATTATACCTATTTTAGATGAATAAACACTAGTAACAACTACGGTGAGCCCCAAACTCGCTATTTTAAGGCGTCCAGCAAGGAGTCGACCATTGATAGCTACAGAGCAAAGACGCAGGAGTTGACCTGATCACAATATACAAAAAAAACACCGGGTGATATTACCAGGAAACAACCAGAGAAGAGCAGAAATAAAGAAAGAGGGGAAGAATTAGGCGACGCCGAAAATCCTCCGACGTCGCCTAACCATTTGGGTTTAATACTTGCCGAACTCACTATCATCAAGAGTTATCATTTCTTCAGGCTTAGGGCCTTTAGGTGCTGCCGGGGAAGATGCTCCCCCCCACCCCTCGCTTTTCGCTACGGGCGCAGGCTGCGGCAACGCTTGTTGCTGAGAAGCCCCGTGCCCCCTATCTCTGAGGATAAAACGGGACATCATTTCTTTCATGGTCATCGCTTGACCAGAAAGCTCTTCTGAGGCCGCCGCCGACTCTTCGGCGCTGGCAGTATTCTGCTGGGTTACCTGATCAATTTGAGAAAGAGCCTGATTGGTCTGACTGATACCCTGCGCTTGCTCGTTGGAAGCGGCGGCAATTTCGCCCACCAGATCAGTAACCTTGGAAACGGAAGCAACAATTTCAGCCAACGCTTCACTGGTGGCCTGGGCAATATCGGTGCCATTTCTGGTCTTCTCAACTGAACCTTCAATCAGCTCCGCAGTTTCCTTAGCAGCCTTGGCGCTACGGGCAGCTAAGTTGCGAACCTCTTCGGCAACCACAGCAAAGCCCTTACCATGACGCCCGGCCCGGGCCGCTTCCACTGCCGCATTAAGAGCAAGAAGATTGGTCTGAAAGGCAATCTCATCGATAACTTTGATGATCTTCGAGATATTCTGCCCTGCCTCGTTAATCTCACCCATGGCCGACACCATCTCCTGCATCTTGGCGTTGCCGCCCTCGGCTGCAGTTCTGGTTTGACCGGCTAACTGATTGGCCTGGGTGGCATTTTCAGCATTGAGCTTGGTCTGGGAACCCATTTCGGTCATGGAACTGGTGATCTCTTCCAATGATGCTGCCTGCTCAGTTGCACCCTGCGACAACGCCTGACTTGCCGACGAAACCTGCCCGGCACCGCTGGTGACCTGATCAGTGGCCACATTAACTTCACCGATAATCTGGTTCAAATTATCTGACATCTCCTTCAGCGCCTCACCCAACACATCCTTATCCGACGCGAGCTTCACATCCTTGGTTAAATCGCCCTTGGCGATCTCCAAGGCCAATTCCGCCTTAACCTTCAATGATCCCACCATATCCTGCATGGCCGCAAAGATCCCCACGGATTCGCCCTGACTAACCAGCTCCATGGACAAATCACCCTTGGCAACATTCTGCGCCACCTCGGTAATATAGGCAGGCTCCCCACCCAACTGTTTCATAATATTTTTAGTGAGATAAATAACAATGGCCATCCCCAGCAGAATCGCCAGCAAAGTGCCAAAGATGGTAATATTAATAGTTCGACTGGCTGTTGCCTTGGCATCCTGCTGCCGCCCTTCCATTAACCCCTGCTCAATACTGATGATCTCACCGATCTTTACTCGCAGGCCATCCATATACTTCTTGCCCGCACCCTTGCCCATCATGGCAACGATGTCATCCATGGTCAATTCGACCTCGTTCATGGCCCGGCGGGCATCTATCTCAGGCTGCGCCGCCTTCTCTGCCCAATCACCGGCAAGCTTTTCAATATCGACAACAAAGCGCTCATCTCCTTTTCCCTCTTTCCGCAAATCATCTGCCAACATCCGCAGATGTTTTGCTAATGATTTCTTACCATCATGAAAAGGTTGCAAAGACTCTTCCTTACCGGAAAGCAGGAAACCACGCTGGCCGGTTTCCTGATTAACCATATCCATCAAAATCGCGTCCAGGAGAGCCACCCCCTTAGGATTTTTGTCTTTCACCTCTCTGGCCCGCATTCCGGCTATGACCCCACGCAATTTATCAAAAATCTCCTTGCCGACGATTCGCCCCTGCAATTGTTTGAACAACTTATAGGCCTTATCCCCTTTAACCACCTCACGGCGGGCTTCAATCTCCACCTTCAGCACTTTATCATCCATTTCATTGGCCAGCTTCTCCACCGCGTCAAATCGACCTACCTGGGTAGGGTTATCACTAACCAACCCCTTGGCCTTGACAATGGCTTTGGCAAATTCCGCCTTCCCCTGGATATAAGGATCCAAGTAACCATCGTCGCCGGTGATCATAAAGCCTCGCTCACCAGTTTCCATGTTGACCAGCGACATCACCAGCTCATTACCCTGGCCAATAACAGCATAGGTATGATCCACCCAATCGTTGGTTTCAATAAGCGAGTTCACACTCTGATACACCACCACGGAAATCATCACCAGCAAGGCTAAGACCAGGCCGTTACCAGTAAACAATTGTGTTCTGAATTTCATATTGGCAAACATTTAAATTCCCCTTAACTAATTAATATTCAGCGATTCCGGCCTAACCAAACTATCAGGCCGCAACATTGGTGATCTGCTCCAGCTCTTCTTCATAAAGTAATTGTTCGACGTCAAGAATGATCTTCACCTCGTCGCCCATCTTACCCATCCCCTTAATGAAACGACTGCTGGTCCCCTTGCCGGTTCTTGGCGCCGGCTCCACATGTTCAGCTGGAATATCAGCCACCTCCCGGACTTCGTCCACAACCAGGCCAATGGCATTGTCAGCGATATTTACCACCACAATACAGGTTCGTTCGTCATAGTCCCGCCTCTCCAGCTTAAAACGGATTCGCACGTCCATTACCGGAATCACCTTGCCGCGCAGATTAATCACCCCTTTAACAAAATCGGGCATATCCGGCACCTCGGTAACCTTTTGGATGCCGATTATCTCAGTGACAAAAGCAATCTCGATCCCATAATCCTCACCGGCCAAATGAAAGGTGAGATATTTGTCCTTCATGGTATCTTCGTCGTCGTACAGATCCTCTTCCATATCAACGATTTGTTCTTCTGCAGCCATAACTATCTCCTTCCGGTATTCATTACTTCAAATGTTTGCAAATACTGAACCATACCTTAATATGGTCGCGCCGACATCCACCAGCACCCAATCAATTCCCCCATGAAACTTTCATTTTGCAAACAACTCACACTAGTTGTCAAATAATATTTCCCCCCCATTCGTATTCCAGCAGCTATTAACGATAACAATAGCTACAACTAACCGCACACACCCCACAGAACAATACATGCTACCCCCACCCCACACGTATGCACATATACCAATACATGGAAACCATTCACAGTTAATGAACAATCAACCTTAGCAACTAGTAACAACAAAATATCCATCAAGGGAAATCAGGAATCACCAATCCATACTTCTTCACCCGATAACCAATCTGCCGCTGGGTAAGCCCCAAGGCGCGGGCAGCCCTGGCCTGGACCCAGCCATGTCGCTGCAAAGCTTCCTCCACCTGCCGACGCTCCAAATCCTTAAGGGATTCACCGGCCAACAGTGCCGCAGGCATTTGTACCCCTTGCCCAGCAGCAGGAGTTGAGGCTGCAAACTCCACCTTTGGCACCGGTACAGATTCCGGTTCCGCGACCATATATGCAGGTAAATCCGCCATCAGCACCCGTTCGTCATCGGCCATGATCACCAACCGCTCTATGAGATTCTGCAATTCACGGACATTTCCAGGCCAGCGGTAGCCATCGAAAAAATCAACCACCTCACGACTGAACCGCACCTGTCTGCCATTACGCTTATTACTTTCCCGCAGAAAAAAATCCAGCAGCAGGGGCACATCCTCACGCCGCTCAACCAACGGAGGCAAAACAATGGGCACCACATTCAAGCGATAAAAAAGATCGGCACGGAAACTCCCCTCAGCCACCGCCACCTCAAGACTGCGATTGGTGGCAGCCACTACCCGCACATCCACTTCCAGGGTCTGCACCCCACCCAATCGCTCAAACTGCTGTTCCTGCAAAACACGCAACAACTTAGCCTGGAGGTTAAGGGGCAACTCACCGATCTCATCAAGAAAGAGGGTGCCGTTATCGGCAAGCTCGAATCGCCCCTTCTTGGTGGCGGTGGCGCCGGTAAAGGCCCCTTTTTCATGGCCCAGCAACTCGCTTTCGAGAAGATTCTCCGGCAACGCTGCACAGTTAACCTTGATGAATCGCTTCTCGTTACGACCACTGACCTGATGGATGGCTCTGGCTACCAATTCCTTGCCGGTACCGGACTCGCCCAACACAAGGGCCGTGGCCCCACTGGGCGCCACCTTGTCAATGGCCCGAAAAACCTCCTGCATGGGCTTACTCTGACCAATAATATTCCGATAACTATAGCGATTTTCCAACTCCGCCCGAAGGAAGAGATTTTCTTCTCGCAGCACGGCCTCCTTACGATCAATGGCTTGATGGAGCTCAAGAAACTGGGCAATTAGGGTTGTCAACACCGAGAGAAAACGAACATCTTCTTCAAAGGAAATCTCAGGCCCAAAGAGCCGATCCACCGACAACACCCCCACTGACTGCTTACCCAACAATACCGGCACGCCAACAAAAGAGATCTTCTCCTTATCAATAGGATTACGCGCCCCGGTACGATTAAGAAACAACGGCTCGCTGTGCACATCCGGCACCACAAAAGGTGAGCCACTACGAAACACCTTGCCCACCACCCCTTCATTAACGCTATACACGCCCCGCTCCACCTCGGCAGGCGTCAAGCCGCAGGATGCCCGAATCACCAACCGGGAACCGGAACTATCAAGAAGAGCAAGGGTGCCACGCTCCATCCGTAAAGTGTCATGAAGAACCCGCAGGATTCCAGACAAATTGCTATCCAAATCAACAGCTGAACCGATAAGCTGGGCAATTTCGTAGAGAGCCTGCAACTCCAAGGCCTCAATACTACCCAACTCACCTTGTCCACTTCGCAACGAAACCCTCTCAACCATATGCCCCCCCCACACATTTTCCAAACCTAAAAAACGTATAGAATAAATCCGGTGCCATCCCCATGCGAGACCAGCTCCCATTTTCAAGATGCAATATTTATTCCCCAAAGGCATAAAACACCACAAAAACACATTTTCCTCTTACATACGGGGAGTTAAGCAATAACAAAAGCCACACCAAGACGCGACTCCCGTGTTGCCATTTTACAAAAAAGTAACTATCGCAAGCCAAAGCATCACAATTAAGTAACTTAATAACGATTACAACCCATGAACCCCTTCCAAGTACTTATCAGAAAGAATCCGAGAAATATCTTCTCCGACAAAACAGTGTGCCAAGACCCACTTTTGTAAACATCACCACAAATTGGTTTGCCTCCCACAAGCTTCAGCACAGCCCACAAGGCACCGCCTCCCCAGCACAACCACCTGGATTAACTGATTAAAAAACATTTTATTAGCCATTGGCACCCCCCTTGCTCTAGGGACTACCCAACCTGAGTATGCAAGCTCGACAAAACAAGCGCCGGACCACAAACCGGTACAAAATTTATTCATCACCAAAATTCCTAAGGAGGAAGATCATGAGAAAGGTAGCAATCTACGGCAAAGGCGGAATCGGCAAATCTACCACCACCCAGAACACCGTTGCGGGTTTGGTGGCCATGGGCCGCAAGATCATGGTAGTCGGCTGCGACCCCAAAGCGGATTCCACCCGTTTACTGCTGGGCGGACTGGCCCAGAAATCCGTACTGGACAGCCTGCGCGAAGAAGGCGAGGACGTGGAGCTTGAGGATATCCGCAAGGAAGGTTACGGCGGCACCCTCTGTGTTGAGTCCGGCGGCCCCGAGCCCGGTGTCGGCTGCGCCGGTCGCGGTATCATCACCTCCATTAACATGCTGGAATCTCTGGGCGCTTACGAAGAGAGCGTCGGCCTGGACTACGCCTTCTACGACGTCTTGGGCGACGTGGTCTGCGGTGGTTTCGCCATGCCCATCCGTGACGGCAAGGCAGAAGAAATCTACATCGTTGTCTCCGGCGAGATGATGGCCATGTACGCCGCAAACAATATCAGCAAGGGTATCGTCAAGTTTGCCCAGTCCGGCTCCGTGCGTCTGGGTGGACTGATCTGTAACTCCCGAAGCGTTGACAACGAGAAAGAAATGATCGAGGAGTTCGCCAAGATGCTGGGCACCGAGATGATCTACTTCGTACCTCGCGACAACGATGTCCAGCGGGCTGAGATCAACCGTAAGACCGTTATCGAGTGGAAGCCTGAGGCTCCGCAGGCTGAAGAGTACCGGGGTTTGGCCAAGGCCATTGACGGCAACACCAATTTCGTGGTCCCCACCCCCCTTGAGATCGAACAACTGGAGAAACTCCTCATGGACTACGGCTTAATGAATTAACCTTAGCGGTTAGTGGTTAGCAGTTAGCAGTTAGCTGTTAGCTGTTAGCCGTTAGCCGTTAGCCGTTAGCTAATAGCTAATAGCCAATAGCCAATAGCCGTTAGCCGTTAGCTACAAGCAAACAAGCGCCAAACAACCTAACAGACAAAAACGAAACTGGAGAACAAACCATGTTGACTATGATCAGAGCAATCGTCAGGCCGGAAAAATCGGACGCCGTCCTCGCCGCCCTCATGGACGCAGGCTTTCCCGCAGTAACCAAATACTCGGTGGCCGGACGCGGCAAGCAACGCGGCATCAAGATCGGCGAAGTTACCTACGACGAAATCCCCAAGACCATGCTGGTAAGTGTGATCAAGGCTGAAGATAAAGATTTTGTTATTGAAACGATCATGACCACCGCTCGCACCGAAGGAAAAGGCGCCTTCGGCGACGGCAAGATATTTGTCACCGACGTTGAGGAATCCTACACCATCAGTTCCGGCGTCAAGGAGAATGGCGAGGAAGCCAAGGAGGCGTAATCATGAAAGAAGTAATCGCCGTTGTGCGCATGAATATGATGAACCAGACAAAAAAAGCCCTTACTGACGCCGGTATCGATGCCTTCTTTGCCCATGAGGCCCAGGGACGCGGCCTAGGCTTTGCCAACCCCGCCATCCTGGAAGGAGTTGAGCAAGGCTTCGAAGAGGCAGCTGCTCTACTGGGCGAAAAGGGCAAACTGTACCCGAAACGAATGCTGACTGCGGTGGTCAAAGACGATCAGGTTCCCGCTGTGGTGCAAGCCATCATCGCTACCAACAAGACCGGTAAGCCCGGCGACGGCAAGATCTTTGTCCTGCCCATGGGCGACGCCGTCCGCGTTCGCACCGACGAACGGGGCGAGAAAGCAATCGCCTGATTTCAGCAGTTAGCTATTAGCTGTTAGCTGTTAGCCAACAGCCAAAAGCCAAAAGCCACACCCACAGGAGAACAGACCAATGGCAACAACCACAAAAAAAATGGTGCAGTGGGACCCCACCGACATCAAGGCGGAATTGCTCAAGAAATATCCGCCCAAGGTGGCCCGTAGACGTGCCAAGCAGATAATGATTAATGAGGCTCTGGAAAACGAGACCCCGGAAATCACCGCCAACGTGCGGACCATTCCCGGCATCATCACCATGCGCGGCTGTACCTATGCCGGTTGCAAGGGTGTTATCCTCGGCCCCACCCGCGATATCGTTAATATCACCCACGGCCCCATCGGCTGCGGCTTTTACTCCTGGCTCACCCGCCGCAACCAGACCGATGCCGGCCCGGACGGCGATAACTACATGCCATACTGCTTTTCCACCGACATGCAGGATCAGGACATCATCTTCGGTGGTGAAAAGAAGCTCCGGCAGGCGATCCAGGAAGCGTATGACCTCTTCCATCCCAAATCCATCGCCGTCTTCGCCACCTGCCCGGTGGGTTTGATAGGTGACGACATCCATACCGTCACCGCGCAAATGAAAGAAGAACTGGGCGACTGCAATGTCTACGCTTTCTCTTGCGAGGGGTATAAAGGCGTCTCCCAGTCGGCTGGTCATCATATCGCCAACAACCAGGTTTTTAAACATCTGGTGGGATTGAACGACGAAGAGAAGGAAGGCAAGTTCAAGATCAACCTGCTGGGCGAGTACAACATCGGCGGCGATGGTTTCGAGATCGACCGGATCTTTAAGAAATGCGGGATCACCAACATCTCCACTTTCTCCGGCAACTCTACCTACGACCAGTTCTGTTCAGCGCACACCGCCGACCTGAATGCGGTTATGTGCCATCGCTCCATCAACTACGTGGCGGACATGCTGGAAGAGAAATTCGGCATCCCATGGATCAAGGTTAACTTCATCGGCGCCGAAGCCACTGCCAAATCATTGCGCAAGATCGCCGAGTACTTCGGTGACAAAGACCTGATCAAGACCGTTGAGAAGGTCATTGCCGAGGAAATGCCGGCGGTGGAAAAAATCGCCAACGACGTCAAGACCCGCACCGATGGCAAGACGGCCATGATGTT
Organism: Desulfurivibrionaceae bacterium; assembly: GCA_030145325.1. GTDB lineage: Bacteria > Desulfobacterota > Desulfobulbia > Desulfobulbales > UBA5123 > UBA5123. The sequence goes on from JAQYVW010000023.1 coordinate 39,483, forward strand.
TGTCGGCGGCTCGCGCGCCCATCATTACAATGAACTCTTCATGGAAATGGGGATGAAGACCATCTCCGCCGGTTACGAATTCGGTCATCGCGACGATTACGAAGGCCGCCAGGTCATCCCGCATCTGAAGCTTGATGCTGATAGCCGGAACATTGAAGAACTGACGGTGGAGGCTGACCCCACCCGCTTCAAGCCCCGGAAGACCGAAAAAGAAATGGCCAAGCTCGAAAAAGCCGGTTTCCAATTCAAACATTATGACGGCCTGAACCCGGATCTAGACAAGGGAACTTTGGTTATTGACGATCTCAATCAGTACGAAGCCGAAAAGCTGGTGGAACTGATGAAGCCGGATATCTTTTGCGCCGGCATCAAAGAGAAATTCTCCATCCAGAAGCTCGGTGTACCCATGAAACAGCTGCACAGTTATGACTCCGGCGGCCCGTATGCCGGTTTCCAGGGCGCGATCAACTTCTATGAAGAGATCGATCGTCTGGTTGGCAGCAAGGTGTGGAGTTACATGAAAGCTCCTTGGCAGACTGATCCGAAGCTTTCAGCCACCTTCGTCGGGGAGTAGAAGAAAAACTTCGAGCAGCACCGAATCTACGGCGTTATCAGGCAGCTCGCATAACAGCGAAGCGGTGTCTGCTGCTATAGCGAGCTGCCCTCTGCCTTGTATCTCCGGCACTGCGCGAAGTTTTAGGGTTGTTTTTTGATTAAGATCAACTTCCGATGGCCTTCCCCCCATTGGCTCGCCGCCGAGTAGCGGAGATGCTGCCGGAATAGCGTTAAAAACTGTCTGAGCGAAGCGAGTTTTTTTAACGCCCGGCAGCATTGAGCAACGCAGGGAACCCGCCGCAGGCGGGCAAGAGACAGGGGTGTCCTTTCTTTTGGTTCGTTTTCTTTGGACAAGCAAAGAAAATGAACAAGAACATTAATTTCAACCCAAACGGAACCAACAATATCTACACAACAACCTGCCACCACAGGCTTAAGAGGTAATACCAATGCTACTACGACACACACCA
>JAQYVW010000024.1 GCA_030145325.1 Desulfurivibrionaceae bacterium
TACGAAAAAAGACCACCATTTAAACTGACATATAACTTTTACTGCCAACACCGACTCATTAAAGAATTGGAACAACGTCTTTTCATATCTAAGGCAACAGCAAACACGAAAGAAATCACCGCTTACTACCAAAAACATCTTGAGAAATTCAAGCTGCCGGAAACAGTGACCATCGCCTCAGTCAGCGGTAACAAAGCCACAGCTAAGAAGATGTGGACAGGTATCATCATGGGAGAAGATTTCTTTACGCTGGCAGACAAATACTATAAGCAAGAACCAAAACCCCAGGAAATGCCCAGCAATCATCTCGGCTCGGAGATGGCCCAAGCCCTGCAGCCCCTCACCCCAGGTGAAGTTTCGCCGCCATTTCAACAAAAGAACAACACAGTGATGGTCAAACTCATCAAGCGAAAAAAGGCTAGCCACCGGCCCTTGTCGGAAGTTGCCGATAAAATAACGAAAGATCTTCGCAACAAAACGATATCCCGTTTACGCGATGAATACCTCGACAAGATTAAAGATAGATCATTGATTTCAGTGGATAACAAAGCATGGCAAGCATTAAAAAAGAACTTGGCGGAAACAAAATGAAAAAGATTACTTTTTACAGCTTACAAGTCTTGGTGTGCTTGACCTTGGCTTTTCTGGTGGTTACATGTGTGCCAACCGGTAAGCAGCCCAAAAAGGCCGTCCGAAATACCTGCGTTGACTGTCACCAAAAGATGGCAGACAAATACCTCCAAGGGAATGTACACGCACCGGTACTTAACAAGAACTGCGAAGCTTGCCATCAGCCCCATGGTCTCATCGGCGGACTCTATTTACGCCAAAAGCAACCGAATCTCTGTCTTAGATGTCACCGCGAACTGGGATCACTCTCCGGTAAAAAATCAATTCATAAGCCAATGGCGAAAGGTAAATGTTCGACCTGTCACAATCCCCACAACAGTAAGTTCGCCAACCTTCTCAATGCTGAGGCCAACGAATCATGTTTTGCCTGCCATGATCGGGCCCCATTTTCCAAAACTAACATCCATGCGCCGCTGCAAAATGGTGGCTGCAAGACTTGCCATGACCCACACATGGCCGATCAACCATACCTGCTGATTAAAGATACAAACAACCTCTGCTCCTCATGTCATCAAACAGAAACACCATCTTTCAAAAAGAGTCATTCTGGTTATCCCGTCAAAAGCGGTTGCGTTCTCTGTCATTCCCCTCATAGTTCAAACCGCCAAGCACTGCTAAAAGACGTTCTCCATCAACCGGTACAAAAAGGAAACTGCAACAGTTGTCACCAGATTGCAGCCAACGGAACGATCAACCTTGCAGCGTTACCCAACAAACTCTGCCGCAACTGCCATGCCGACCAGTATCAAGGATCGCCTCAACTGCATCAGCCGGTAAAAGAAGGCCAATGTTTAGATTGCCACGCCGTCCATGCCAGTAATTACGGCACCATGCTTATCAAGCCCCAGAAACAACTCTGCCTTGACTGCCACCAGCAAGGTCAGAATCCCAAGATGAGAAGCAAGCACACTCCCGCCCAGGAAGGGAAATGTCTTGATTGCCACCAAGGCCATGACTCCAAAGATACCCCCCTCTTACGCTCTTCCAGCCAAACTCTTTGCTTTAAATGTCACGACAGGATGTCCAGCGTCCCTTACCAACATCCCCCGGCGGCAACAGGAGACTGTCTGGCATGCCATACTCCCCATGAGTCAGAGAACCGCAAACTTCTCGCCAATAACGAAAGTGAGCTCTGCTTCTCCTGCCACACCACCACCGCCAAGGAAATGGGCCGTTTCAGCCTCCACAACCCCTTTGCCAGAGGCGAGTGTAGCCGTTGTCATCAGGCACACGGAAGTAAACAGAAAAAACTTCTGAAATCTAAAAAAGAAGGTGGCATTCTCTGTCTTGGCTGTCACCAAGGGCTGACTCACACCACCACAAACGGTAGTGAACATAAACCATTCACTGCCGGGGAATGCTTAACCTGTCACTCTCCACACGCCAGTGACCAGCCATACACCCTCAGGGAAAGCCCCGGCACACTTTGCCTGAGTTGTCATACCGAAACGAAATTGTTTATCAACCGCCAAGAGGTTGCGCACGCTCCTGTGGCCAAGCTCAATTGCGCCGCTTGCCATTCCGCCCATGGCTCACCGTACCCCAATCTCCACACCAAAAGAGAACCAACCCTCTGCCTTTCTTGTCACATTGAAGTGGGACGCTACTGGCAAAAAGGTGTCGGTCATTCCCCAGCCATGAAAGACTGCACCATCTGCCACCAACCCCATGGATCAAACCAAGCCGGAATGCTCAATTCACCAATTGGACAGCTCTGCGCAAAATGCCATCAAGAAGAGACCACAATCTTTATCAATGCCCATCAGAAGATAATGCCTCGACCCGATTCTTGTGTGACCTGCCACGACCCACATGGAGGACTGGAAAAAAATCTTCTTTATCCAGTAAGTCACAATCCTTTTGCCAACGGCACCTGTAACCCTTGCCACCAGGGGAGGAAAAACTAATGCGGAACCAAATGCGCTTATCGCCTCTTTTGCTAATCCTTCTCTTTGCTCTGGTTCTGCCTGCAATCGGACAGGCAAGTAATCCCTGCTTCAAATGCCACAAGAAACAACTTTTCAAAAAAAGATTCACCCACCAGCCGGTGGCCGACAACAAGTGCGGGGCTTGTCATAATCCCCACGTTGCCCGTTACAAAAACCTCCTACAGCATAAGATTGCCACCCTCTGCTTCTCCTGCCACGAAAAATCAGCTCGGGAATTCAGTAAGGGAATCGTCCACGCCCCTGTCAGGAAGGGTAATTGCACCGCCTGCCACGACGCTCACGCCTCCAATGTCAGCAGCCTTCTCAACAAGCGACTGGCAGACAGTTGTTTCAGTTGTCACAAGACAACTCCACAGAAATTCAAGCACCCCCATGCCCCGTTTGCAAAAGGGGACTGTACTGCTTGTCATCAGCCCCACCAAGCCGATAACGGCTACCTCCTCAAAGAGGATTCAGACAAACTCTGCTTCTCATGTCACCAGAAAGCAACTCTACAACAGAAACACCCCAACTTCCCCAAGCAACCAGCACGCTGCCTTTCCTGCCATAATCCTCACGGCAGCAAGCAGAAAGCATTGATGCGCAATGAAATGCACCAACCATTCAAACAAGGCTGCAAGAGTTGTCATGATAAAAAACAGGGAACCTCGGCTGCAGGCTGTCTGAAATGCCATCCGACCATCAAACAAAAGATGTACGCAACCCATAGCCACCTTACCTCTCCGGGTGATGGCAACAGTTGCCTAGAATGCCATTCCCCCCATGCCGGCGACAAAAAGAACCTGCTCAAGAGTAGCCAACAAGTACTCTGCCGGAAGTGCCACGAAGAAACATACCGCCGTAAAGATGCCAGCCCATATCCGCACCCGGACGCAGCGACGTGCAGTAATTGTCACGATGTCCACGGTTCCAGCAATGCGGCCATGCTCAAAGGCGACGGCAACAATGTCTGTGAGCAATGCCACAAAGCGCAGGGGCAGTTCACTCACCCGGTGGGAGCAAAAATCCGTGATCCTCGCACTGGTCTAGCGGTGACCTGCGTCAGTTGTCATTATCCAATGGGTACCGAGTATAAATATCAGCTAAAACGAAACGGTCAAAAAGAGCTTTGTATGCTCTGCCACAAAGCGTACTGATGCTTACGGCAGAAGGCATTGCCCTTAGTCGTTTCTCAACAAAGATTTCAAAAAATGCACCTGGTAAATTTGCCATGAAAAAAAATGTTGTGCTTTCTTCCAGCCTGTTATTCCTAATTCTGCTTCTTTTCCTGCTCGGCGGGAAAGCCGAAGCCAAAACGCCTTGGCACTGGCAGATGAGCCTTCGAACCGATGCCGTGGTCGGGGCCATGAACATGCCGTCAGCACTGTTTGTGGATGCGAACAAAGACCGCTACTATATCGCCGACTGTGGCAACAACCGCCTTCTTTCCTTTGATCGCGAAGGTAAACTGCTGCACAGTTTCACCGCCAACGATGAACTCAAGACTCCATATGACATGATTCGTACCGAGACAAACGAATTATGGGTGGTTGAAAAAGGGCTTAACAGCCTTACCCAAATTGACAGTCAAGCCAAAAAAACCATTCCCCACACCCTCCAGTACAAAGAGCGGACCGTCTTCCCTGACCGGGTCGAATATAAAAACAACCATTTCTACCTTCTAGACAAAGCCAGCGGCGATATTCTGGTTCTTGATAAAGATTTGACCATCAAACAGAGTTTCACATGCCCAACAGAAAAAGGTGCTGGTGGTTTTGTGGATTTCAAACTTGTCGGCAAGGATATCTGGTCCTTGGATCAACGCAGCAAAACTATTTATCATTTTCGCCCCGACGGAGGAATTGCCGACAGAATCCGTTTAGGTAAAGATGTCCACTCCCCAGTCTCCCTTGCCATTAGCCAAATCGGAATCATCTATATCTTGGATCGTCTAGACAACAAAGTCAGTTCCTTTGACCGTTCAGGACGCTTCAAATACAGTTTTCTCACTGCCGGGCAGTCACAAGGACAGCTTTACTTCCCAAGAGAAATACTTTTTGACCCTTGGGGACAACTTTGTATTGTTGATGAAGGGAACGGCCGCGTAGAGATTTTTCGCCGTTAATATTGGGAGGAATAAGCCTTGAAGTCCGTCAGAACAATACTTGTACTTGTTGGCGGGATTCTTCTTTTGCCAACACTCTGCCAAGGAAAGATTCCAGACGGACTTCTATGTGATGAATGCCATACCATGCACAATTCCCAAGGCGGGCAGGCGATGTCATGGAACACGGTGCGAAACCCCATGCTCCTGAGAAACACCTGCCTTGGTTGCCATACAGGAACCAATGAAGCCGGTGGCTATATACCATATGTCCTTGCTACAACCCCACCAACATATGGCGTCAACACTCTCGCTGGCGGTAATTTCTATTGGGTTGCAGAGGGCGACAATCGCCTCGGCCATAATGTCATTTACCTGAACGTAGATAACAACTATGCAGACAGTGAACTACCTTCCCCACCAGGCTATGCAAGCACGGCCCCGGCCTGGACTGACAGCACCCTAACCTGTGCCGGCCCGCAGGGTTGTCATGGCAAACGGGAAGTAGCCGATGAAGGTTCCGACCTCCGCGACCCTCTTACACACTTGGGCGCGCATCACACGGATGACTCCCAACCTCTCGACGGCTCAACCGTTGGCAAAAGCTATCGCTTTCTTGACGGTGTCATCGGCCTTGAAGACACCAATTGGGAACGCACCAAAAGCGCTTCGAAACACAACCAGTACATGGGTAAGGCTCGGTCCTCTGATACCGATGACGCCACGAGCTATCTTACTTCCACCGATGGCTCAATCAGTTCTCTTTGCGCCAAATGTCATGGGGACTTCCACAACGGAACCGTGCAAGGAAACGTCGACGGCGGCACCTGGGGAAGCCCCTGGGTACGGCATCCCACCGACTTCGACATGAATGACGCAACCGGCACCGAATATGGTAGTTACGGCGGTGTCAGCCATGATTACAACCCTGATGTGCCACTAGGCAGTAACGATGTAAGTTTAATAAAATCAGAGGTGCTGCAGGGATCAGGCGATGCCATCGTCATGTGCCTATCCTGCCACCGAGCCCACGGTTCTCCAAATGAGGCCATCCTCCGCTGGGACTTCCGAGGATGGCCTGGCTCCGGCGAATCCTATGGATGTTTCACCTGCCATACCACCAAGGACTAATGAAAAAGATAACCTCGACATCCCTCCCCCAACAAGAGCGCTCAATTGCTTGTATTCTTACAGCCATTAATAGGGAGCGGCTAATTAAGGTCGCCACCGTCCTGACCCTTCTCCTGCAACTGATTATCACCGGTTGCAAGACCACTGGCACCAGCTCCTCCCATCATCTTCAGCAAAAGATGGAAGTCAATAACACTGCGGTGGCCAACAGCGGCGGCAGAATCTCTCTATTCCTGAGCCTCAAAACTCCTGATAACCAGGGCGTTCGCCTGGATGTCAGCCAAATCGACATTTTGCACGATGACATCTGGCTACCCCTTACATCTTCCCCCCTGACAATTAATGCTGCGGAAATCGGTTCACAGCAACTCTTTCTCGGACGTTGCCTATTGCCTCCCGGACAATGTCGTCGTCTTCGTTTTACCCTTCAGCAAGCATCAATCCTTAAAAACGACGGCAGCCAAATCTTCCTCGGCTTAGATAGCACCATGGTGGAACTAGATCTGCCGACAGCACTTGATCTAAGACGAGGTGATAGCCAATCGCTATTTATCACCTGGGATGAGGAAACCTCGTTACGCACCTCACCTATTCTCAAACCAACCTTAAGCATAACTCCCAATCTCAAACAAATAACCACGGATCTTGCTTACGCCGCCTGCCCTGAGATCAACACAATTTATGTTCTCCGCACCGATAAGAACTGGGTCTGCGACTCTTTTGGCATCAGCGGTCACCCCACCTGTCTAACGGCAATCAGACGACAATCCAGCGACCGACTCTATATCCTTTCTCCACAGGATGCAGTTATTAATGTTGTTGCGATACCCGAGAACAATATCATCAATTCCTTCCGCATCCCCATGACCACCAAGCCTACCTTTATGACCTTAAGTTCCGACGGGAGCTGGGCATACATCCTCGATACGCAAAACGACTATCTCCTCCGCATGGATATGGACTCCGGCAATCTGGATAAACGAGTTCGGTTAGGTTACCAACCAGAATACGCCACCTATATCAACGCCCACAACCTCTTGGCGGTGGGCTCAACAATCTCCCAAACCATCTCGTTGCTGGATGCAAACACCTTCGCAAAAGTAGGAGAAATTCCGACGACAGGCACCCCCGAAGGACTTTTGGCTTGGGATAATTTACTATATATTTGCGAAGGTAGTGCAAACTCGGTCACGGTTTATGATCTGAATCGACGGACCATACTCTCCCGCCAAAATGTCGGCTTTTTTCCGCACCGACTTCTCCAAAGCGACAATCAGATCTATGTAAGCAACCGGGACAGCAATTCAATCTCCATCATCCACCCAAGACAGTTGGGCATTGCCCGTGAAATAAACCTTGATGGCACCCCCATAGAAATGGCGGTGGAGGAAAACAGTAGGTGGATTTATGTCGGCAACAAAACTATCGGTGGCCTTTCCGTAATCGATGCAACCATCAACCGGATCAGCAGCCAGATTCTTTTCGGGGCCGTTCCCATGTCGTTGGCTGTTATCCAATAAAATTGCTGAACAATTCTTTCCGTTTTGTTTTTGATCGATTATATATCGCGTTGTAATAATTCCCCGCTATGACCAGCTTTAATCAGGAGACTCTTCAAAAATGCCCTACGTCAACATTCGCGTCGCCGGAAACTTAGACAAGGAACAGAAAGAACAAATCTGCGCTGGCGTCACCGAGGTTATCGCCAAGATCGCCAACAAACCCAAAGACTCAATTCTCATCTTCATCGACGAGGTCGCGCACGAAAATATTTCCTCCGGCGGCAAATTACTCAATAAACCAGCTTAACCCCCCCAATCATCCTCCTTGATCCAGCCAACCGCCATGCCCTCCAGAGAAACAGCAAAAGAACGGCTCGTCACCCTACGGGAAGAACTCAACCTCCACGCCCACCGCTACTATGTCCAGGATGCGCCACTGATCTCAGACGGCGAATACGATCTCCTCTTTCAGGAACTGTTAACCCTTGAAGAACAATTCCCGGAACTGCAAACCCCGGACTCTCCCAGCCGAAGGGTGGGCGGTGCACCATTACCGCAATTCGAGACCGTAGAGCATCGCTTTCCCATGCTCAGCCTGGAAAACGCCTTTAATGATGACCACCTGCGCGATTTTGAAGCACGGCTGCAACGCTTCCTTAAAACCCAGACCACACTCTCTTTTATGGCCGAACCAAAACTTGATGGTCTGGCCGTGGAGATTATCTACGAGCAAGGGTTGATGACCATGGGATTAACTCGAGGCGACGGCAAACATGGTGAAACAATCACCAATAATTTACAAACCATCGCCTCCATTCCCTCGAAACTGTGCCAGCCAGCCGGTAAGCCGATACCAGCGCGAATCGAAGTACGCGGTGAGGTCTTTCTCGCCATTCAAAGTTTTCAAGAACTAAACGAAAATCGCCAGCGGGAAGGGGAACCCCTCTTTGCTAATCCTCGTAACGCTGCCGCCGGCTCGCTACGTCAACTGGATTCAACAATTACCGCCCAACGGCCTTTAGACTTCTTTGCCTATGGAGTGGGTGATCCCACAGCTCTGCCCTGTGCCAGCCAGACAGAGATTCTGCAATATCTTGGCGAGCTGGGGTTCAAAATCAATCCGCTGGCTAAATATTGCCCGGATATTTCCACCACCATCGCTCATTTTCATGCCCTAGCTGCCCAGCGCGACAACCTCCCCTACGAGATCGACGGGATGGTGGTCAAGGTAGACGATCTATCACTGCAACAACGGCTAGGCAACAAGGCCAGGAGTCCGCGCTGGGCCATTGCCGCCAAATTCCCGGCTAGCCAAGCCACCACCCGCCTTACCGACATCATCTTCAGCATCGGTCGCACTGGCGCGGTAACCCCGGTGGCAGTGCTTGAACCGGTAAACGTCGGCGGCGTCATGGTTAGCCGCGCCACCCTCCATAACGAAGACGAAATCAAAAGAAAGGACCTCCGAGTCGGTGACACGGTCCTGATTCAGAGAGCTGGCGACGTCATCCCGGAGGTGGTAAAACCGATCCCCGAAAACCGCGACGGCACTGAAAAGACAATCCAGATGCCAGAACATTGTCCTGAACCGGAATGCCGCCACCCCTTGCTCAGGGTCAGCGGCGAATCGGCCACTCGCTGTCCCAATCCGCACTGTCCGGCCCAACGCGTCCGCGCCTTAAGTCATTTCACCGGCAAGGCAGGCCTTGACATTGAAGGCTTGGGGGCAAAGGGGGTGGGACAACTGATGGCCTCAGGACTGGTCAAGGATATCCCCGACCTTTATCACCTTCAGGCCGATGACCTGGCAGCTTTAGACGGTTGGGGGAACAAATCCGCCGAAAAAACGCTCATAGCCATCAACAACAGTAAGAAAACTGGGCTGGCTAAATTTATTGCTGCTCTGGGCATCCGCTATGTTGGCGAAGTAACTGCTGACCTACTGGCCAGCAGCTTTTCCTCCCTGGAACAACTGCTGGCGGCAAGCAAGGACTCAACAGACCTGCTCCTTGAGATTGAAGGCATCGGCGAACAGGCCGCAGCCAGCACCAGGGACTATTTTAATGACCCGGCGGTACAGGAGATGCTCCACCAGTTGACTTTGCTGGGGCTAACCCCCCTGCCACCAACTCAGGAATCAGAGAAGCAGCCCTTGCACGACAAGGTCATGCTCTTTACCGGTTCTCTGACCTCCTTTTCCCGCAACGAAGCCAAGGCCAGAGTCAAAGCCATGGGCGGCCAAGTCGCCTCATCACTGAGCAAGAAGGTAACCCATCTGGTCTGCGGAGAAAAAGCGGGCAGCAAGCTCAAAAAAGCGCAGGCGCTTGGCATCACCATCCTCAATGAGGAAGAATTCACTGACCTCATCGCCACCCATTAATTTTATTTCCTGCCAGAGGAGAAAAAATGGTGACCAAACGCATTCACGTCGTCATCGAGGGACGAGTACAGGGAGTCTTTTTTCGTGCCTGCACGGAAGAGGAAGCAACCAGACTGGGCTTAAAGGGCTGGGTTCGCAACCAAGCCGATGGCACAGTTGCAGCTACCATTGAAGGCGATGCAGAAAAGATCACGGCCATGATCCGCTGGCTTAACCAAGGATCGCCACAGTCAACAGTGACCAGAGTAAGGGTAACAGAAGAAAACCCCACCCATGCCGAGCAAGATTTCACCATTCACTACTGACCAAATAATTGCCACCGAAGTGGTAGATTCCGGCCAATGTTCGTTGGACACACCCCCGCAACCATGATATCTTCCCATTGAGTTGCAAATATAACTTTTGCAAAGACTCAATATTAAAACAACCAGAACACTTCAAAAGATCATACCCGTGGCCACCAAAAAATATTACGCCATCGCCAAAGGCAGAAAACCTGGCATCTACGAGAACTGGCCAGAGGCCCAGACCCAGGTAATGGGCTTTGCTGGCGCGATTTACAAGGGGTTCGCCTCCAGACAAGAGGCAGAGGTGTGGCTCAAAAACCCATCCTATGGCTCTTCATCCGGTAAAAAAACTGTCCGCAAAACCAAAGCGGCCAGCAGCCATGCCTCCCACCACAACACCGCTCCCAAGGAAGACGAAATAACCATCTACAGTGACGGTGGTGCCCGTTACAACCCCGGCCCCGGCGGCTATGGGGTCGTAATCATCGCTGACGGACAACGGCTGGAGCTTTCGGCAGGATTCCGCCATACCACCAATAACCGCATGGAACTAATGGGCTGTATTGTCGGTCTCCGCGAGCTTGGCCAATGCGAGCAGCCAATTACCATCTACACCGACTCAAGTTATGTGGTTAACGGTATCAGTAAGGGCTGGGCCAAGAGTTGGCGCCAACGGGGGTGGCGCAAAGCAGACAAACAACCAGCCATCAACCCTGATCTCTGGAGCGAGCTGCTTGAGCTAACCGAAGGCCGTACGGTCAACTTTAGATGGGTTAAGGGCCATGCAGGCCACCCGCTGAACGAACGATGCGACGAATTAGCAGTGGCCGCCTCAAGGGGAGAAAACATGCCTGAGGATGTTGGCTATGAAAAGATCACTGCCGGAGATTAAACATCTAATCCTCGCAACCGCTAACCCTTGGCAAAGTGACATACAACCATGAGCCTGTTACTGAACGAAACCGAGCTGCGAGTCTTAGCTTGCCTGCTGGAAAAATCCATGGCCACCCCTGAATACTACCCGCTCTCCCTGAATTCATTGCTCAACGCTTGCAACCAGAAGAGCAACCGGGATCCGGTGGTCTGCTATGACGAGGAAACGGTGAGCTACGCCTTGGCTATCCTGAAACAAAAACATCTCGCTTGGCAAAGCGATGCGGGCCGGGTAAGCAAATACGCTGAGAATTTTGCAAAAAACTCCAATCTCATTCGCAGCGAAGCGGCCCTGCTCACCGTATTGATGCTCCGTGGCCCGCAGACCCCGGGCGAACTGCGCAGCCGCGCTGAACGGATGTGTCCATTCGACAGCCTGGACACCGTCCAGACCACCCTGAATTCCCTCACCGAACAGGAACTGATTAACAAACTCCCCCGCCAACCTGGCTGTAAAGAATCCCGCTACGGACATCTCCTGGGAGATTTTTCGCTAGTCGCAGCCGCAACCACTCCCCCCCCAGCCAATGAGCCACTGCCCACTGCAGCCAATCGTTTGACCGCCATGGAAGAAGAGATTACCGCTCTCCGGCAAGAACTGACCACCATGCAGGAAGAATTCAAGACCTTCCGGGATCAATTCTGACCGTGATCACTGCCACCACCATCACCAAACCAGACTTGCGCAATTTCTGCCGCGCTCAGCTAAGTGATTTTCTAGCCAGGATCGCCATCCCCACTTCCTACCACCGACGGATCTTCAACCTGATCCACCGCCCTCAGCTCAACGACCTCGCCACTCTTACCGACCTAAAACGTACCGTGCGAGAGACCCTCGTGGATCAGGCTCAAATAAGCTTTTTACAACCGGAGAAAGCTGAGCTATCCAAGGATGGCACTGTCAAACTCGCCTTCAGACTCGCAGATAACTCCCTGATCGAGTCTGTGCTGATTCCCGAACAGGATCGCCACACCCTCTGCGTTTCATCGCAAGTGGGCTGCGCCATGGGCTGCAAGTTTTGCCTCACCGGAGCCATGGGCTATCAACGCAACCTCACCCCAGCAGAAATCATCAACCAGGTACTGGCCACCATTACCTACATGATCCAACAGGGAGTACGCCGCGCCACCACGCGTGAATTTATCAACAACCTCGTCTTCATGGGTATGGGGGAACCGTTGGCAAACTACGACAACCTGCTCACCGCCCTCAACATCCTCATGGATGAACAGGGACTGGAGTTCACCGAAAGACGGATTACCGTCTCCACCTGCGGCATCACACCCAAGATCGGCGCTCTCGGTCGTGACGCCAAGGTTAATCTTGCTGTCTCCCTACACAGCGCCGATGATCAGACCAGAAGCCAGTTAATGCCAGTGAACCGCACCTACCCCCTGGATCAATTGCTGGCCGCCTGCCGGGATTTTCCGCTGGGGAAAAAAAAGGTAATCCTCATCGAATACATTCTCCTCCAAGGGATTAACGATTCGGATCATGACGCACGCCTGCTGGCAAAAAAACTAAGCAATCTTCCCTGCCGAATCAATCTCCTGCCCTACAACGAATCAGAATTATTACCCTTTAGGTGCCCGGAACTCCAGCGAATCAACGCCTTTCAAAAAATCCTTCGTGATCTCGGCTACATAACCATAGTTCGGGACAGCCGGGGAGCCGACATATCTGCGGCCTGTGGGCAACTGGCAGGGAAAACCACACGATGCCAACCACGCACCACAACCAAAACAGACCATTATTGATTTAGAGTGGAAACAAAGAAAAACAAGTCAGAGATAACCAATAGCCCCAAGGGATTATTGACATTTCAACAAAACAAAGGTAGAGAAAGACTAAACTAAAAAGATAGTCAATTCGTTTAGTTTAGGACAGCAAAGATATATCATATATTTAAGCTTTCAAATATATTTCACAACCACCCACACCGTACCCAGACTAAAATATGCATAAAAAGAAAATTTTCGAAGCAACATTTAATCATGTAATTCCCATTTGCGTCACTGACGTTAATTATAATATCATTGAGGCCAATGATGCCTATTGGAATTTTTTCGGTCCCATCCCCACCGCCAACCAGAACAATCTGAAATGCTATGATCACCGTCCCGGGCCAAGCTGTCAAACCGATAAATGCCCGCTGCAACAAATTATCTCCGGCACCCTTAATTTCAGCTGCGAACCAAGCAAGGAAAAAGATGGCAAACTACATTACTTGATTGTCACCGCCAAGCCGTTGCTTGACGATGATGGCAACATCGCCGGAGTTGTTGAATTTTTTCAGGATATTTCAGAAAGAAAAGAGTTAGAAGACGAGAAACAAAGCCTGATCAAGAAACTTCAAACCTCCCTTGAGCAGGTCAAACTCCTGAGCGGATTTCTGCCCATCTGCGCTTACTGCAAAAAAGTCCGGGACGACACAGGATACTGGAGTCAAATCGAATCATATATTAGAGATCACTCCGAAGCAGAATTCAGCCACGGCATTTGCCCGGAATGCGTTGAAAAATTTACAGAAAATGATTAACCAGGGCAAAAAAAAGCTACTTAGCTAAGTAGCTAAGTAGCTCAAAAACAAGATCGCAACAGATTTCACTTCCCTTCCGTCGCAACATCTAAACCTTCCCATAACAGGATCTTAACCTCTCCTTCCCCCCCCACTCACGGACCGCCATCGCTAGTGGTACCACCGGCGCCCTGCACACTAAGCCCACCAGCAAAGGTATGCCAATCCGGCAAAGAAAGATCAGGAATCCAATCCTGCCAAGTACGTTGAGGCGGATTGCCGGACTGAATGGCAGCCAACAACCCCTTGGCTTTTGGACATTGCGACGATTCGGGATAAGTGGCGAGTAAAAAATTCAGCCGCCCCTCGGCCTGCGTAAACTCCTCGGAGCGAACATAAAAGGCTGCCACATACATCTCATGCTGGGCCAGGAAATTCCGCCCTGCCTTGATCCGCGCCTTGGCTTCACTAGTATAAGGAGAATCAGGAGCAAATCGGAGCAAGCGCGAAAAAGCCTGAATTGCCCGCACCGCATCACTGGTATCACGATCAACGGTACCAATCTGCTTATAACTGCACATCCCTATCTGAAACAACACATAGGGAATCGCTTCATTGGTAGGATGGCTGCTTTCAAATTCCTCATACAGACCCAGCGCATCGGCATAGTCAGACAAGTAGTAACGACAATCGGCAGCCTTCAAATCGGCCAACAGACTATATTGACTGAAGGGATAGTTGTCGCGCAGATCCTCGAAAATCTTCAGCGCATCAGAATATTCACCTTCATTAAAGGCATCCATACCCTTCATTACCATCCCGTCTGGAGTAGCTGGGCCATTTTTATCAGCAAGACCCACTGCTGCCATCATCCCATCCAAGCTGGCACAACCCGGCAAGGCAAGAACCGCAAAAGAGAGCAAAAGAACAGCAAGGATAGTAAATCTCCAGGAATAGCGAGTGCGCTTACAAGTCATCATAGATGTTAACTTCTCTTTAAGAAGAGTTTTATTATTAAGATAAAAACAACTAAATAGTTTAAGCCAATTGCTGAAGATACTCTTCCACCGCCAAGACGGCAACCGCTCCTTCTCCGGCGGCATTCACCACCTGCCGAACCGCCTTGCTGCGAATGTCACCCACCGCCATCACTCCGGGGATAGAGGTTCGCATCTCACCGTCAGTGGGAATAAAACCGTAGGAGTCGGCGCCCAAATCATCCAGAGGCAGCATCTCGTTATTGGGCGCGGTGCCGATGAGCATGAAAACGCCATAGACAGGGAGAAAACTTTCCTCGCCATTATTATTTTTCAGCTGCACCCCCTCAACCCCATCCTTGCCGACAATACTCTGCACCTGGGTATCAAGGAGAAAATGCACCTTTTCGTTGGCAAAGGCATGTTTTTGACTAATCTTGGTGGCCCGTAACTCGTTGCGTCGATGGATAACCGTCACCTTATCAGCAAAACGGGTTAGAAACACCGCCTCCTCCACCGCCGTGTTGCCGCCACCGATCACCGCCACCTCGCGATTACGATAAAAGGGGCCATCACAGGTGGCACAGTAGGAAACCCCCTTGCCGGTAAGCTCAACCTCACCGGGCACCCCTAACTGCTTGGGGCGAGCGCCGGTGGAGATAATAACCGCTTTCGCGGTAAGTTGGGACCCATCCTCCATGGTCAATCGCTTGACCGGATCATTAAGATCCATGGCTGTAACGGAGCCCAACATTGTCTTCAACCCAAAGCGTGCGGCCTGGGCCGCCATCTTGTCTATCAACTCAAAGCCTGAGATTCCTTCAGGAAACCCAGGATAGTTGTCAACCCAGTCAGTGAGCAGCACCTGCCCGCCCACCGCACCCTTCTCAACCAGAACGGCATTAAGCATGGCGCGGGCCGCGTACAACCCAGCAGTAAGGCCAGCCGGGCCACCACCGACAATGATCAGATCATACTCAGCTGAAGACATGACGGGCCCTACAACGCTTTGGTGATCATGGCAACCAGCTGCGCTTTGCCAACCGCGCCAGTAACCTGCTCCACCACCTCGCCGCCTTTGAAAAGGATCAAGGTGGGGATGGCACGAACACCAAACTTACCGGGAGTAGCAGGGTTGTCATCCACATTCATCTTGGTAATCTTGGCCTTGCCATCAAACTCATCGGCCAGCTCATCGATTACCGGACCGATAGCCTTACAGGGACCACACCAGGGTGCCCAAAAATCAAGCAACACCGGCAAATCGGACTCCATAACCTGGGCAGCAAAATCACTATCACTCACGTGCACAACCTTATCTCCAGCCATCTTCATAACTCCTTATTATTATATCGATAAAAAATGTAAAAACATTGCCTTCCCACATGACCACCACGTCAACCTACGGAAGAAACAAAAGCTTATGGTTCAGTAACTTAAGCCAACCAAAGGATACCACCAATGACGTAACATAATATAGCATCTTACCTGCTCTCCCGGCCCATGACAACCAGTAAATTAACAGCAAACAACAGTCGCAGTCGTCAACAAAAAGCCTGATCCCGACTATCATTTTGACAGCCGACAAGATGCCGTGCTATAGTTGCCAACTTCCCGCCGCGAAATTGACGGGACAGCGATCCCGACAGATACTCTCAGTTATGAATTGGAAGGAGAAACAGACCATGAACACCGAGCAATCACGACAACAATTCAAGAAGGCACAGACCCTTATCCCCGGCGGCGTCAACAGCCCGGTTCGAGCCTGCAAATCGGTGGCCTGCGACCCGCTTTTTATCGCCCGCGCCAACGGCTCGAAGATATATGATATCGACGGCAACGTCTTCATTGATTTCCTGGGTTCCTGGGGGCCAATGATCATGGGCCACAATCCCCCGGCCGTTATTGAGGCCA
The DNA here is from genome assembly GCA_030145325.1 of Desulfurivibrionaceae bacterium. GTDB lineage: Bacteria > Desulfobacterota > Desulfobulbia > Desulfobulbales > UBA5123 > UBA5123. The sequence continues at coordinate 16,306 of JAQYVW010000024.1, forward strand.
TCAGCAACGCCCTTGCCAACGGCACCAGCTATGGCGCCCCCTGCCCGGCGGAAGTGGAACTAGCGGAACTGGTTTGTGGGGCACTACCCTCGGTGGAAAAGGTGCGCTTTGTAAGTTCCGGCACCGAGGCGACCATGAGCGCAGTACGTTTAGCCCGCGGCTATACCGGCAAGAAGATGATCGTCAAATTCGATGGTTGTTACCACGGCCACGCCGACAGCTTTCTGGTTAAGGCAGGCAGCGGTGTCATCACCTTGGGTATTCCTGGTAGTCCAGGAGTGCCGGATGATATAGTCAAAAACACTATCTCTATTCCTTATAATGATGTGGACACCCTTGAAAAGACCCTCCGCGACCCCAAACTGGACATCGCCTGCGTGATCGTCGAACCGGTGGCTGGCAATATGGGCGTTATCGCTCCCGAAGAAGGGTTTCACCAAGCTCTACGCAACTTGACCAAGGAACTTGGCATTGTTCTCATCTTTGACGAGGTGATCACCGGCTTCAGACTGGCCTACGGCGGCGCCCAAAGCTATTTCAATATTACCCCCGATCTTACTTGTCTAGGTAAAATCATCGGCGGCGGCCTGCCGGTGGGTGCATATGGCGGCAAAAAAGAGATCATGGATCAAATTGCCCCGGACGGGCCAGTTTATCAGGCTGGCACTCTTTCCGGCAATCCGCTGGCCATGGCTGCCGGCATCGCCACCCTGAAGGCCTTGTCAGAACCAGGTTTTTACGAGCGGCTCAATGAAAAAGCAGCAGACTATGCCAAATCACTCAGCGAAATATCTGCCAAGTACATGCCGGAGACTACCCTCAACCGGGTAGGATCAATGATGACCAACTTCTTCACCCCCAACCCGGTAACCGATTTCAACTCAGCAATGCAGGCCGACACCGGCAAGTATGCCACCTACTATCGAGAAATGCTGGGACAAGGAATTTACCTCGCCCCGTCCCAATTTGAAGCGTCATTTATCTCAGCAGCACACAGCCCTGAAGACCTGGCAACGGCCCTGGAAAAAAATGAATGGTCATTCAAAAAAATGTCCAAATGAGGAAAAACCCGTTGACTTTGCTACTTTGCCATGATACCACTCGAAACGATTTTCCGTTTAAAGGGAAGGTTTCGCACCGCTCAATTTCGGAGAATACCAATGAGTGACAACCGCAGAGAAATGATGAGGTTGTTGGGCGATTTTAGCACCATTGGCATGTCCGTTGCCTTTTCCATTTTCATCGGCGTGGGAATTGGCTACTGGCTAGATCAGAAGGTTTTTGGCGGACGTACTTCACCCTGGTTGACCATGATTTTTCTTGGCCTGGGAGTGGCGGCGGCCTTCAAGAATCTCTACATGATGAGCAAGAGGAAGGATCTGTAGGATGAATGACTCCATTTCCTTGAACAGGGTACAAACCCTCAACTGGCTGATATTGCTGATCATGAGTATCGCTGGGCTACTGCTCTTTTCCGGCCAGGTCGCCAAATCGATATTTATTGGTGGCCTCATTGTCACCCTGAGCTTTCGGTTTTTACAACGAGACCTTACTAAATTGCTAACCGGCCCCCTGACGGCAGTAAAAGGGCGGTTTTTTATCAAATATTATGCACGTTTCTCGGTTGTGGCGGTGATTTTGTTCTTTCTAATCCGCTACCGGGCAGTCAACACCACCGCAATGCTGGTAGGACTGTCCACGGTACTGGTGAGCATTATTGTTACCACGGCCGGTGAGGCGAAAAAGATTCTTAGTACTAAGGAGGCAGCGTAAAGATCATGGAACATCCAATACTGTTCATCTCGCTTCTATTAGAGGCTCTGGGAGCCCCGGTTCCACACACCATGGTGGGAACAACCCTGGCCGCCAAGCTCTCGTCCCCGCACATGACCTATACCTGGCTGGTCATGGCCTTTTTGATCATTATGCCTAAACTGACCTTAGGTAAAATGGAAATGATCCCCGGCAAGGGCCAGAATTTTTGGGAAGCGATCATTGACGGCCTTGAAGGCTTCATGGCTGACAACATGGGCAAGGAAGGGGCAAAGATGATGTTCCCCATGCTGGCCACCTTTTCCTTCTACATCGTTGTTGCCAACATGATTGGCCTGATGCCCGGCTTCATGTCTCCAACCTCAAATCTCAACGTGACCTTGGGTTGTACACTGATTGTTTTTGTTACCACTCACATCCTCGGCCTCAAATTTCATGGCGCTGGCTACATCAAGCATTTTCTCGGCCCCATTCCCTGGCTGATTCCACTGATGTTTCCCATTGAGTTGATCAGTCATCTGGCTCGCATCCTGTCGCTGTCCATTCGGCTCTTCGGTAACATCATGGCCAAGGAGACCCTGCTGGGCATCCTCTTCATGCTCGCTGGTGCCTACTTTGCGCCGCTGCCGATCCTCTGCCTTGGTGTCTTTGTTTCCATCGTCCAGGCCCTGGTTTTCGTGCTGCTGTCCATTCTCTACTTCTCGGCTTCCATGGAACATGCTCATTAAGTAAATTAGAAAGTTTTATATAGTTCGTTACGAAGAAGGCCAAACCAACAAAATTTTTCAGGAGGAATCACAATGCACGAAGTAAACATCGCTCTGGTCTGTCTGGCTGCTGCTCTTTCAGTAGGTGTAGCTGCTCTTGGTTGCGGCATCGGTATGGGTACCGGTATTGGCGGCGCTTGTTCAGGAATCGCTCGTAACCCCGAGGCTTCCGGCAAGATCACCGTTACCATGATCATTGGTCTTGCTCTCATCGAGTCTCTGACCATTTACGGTCTGGTTATCTCCCTGATCCTGCTCTTCGCCAACCCTCTGCTTGGCTAATCAGGACAGGTTGGACGAGACTTTTCGTCCAGCAGATCGTTTTAAGCGATCATGAAAGGCCGCAGGTTTTCCTGCGGCCTTTTTCTATTCCCCCCCCCCGGCTGACTAATTATCAATATGGATGTATTGATCGAACCCACTCGTGGCAAAGGCGAACCGGAACTCTCCGGCCCCGGACTTCTACTCATCAATCCGGGCGATGCCGAACAGGCAACCCGCCTGAGCAAGGGCAAAAACTTCAAACGTCATTTTCTCTATAACAGCAAGTTATACCTAGGCACAGAAAGACCGCACCCGTGCTTCTGGGCAGGCCCAATGGTGGGCGCGCCAATGGCAGCAATGGCCCTTGAAAAACTCATCGCCTTGGGCGGTAAGCGATTTATCGTTTACGGCTGCTGCGGGTCCCTCCACCAATCCCTGGCCATCGGCGACCTGCTCTTGCCAACCTGGACAATCAGCGAAGAAGGCACTTCACCCCATTACCCCGGGTCACAACCACCCTCCACCGCAGAGCCGTTACGCCAAGAGCTGGCTGACCATTTTGCCACCCTTGCCGTCAACACCGTTACCGGTCCGGTATGGACCACTGACGCCCCATACCGGGAAACTAGGCAAAAGGTGACAACCTACGCTGAGCAAGGTATTCTAGCCGTGGAGATGGAACTTGCCGCCCTAACTGCGGTGGCATCCTTCCGAGGAGTGGAACTGGCAGCGGTGCTGTTGGTTTCCGATGAACTGTGGCGCGAAAAGTGGACACCGGGCTTTCAGCGCCAGGATTTTCGGCAAAAAAACCGAGCCATGGTCGAATCCTTACTCCAATTTTGCCAACACCTTCCATCAGACGAGGAGAAATAACCTTGGCCAGTAAACTTTTTCAGGTCAGCCTGGGCTGCTCAAAAAATCTTGTTGATTCCGAAGTCATGCTGGGGATTCTCTCCGAGGCAGGCTATGAGGTCTGCGAAACAGCGGAGGAGGCGAACCTGATTCTCGTCAACACCTGCGGTTTTATTCAACCGGCGGTGGAAGAGGCCATTGAAGAAATCTTGGCCATGGCCGAGATCAAGAAAAGTGATCCGACTAAAAAACTGGTGGTCACCGGCTGTCTGGTACAACGATATGGCAAGGATCTGCAGGCTGAACTACCTGAGGTGGACTGCTTCATCGGCACCGACGGCTTTCAGGATATTCTTGCCCATCTCTCTGCCCTTGACGGCAAGAACGTCAGCCTGTCCATCAAAGCGCCACCAAGCTTTATCATGGACAGCTCCACCCCACGTCGACTCTCCACCCCGGCCCATCGCGCTTTTCTTAAAATCACCGAGGGCTGCATCAACCGTTGCACCTACTGTATGATCCCCTCAATCCGCGGCACCCTGCGCAGCCGAGAAACAGACGACATCATTAAAGAAGCCCAACGGCTGGAATCACAAGGGGTCAAGGAACTCTGCCTCATCGCGCAAGACCTCACCGCCTATGGGCTTGACCGCAAAAGCAAACAGGCAGAACTGATCCCGCTGCTCAAAAAACTGCTGGTCGAAACCAATATCCCTTGGATTCGACTGCTCTATCTGCACCCGAAACGAGTTGACAAGAAGCTCTTGGAGCTGATGGCTGCCGAACCTCGCCTGCTCCCATACCTGGATATCCCTATCCAACACGTTAGCGATGGGATCCTTAAGCTGATGAACCGCCCCTATGGCCGCCAATACATTGAAGATCTCTTGACCACCATCCGCCAGACCCTTCCCGGTATCGCCATTCGCACTACTTTAATGGTAGGATTCCCCGGTGAAACCCAGGCTGAGGTGGACGAAATGGAATCCTTCTTGAAAGAGCAACAACTGGATCATGTGGGAATCTTCACTTACTCAAACGAGGATGGCTGCGCAGCAAGCAAGCTTGCCGATCATTGTCCGGAAGAAGAGATGGGGAGACGTCGCGACCTGCTAATGGCTGTGCAAGCGGAAATATCAACAGCCAAAAACAAACAACAGATCGGCCAGGAATTGGAAGTACTGGTGGAAGGAATCAGTGGCGAGACGGACTTACTGCTGGAAGGACGTAGCCGCTATCAAGCACCGGAAGTAGATGGCACCATTTATATCGCCGACGGCGTCTGCGCCCCCGGCGACCTTGTCAAGGTTCGAATCACCGAGGCGCATACCTATGATCTGGTGGGAGAAATTGTAAGCTGAAAAAAGTGAGGAACGGAGGCTAGAAAAATCAGATTAACCGTTAACCCGTTCCTTTAACTCTTTGCCAACCTTAAAGAATGGCAGTTTTTTGGGCGGCACTTGAATTTTAGCACCAGTCTTAGGATTACGACCATAGTACGATTCGTACTCCTTGACCACAAAACTGCCGAAACCACGAATCTCAATGGCATCACCTGCTGCCAAGGCCTCCACCATGGCATCGAGAATGGTGCCGGTAATGGCCCCAGCCTCACGTAAAGGCATGTTCATGTCCTGGGCCAAAACCTCGATCAATTCAGATTTGTTCATCGTCTTCTCCTCAAAAGTATATCCTCTCTCCGACGACGATTAAGGCCGTCAAACTTTTCCACCGTGTTAAAATCATACTGAATACAAGCAGATGAGTTATCTTAATCCAGTAAATCAACCGCTGTAAAGAGGATTTTTTCCAGAGAAGATTCGATTCAGGTCTTTTCGATCAAGAAAACGATAGCGACCACGGGGTAAATCGCCGAGATTAAGACCGCCATAGGCGAGCCGCTCAAGGGCAAGAACCCGGTGACCGATGGCGGCAAACATCTTCCGCACCTGCCGTTTACGGCCCTCGTGAATGATAATCTCAATGGTTGTGCGCCGAGAACCGGCAGAAAGTACCTTTATGCAGGCTGGCCAGGTGCGCCGCCCTTCAAGCTCAATACCTTTTTCCAAAGCAACTAGTTTCTGGCGATTGGGGTTACCATTAACCGTGGCCAGGTAAGTCTTATTGACCTCAAAACTTGGATGGATAATCTGCTGCGAAAGTTCGCCGTCATTGGTGAGGAGCAACGCCCCCTCGGTATCATAGTCAAGACGGCCAACTGGGAATACCCTGGCCGTGACGCCGTCAAGAAGGTCGGTAACGATGGGCCGGCGTTGCGGATCGGAAAGGGTAGAAAGATAGCCGGTGGGCTTATTGAGAAGAATATAGACCTTTTCCTCTTCCTGGGTCACCGGTTTGCCGTTGCACTCAATACGATGCAAAACAGGGTCAACCCGCAGCCCCATCTCGGTGACCACTTGCCCATCAATAGCAACCTTGCCTTGGCGGATCAACTCCTCGGCGCCACGCCGTGAGGAAACCCCGGCCCGGGCCAGTATCTTTTGTAGCCGTTCTTCCATAAATTATCTACGCAAACGGCTCCCGGTAAATCAGGCTGAATAATCGCCGCGCCGATACTTGGCGGCTTCAAGATAGGTAACGGTGGCAACCCGGTCAAGTAACGCCCCAAGCTGGTCACCCGGCGGCAGTTGCTCCCTGACCGATAACATCCCCACCGCCTTTTCTTCCATGGCATCGACATAAGGAGCCAGGTCGGCAGCTGAATGGGTTTTATTTTTAAGGGCCTCACCAAAGGATTCCAAATCCTCAATGGCGGACTCGGACAGCGAAAGCCCCTCAACCCGCAGGGCAGGAGAAACATTCACCATGGGGGTCAGCGGCGCCATTTCCTGCGTGGGAGCGGCGGGAGCCACACCCTGGAGCTGTTCTTCCAATAATTTATGGAAATCAACTCCACCCGGTGATGCCGCAGTCTTGCCGAGCAGGCCATTCCTTTTAATCCCTTGCGGGCCATAAAGCAAATCATCGATCTTCATACGCGAACTCCTTAAGATAGTAGCTTCTACTTAGCTACTCGGCAAAAAGACCGTCAACCTTAAAAAAATCTACCAGGAGAAATATCACCTAGCCACAGTTGATGAACTCGTAGCTAGGCGAAGACTGCTAAAAATCCATCGTACCGCCAAAGATGACTAAGTATAAAACTACCGCCATTGACTGGGCAACAGTTTACTCATTTTTCCATCCACCAGCTTCTTAGTCTCAGGATCAACCTCCAAGACCTGCGGATACCAAGGTTTCATTCGGCAATCAAAAATAATCGGTTCTTCAAGGCCGACATGAAAACGATTTACCCCGGTTTTGGCTGAATAGATGTCCGCCGCTGGCTCAAACCGGGTAAAAAAGCTCCAGATGAACTCCTGCAAACTTACGGTGGCAGCCCGGCTGTCATCCACCAACAACACCACCGGCCAAGCAGCCAATCCCGCCCAGGCGGCAAGACGAATGGGTAGCTCCTTATCATCAGCATAAGCTTCACCCTGTACCACCAATGTTCCTGGCAAAAAAACCACCGGCAGACTGACCCCGGAAGGTAAATCTCCGGAAAAGGTCTCCGGCAAGACCCGTTTCGGCTCCTTGCCAAGGCCCATCATCATCGCCTTGGAACCCTTATTCACCGAAGGGCCGGTGTAATCAAGGGTATCTTGGGAAACATTGGCTAAAACGTAGAGATCACGCTGCCAGTCGATCCGCTCAAGAACATGCACCCACAATTTTTTAAAATCTGCGACATCAAGATCGCCATCGGTAACGATCAAAAACTTGGTCAACGACAGTTGCCCTTCGCCCAGGATCCGTAACCCGGAAGCAAAGGCCTCCCTGGGGTAGCGATCAGCCACCCGTGCCGCCGCGAGACAATGAAAACCGGCCTCGCCAAAGGTCTTGAGCTGACGAACACCGCTCATTACCAGCGGGAACAACGGCGAAAGCAGATCCTGCAAGAAATCACCGATGTAAAAATCTTCCTGCCGGGGTCTTCCCACCACGGTGGCAGGATAGATGGCGTCAGGGCGATGATACAGCCGCTGGACATGAAAGACCGGATAGTCATGGGTCAAGGAGTTATAGCCGTAATGATCTCCAAAAGCGCCTTCCGGCCTCCTGGCATGGGGCGGCACAATCCCTTTGGCGGCAAACTCGGCATGGGCAACCAACGGGTGCCCTCCCACCGGATCCTTAACCATCTCCAACTTGTCGCCCAACAATAACGAGGCAAGCATCAACTCGGGGATATTCTCAGGCAAGGGGGCAATGGCTGACATCATCAACGCCGGTGGCCCACCGATAAAAAGGGTAACCGGCAGATCTTCATTTAACTTTTCCGCTTCATGGTAATGATACCCGCCCCCCTTGTGGATCTGCCAATGAATACCAGTGGTGGCGTCATCATAACGCTGAACCCGATACATGCCAAGATTATGCCCCCGCCCCCCCGGATGCTCGGTATAGACCAGTGGCAAGGTAACAAAAGCGCCACCGTCACTCTTCCAAGAGGTCAACATGGGCAACTCGGAAAGCTTCGGGGGTGAAAAGCACCCTTCCAAAATAGGCCCCTTGCGAACGCTGCGGCTACCAATTTTCAAAGCCTGTCCGGCAACACCCCGCAGCCCCCATAACTCCTTGAGCGGAGGAATACCGGCCTCGGCCAGCCGCACCAAATCCTCAACAAACTTCTGCGGTCGCCTGCCAAAGGCGAGTTCCATTCGTCGCGCCGAACCAAACAGATTGGTCACCACTGGGAAGCGACTGCCCCGAACATTGGTAAAGAGTAGAGCAGGACCATTTTTAGCAATCACCCGCCGATGAATTTCGGCAATCTCCAGATACGGATCAACCTCAGTATCAATCCTGATCAATTCCGCTTCCGACTCCAGAATCGAGATAAAAGCTCGCAAATCCTTTACTATTTTCATTTAATTTCCTTTTCCCGCGCCAACGGGTATGGTAGTAAACAATTTCAGAAATATTGCTTGACGGAAATCCACAGGTCAGTCATCAAGGAACAGCTGGTGATATTCCTGCTCACTGAGATGCTTGCGCATCAGACCGGTCAGGAAATCAACCACCTTAGCCACCTCATCCTCGGCAAGGCGCGGAATTAAGGTATCTAATAACTCATCACTGGTGGCACGCTGTAAAAAAGTCACCAACGATTGTTCATCCAAATCCCGGTTCATGCCGAAACAAATACTAGTGGCCGTCTGATCGGCCGACGAATGCAAACGAATTTTCATTTAATTTAAACGCCTTACTGTAATTTTTATAACTATGCCCAAACCTATCTCCCAAACAGGCTGGCAGGCCGAAGATACCGGCTACGATGTCACCAATTCACCGGAAATAATATCAAATATCCTGTCCACCCTAAAAAGCAATCGACTTTTTATTGTCATCATCCACAAGGGGTATCAATCAGGCAGCACCATCCTGGTTGAACAAACCCAGCGCCATTTACAGATCGACAAGCCCGTTGACTGGCCAGCCACCGAAAATACAATCCGCGTGGTTTTTAAAGACGCAGCCAAACTGTGGAACCATTTTACCGTCAAGGTTCTGGGAGTCAAGGACGACCTGCTCTACACCTCCCGACCGACCAAAATATCCAGACTCCAGCGCCGTAACCATTTTCGAGTGGACGTCCCGCGCAACAGCACCACCTCCTTCTCCTTCCATGACAACATGGTCTCCAACCTGGAGCTTCTTGACATCAGCGCAGGCGGCATGCAAGCATGCAGTAAAAATCGACTTCCCCTCACCGGCGAGGGTGACACCATCAAAAACATCTCCATCTATTTGCCACCCACCGTTAACATCGCCGAAACCACCCTTTCAATAAAAATAGGCACAGTTGTCCGCGCCCTGCGCAATGAAGCCACAAAAACCTTCTGCTACGGCGTCACCTTTGAATACAGTCAAAACGAAGAAGAACTCCTACTCAAATATGTCCGACAGCGAGAACTGGAAATGCTTCGCTCCGGGCTTACCCAATAAGCTCAGAACGTCAACCGCCAACTCACCTTTCTTGAGCGCGGCCCATCAAACTCGCAGAAAAATATCTTCTGCCAAGTTCCTAAAGAAAGCCGCCCGTCCTCAACAAAAACCGTCACCGAACTACCAAGCAAAGAGGCCCGCAAGTGGGCCGGAGAATTCCCCTCCAGGTGCTGGTAGGGAAAATCCATCGGAACCATTCGCTGCAAGGCACCAAGCAGATCACTACAGACATCGGGATCCGCTCCTTCATTAATTGTTAAAGCCGCCGTGGTATGAGGGTTAAAAACATAAAGAATCCCATCCCTCACCCCACTTTTCTCTATCTCCCGCTGCAAAACAGCTGTGACATCGACGAACTCCATGGTTCGGGTCGTCGCCACCGCAAACATTCCTTTATTCATCTTCCCCTCCGCTCTTCGCCCTTCAGCCACCCCGGATACCCACCAGCAGCTGGGCTAATCTGCCTATTCAGTATTCCAGATTCATCACCCTGTCAAACTGAATATGACCTGCGTTTACGAGCCAAAACCAATCCACCTGTAAAATTTCCCCTTACCCTCCCAATCACCCATTACCGCACCCATTCAGCAAGGAGTATCTACCCTTGCAATAGACAGGTTCCTCTAACTCCATGGCCTGATATTAACCCCGAACAATGTATTCCGCAGGAGGGTGAATCATGATATGGATAACAGCCACCCTTGACATAAAAACCGGTCAGCGGTAAGACTGCCTCTTCTTTGCCATTTGCCAACATCTCTGTTAGATTGATGTCGCTTTTTATACTTTCTTACTCAAAAATCACCCAGGAAATTCCATGGCCACCACCGACCTACCTCCCTTTATCCAACACCTGCTGCAACCGGAAGCCTATCCCCACCCAGCCCCTGAGGTGCAACTGGTGCAGACCCATATCTCCTATGTGCTGCTGGCCGGTGATTTTGTCTATAAGTTTAAGAAACCAGTTGATTTCGGTTTTTTAAACTTTACCACCCTGGACAAACGGCAACATTTTTCGCAACAGGAACTGCTCCTGAACCAACGTTTATGCCCATCCATCTACCTTGAGCAGGTGACGATCAATGAGGAAAGCGGCAAACTAACCCTAAACGGTGGTGGCGAGCCCATGGAATATGGGATCAAGATGAAACGGATGCCCGAAGAGATGATGATGGGCAACATTATCAAGCGAGGTGAATTAAGCACCGCCATGATCGATGCCATCGTCGCCAAACTTGGCCCCTTTTACCAGCAAGCCGACGGCGACCAGACCATCAAAGAATTCGGCCTCGCCAAGTCGGTGAGCGTTAACGTCTTGGAGAACTTTGAGCAAACAGAAGCCTTCATTGGCTGCGAGGCCTTGAGTCAAGAACAGTTTGATACCATCTCCACTTACGCCCGCGCATTCCTGGACCGCGAAGAACTATTCAACCAACGCATTGCTGCCGACAAGATTCGCGACTGCCACGGCGATCTATATTCAGCCAATATTTGTCTGGCTGACCAGGTCTATATCTTTGACTGCATCGAGTTCAACGAGCGATTTCGCTACTGCGACGTGGCCAGCGATGCCGCCTTCCTGGCCATGGATCTCGACTTCCACAATCTCAGTGAACGGTCGGAACACTTTATCGACAAGTTAACCGCAGCCTCAGGCGACGAAACCATGCGCGGGATGCTCAATTTCTATAAATGTTATCGGGCCTATGTCCGCGGCAAGATCGGCCTCTTCACTGCCCACGATCCCCAGGTGGACGATGCGACCAAGAAATCCTGCCTTGTGCAGGCAAGCCGCTACTTTCAACTGGCTGCACAATACGCGCAGCAGTGAGTGCCATGAAGCCTTTCCCCCCCCCACTTCTCTTTGTCTTTTTCGGCCTGATTGCCAGTGGCAAATCTACCCTGGGCCAGGCTTTTGCCGAGAAAAAGGAGATGCGCTATTATAATTCCGATGTCGTGCGCAAGGAACTAGCTGGGAAACTGGCTGCGGACGGACGACAAGCAGAGTTTGACCAAGGGATATACACAAAGACGTTTACCGATAAAACCTATACAGAGTTGCTCAAACAGGCAGAAAAAGATCTTGGCAATGGCATCTCAGTCATCCTTGATGCCTCTTATCAAGACCCCGATGAACGACTCAGAGTAAGAAAACTTGCCGAAAAGATGGCACTTCCGCTATACTTCGTTCTCTGTCTCTGTCCTGAAGATGAAATGAAGCGACGAATGGAGATCAGAGCCCGCGACCCCAAAGCCGTTTCCGACGGTCGCTGGGAAATTTATCTCAAACAAAAAGAGCGCTACCGACCACCGGCTGAATTACCACCCGGTAGCCTAATCACCATTGACACCACAGAGTCGGTGGAAAATCTGCTCGGAACCCTGACCACACTACTTGCTGCGGCAAACAGACCTCAACCGACCAAAGGATAACGCCATGTACACTCGCATTTACGTCTTAAAATTCCCCAAGGACGTCACCGACCAACCAATTATCTGCAATCTGGTTAAACAGTTTGATGTCGATTTCAATATCCTCAAAGCAGACATCCTCCTGCAACAGGAAGGTATTCTGGTTTTACAGTTGAAAGGCCACAAAGAAAACGTCAATAATGGCCTTGCCTATCTTAAGGATCAAGGCGTGGTAGTGGAAAACCTTGCCACCAGCATGCACCGCGACGACGACAAGTGTTACCAGTGTGGGGCTTGCACCGGTGTCTGCCCAACCGGTGCTCTGTCTGTAACGCGTCCAGAGATGGCAATTCCCTTCGATCCAGAAAAGTGTACCGCCTGCGGTCTCTGTGTACCGGTCTGCCCAGTTCGAGCCATGCAAGTATCTCTTGATCCAATGAATCTGGCTGCTTAAGCATCTCCTTCTGTCTCTGACTCATAACATCTATCACCCTTGCTGGAGGGTCATCTGTCTTGACAAAATCTTGGTCAATTTTTTTTTGTCGACACCAGCGTCTTCTTTTTATAGCCACCCTCTGCTTGCTAGGAACACTCGCCTACGCAAACACTATCCACGTGCCCTTTCTTTTTGATGACTACCAAAACATTGTCACCAACCAGCACATTCGTCTCACCGACCTGACCGTGGAAAGGCTGGGGGATGCCGGCTTTGCCTCTCCCCATCCCCATCGCTGGGTTGCCTATATCTCTTTCGCCTTAAATTATTTCGTCCACCAATATAACCCCGCTGGCTACCACATAGTCAATATTACCATTCATATCAGCACCGCAATTCTCATCTTTTTTCTCTTCCAAATCACTTTACAGCGCCCCCCCCTTGCTGAGCGCTACGCCCCCCCGCAAACAATCTCCTTTTTTGCCGCTCTTCTCTGGCTTGTTCACCCTCTCCAAACCGGGGCCGTAACCTATACCGTGCAGAGAATGACATCTTTGGCCACCATGTTCTATATCCTCGCCTTGCTTCTTTACGTCCATGGGCGACTGACCACTAAAACAAAAAAACGACTCATCTTCTGGCTGGCCTCCATCCTGGCTGGAATCCTGGCCATGGGCAGCAAAGAGATTGCCGCCACTCTGCCGCTCTTTGTTTTACTCTATGAGTATTTTTTCTTTCAGGACCTAGATTGCCGGAAACGCAAAGGCTTTGTTCCGTTGGTGGTGGGCGCCCTCTTGCTTTTTTGCCTGATGGCTTTCGCCTTTCTCGGCCCAAATGCCTTGGAGGCAATCCAAGGCACCTATGCCCATCGCGACTTTACCCTTGGCCAACGCGTCCTTACCCAATCAAGGGTTTTAATTCTTTACCTGTCACTACTCTTGTACCCACACCCATCAAGGCTCAATCTTGATCACGATATGGTGCTCTCCCTTTCTCTTTTTGACCCTCTTTCCACCCTATTCTCCATCCTCACCCTTATCTCGATAATAATCTTTGCTTTTTTCGTTGCCAAAAAACATCGTTTGGCGGCATTCGCCATTTTCTGGTTCTTGGGCAATCTCATCATCGAATCATCGATCATCGGCCTGGAAATGATCTTTGAACACCGCCTCTATCTATCCTCAATATTCCTTTGCCTCTTGGTGGTCACCATCATCAATAAGCTCCGCTCACCATGGCTCAAATTTGGGATTTTGCTATCAATTTGCTTTACCTTTGCCGGTTGGACCCATACCCGCAATACAGTTTGGCACAGTGACCTTACCCTGTGGTCTGATGTGATAAAGAAATCTCCCCTCAAGGCGCGTGGTTATAATGGCGTCGGGATGCATTTCTTCCAAAACAAACAGCCCCAACAAGCTATCCCCTTCTTTCAGAAGTCTCTTCTCATCAATAATCTTCAGGCTAAACCTCACAACAATCTCGGCCTCTGTTTTCTCGGCGTAAACAAGGTCGACCAGGCCATTAGCGAATTCACTAAAGCCATCGCCATTAAACCAAACAACGGCATGTACCATGTGAATCTGGGAATCGCTTATTGGCAAAAAGGAATTAGAAACTTGGCTAGCAAAGAATTCAGGCTGGGTAAAAAATTAAATCAACAACAGAAAAAACCACCTCGGACAAAAACAAGTCCATGAGGATTACAACAAAAGAATTGAGGGAAAACCTTAACAGCGGCACGGGTTAATTACCCCTCACCGTCGCCATCTTCATTTTTCTTCAGCACTTCATCAACGCCCCCCTCCCCGGTTCAGGTGTTGCAATAAACAGGCATAACTACTACCACATTTACCCAAAAGTTTTTGCAAGTAAACCAGATTGCTATTTATCTCCTCGGCATAAAGATCCCGCTCTATCCCCCACCGGACCTTAAAATGGGACCTCAACACCCGTTGCACGTTGCCCAGTTCCCCCTGCAATCTTGGCTGCGCCAATGAACAGTAAAAATCCATGGTTTTGGAGAACAAATCTAACTCAGAGTCGTACCCCTTCACCCCCGCCTCAACGAACTCGCGGTAAAGGAGAGGCAGCTTTTCCAGATAAGCCCGGTCTGCCATCTGGGCCAACAAATCTGCGGCCCCCATCACCTTTCCCAGCAAGGCTGTTGTTTGGTCACAAAAGGGTATTTCCACCAGAGGTTGGTTCAGGGCCGTGGCCATAATAATGGTGCCGCAATTCGCCACTTCCTCACCGCTGAAGCCATGCTCCTGCATATATTCAGCCGCCAAGGCAATGCTACGCCGCTCGTGACCCACCATATGCCGGGCCCCTGACCCTTCTTGTTCTGCATCCTTTTGAAGAAGGCCGGCATCATGAAACATGGCCGCCAGTAAGCCCACCAGCAACTGCGACCCGGAAAAACGAACCCCGTCGTCAAGATACAACCCATGAAGCAAGCGCGCCATGGCCAGCACCACTCCGTTGGTATGCTCCAGGTTATGATATGAAGTATTGCTAGCCAGGAATCCTGGATATTCACCGCCAAAAAGTCTAACCAGATCAGCCATGGCCTGTTCAAAGCGCCACTGATCAAAATCAACCCCAAACATGTTGCCAATCCGCCCAACCTCCTCTTTTATCGCGGCAGGATCATGGCAGCAGACCAGATCATGTAGCTTGATCTCCTCTCCACTTCTGGGTATTTTTGGGTCCGCCCCAGTCACTTGCCACCCTCATGCTTGTACCTAGCGCAATGTTGCGGAAACAAGGACATATCGGTATGGGGGAGAAAAAGTGAGGCCACATACTGATCTTTAAAACTTGCCACCTCAGAAAGTTCAAAACTGGTCATCCGATGCACCACCTCAACCACATCGCGACGAATATGATTGCTCATCTCACTCATCCGTGCCCCCATCAACGAACCATTGCCTACATAGATGATTTTTTCAGGGGGCACCTCTGGCAGAAGCCCAACGGTTATCGCGGCATCAAGATCGATATAGCTGCCAAAGCCACCGGCAAGAATAATTTGCTCAATATCACTTATCTGTAACCCCACTTCCTCAACCAGGGTTTTCACCCCGGCAAAGATAGCGCCCTTGGCACGGATGAAATTTTCGATATCCACCTCATTGAGAACGATCTCCTCTTGACCACCGGTATCATGCCGCCAGGCCAGAACATACTCGTAGCCACTGCGCCCCAAGCGAATCCGTTGGGTGCTCAGATCACGCTTAAACTTACCACGATGATCAAGCAAACCATGCTCAAAAAGAGCGGCAATGGCAATCAACAACCCAGAACCGCAAATACCGATGGCCGGTTGATTGCCGATGGTGAGCAGCATTGGTTCCTTGGTGAGGGGATCCAGGTCGAAATCCTCAATGGCTCCTGCCGCAGCTCTCATCCCGTGAGTAATGCCTCCACCCTCGAAAGCTGGGCCGGCCGAACAGGCCGCACAAACCAACCATTCACGACTACCGATGACGATCTCGGCATTGGTGCCAATATCTATATAGAGAGTAAGCTTGTCGGTGCGATACATCCCCGATCCCATCACCCCGGCAACAATATCCCCCCCCACATAACTGGAAATGGAAGGGTAAACCATGGCCACCGCATGGCTGGGTAGAGTCAAGCCGAGATCCGTGGCCCGAATGGGAGGCAAGAAGGTTGACACCGGCACATAGGGAGCACGGCGAATGTTGTCCGGTTCAAGGCCGAGAAACAGATGGTTCATGGCCGTATTGCCAGCGACGGTGATGGAGGTAATCTCGTCGGCACCAATGGCAGATTTTTTGAGCAAGTCAACGATGATATCATTAATGGTTGTGGCCACCTCCTTCTGGAGGGTAGCAAGTCCGCTTTCCTTTTCGGCATAAATCATCCGCGAGATAACATCCTCGCCATAACTTAGCTGCCCGTTATATTCGCCACCCTCGGCCAGCACCTTACCGCTGTTCAGGTCCACCAGCTGCCCATAGACCGTGGTAGTACCGATATCAAAGGCAATCCCAAAGTTGCGATGCAGCCAATTGCCAGGCTGGATGTTAAGCAGGTACTTCTTGCCCTCCTTGTTGACCGGCTGAGCAATGGTTACCGTCACCCGAAAATCATCCTCCCGCAACGCTTGCCGAAGCTTACGGAGCATCGCTAAAGAGATCGTTACCCCCCACACGTCATACTGACCATGCAAACCATTCACAATCCGGGCAGCATCAGCCATATTATCGGCGGCCGTGGCCCGAGGAAGCTCGAGAAAAAATTTCTCAACCGGCGGCAGAAAAACCCCTTCCGATTTGAGCTCATCAATTAAAAAGCAATGCTGCCCGGCCCGATGATGCACTGGCACATCAACCCCCAACGAACCTTGTTTGAGATCACCACTCATGGGCAGCTCTACGGTCAACGCTTTATGAATCAAAGCGGTACAAGCCTGTCGCTTACCCTCTGCCCACTCGGCATCGGTAAGGTGTTTGCCACCTCCACCCTCAACCTCGCCACTGACCACGGTCACCTTACATTTGCCACATACCCCAGCCCCACCACAGGAAGCATTGATATGAACGCCTGCCCGCCGCGCCGCCTTAAGCAGTGTTTCGCCATCCTCCGCCTCAATGATTCGATTTCCAGGCTGAAAAGTAATCTCCGGCATTATCTCTCCTCTCCGTTAGCAAGTGGCATCTATAAAAACAATTATTCCGCATGTTATCGATATGTTGGCTATAATGCAACGATGAACAACTCCCCCCTATCCATCCCTTGATATTGCCAACCTCTATTATTTAGTTTAAAACGTTCCACAATAATCAAATATTCTTATCTGCTAGCAAGTGTCTGTCCATAAATGAGGATTTTTGATCGAGATCAAGGCATGCGAAAAAAATAAGCGCAGGCATATGTTCGATATTCCGAGCATTATTTTTTCTGATTACCACCGAGTTTCAGCCAAGGTTTTTTAGCCTTTGCAGTTAAAGATTTTCCCATTGACATGCCGCCGAGTACCGGAAAAGTTGCCGAAAAGGAGCAAAAACTGTTTGAGTCCGCCCATAGGCGGGCGAGTTTTTTTGATCCCGGCAACTTTGAGGAACGCAGGGTATACGCCGCAGGCGGACAGCAGTGTGGCTTGACCACATGGCGAGTGACACAGGGTGCCGTTTCTTTCGCCGCTTCGCTGCTGATTCGTTTTCTTTGGGCAAGCAAAGAAAATGAACATTAAATGAGATTATTCCTAAAGTTGGCTGAAACTCGCTAGTAATCAGATTATTTTTTGAACATAACGCGGAGATCGGGCAGGTAGCGAACCTGTGAGACTCCGAAAAGACCATTTATGGACAGACACTAGCAAACAAGAGGTTTTCACCATGCAGCTAATCGTTAACGCCCAACGTCTGGCCGATACCTTTACCACCCTCTGCGAAATCGACAGCCCTTCGCGGCAGGAAGGAGAACTGGCCGCGTACCTCACCACCCTCTTTCGCGACGAGCTACATCCAGAAACTATTTTCGAGGACGATTCTGCTGCTCGCACCGGCTCTGACTGCGGCAACCTGATCTGCCGCTTTAATGGCGACCCGGCACGGCAACCAATCTTCTTTAACTGCCACATGGATACGGTCTCCCCATGCCAAGGGGTGCGGGTACGCTTCGATGGCCTTAGTTTTACCAGTCACGGCGAAACCATCCTGGGGGCCGACGACAAGGCAGGAATCGCGATGTTGATAGAGATGATCCGGGTTTTAAAAGAAACGAACACTCCCCACGCTCCCCTGGAACTGATTTTCACCACCTGCGAGGAGATTGGTCTCCTTGGGGCAAAAAACCTCGACTACAGTAAAATAAAAGCAGAAATGGGCTTAGCCCTTGACAGTGCCGGAGTAGATGTTGTGGTGGTTGGAGCTCCCGCCGCCAACAGATTTACCGTTAAAATACAAGGGGTTGCCGCCCACGCCGGTCTACATCCCGAACAAGGTGTAAGTGCCATTAAAATTGCATCTCAAGCCATCTCGGGACTTAAACTAGGCAGATTGGACGCAGAAAGTACCGCTAATATTGGTCTGATCAGCGGCGGCACCGCCACTAATATCATTCCAGAACAAACCATTATCCATGGTGAAGTTCGTAGTCATTGCGAAAACAAGTTACAACAATTTACAGACAACATAGAATGGCGCTTCCGAGAAACAATTGAGTCCTGGCGAGACAACAATCCTGAGGGGCCATTGCTGCCCCCCTTAGAGTGGAAGGTTGCCAAGGAATACCCAGCGGTCAAGCTAAAAAATGATGACCCCCTGCTCAACCTTTTAAGCAAAGCGGCTTTCAACCTTGAGCGGCCGCTCACCCAACTTGTTTCCGGCGGCGGCAGTGATGCTAACATTTTTAACGGGCAAGGGCTCAGAACCGCTATCTTAGGCATCGGTATGACCAAGGTTCACACCACCGATGAATCAATCACCATAAACGACATGATTCGCACCACAGAACTAATTATTTCCGTCGCAACTAACTGATTCCACACACCATATACCTATTGTTCCACGTGGAACAGACCTCCCCAACTAACCACCTTTGGACTATTTTTTAGTTTGCGTTCCTTGCTGAAACATGGTTTCTTGTGAGCAGAACAAGGGCATAAATACCACCTTGATATCCGTTGGATGTCTACTAAAACGACGCAGAAACCGAGCCTGAGAATCCGCAAAAGGCCAAATCAGGCGGCAAAAACCAGGAGTTGAGACAACATGGCGACACCAGCAGAAAAAAAAGCAAAGGTCATCGCCTTGGCCAACCAGAAGGGCGGAGTGGGCAAAACAACCACCGCCATAAACCTTGCCGCGTCAGTAGCATCCCTGGGCAAGAAAGTTTTATTAATAGATTCCGACCCGCAAGGAAACGCTTCCAGTGGCCTGGGAGTCGATGTCAAAAAGACCCGCAAACACCTCTACCACTGCCTTCTGGAGGAAGTGCCCACAGAGGAAGCAATCTGCACCTCTGCCGACATCCAAAAACTAGACATCATCCCAACCTACATCGATCTCATCGGGGTCGAGGTTGAGCTTGTTTCGGCAACTAAGCGTGAACGTTACATGGAGAAGATGATTAAACCTCTACTTCCCCTCTATGACTTCATCTTCATCGACTGCCCACCATCCCTGGGATTGCTCACCGTCAACGCCCTCACCGCCGCCGATGGAGTAATAATCCCCATGCAGTGCGAATATTTTGCCTTGGAGGGCTTGAGCCAGCTGGTTCGAACCATTCGCTTGGTTAAAAACTCGTACAACCCCAAACTGGCAATCGAAGGCTTACTGCTCACCATGTATGACCGGCGCAACAACCTAACCCATCAGGTTGCCTTGGAGATAAAAAAACATTTCCAGAAACAAGTATACAGTACGGTGATCCCGCGCAACGTCCGCCTGAGCGAAAGCCCAAGCCATGGCAAACCCGCCCTAGCCTACGACCGGAAATCATCTGGAGCGCAAAGCTACTTGCATTTCGGAAAGGAATTTTTAAAAAAGCAACAGGGTAAGGTGAAAAAATGACCAAACGTGCTTCAGGGCTAGGGAAGGGGCTTGGCTCCCTTCTCCCAGGAACAGACGAGAATAGCGCCGGCAAATACTTCATTTGCCCCGTTAATGCCATTCGCCCCAACACCTACCAACCTCGCAAAAAGATGAACAGCGATGCCCTTAATGAACTGTCATCATCCATTGCCGAAAAAGGGATCCTGCAACCCTTGGTGGTCAGCTCACTTAATGATAACGAATATGAACTCATTGCAGGCGAAAGGCGCTTACAGGCTGCAAAACTTGCCGGACTAGAAGAGGTTCCGGTTATTTTGCGCGAAGCCGGGGCGCAAGAGCGCCTGGAACTGGCCCTAATCGAAAACATCCAACGACAAAACCTCAACCCACTGGAAGAGGCGGAAGCATACCAGCAACTCCTTGACGAGTTCCACCTCACCCAGGAGGAAGTGGCCAAACAGGTGGGCAAGGAACGCTCCACCGTGGCCAACACCCTCCGCCTCCTTAATCTGCCAGACTATGCCAGAGAGGATCTTGCCAACGGAATAATCAGCATGGGGCATGCCCGAGTGCTGCTCAGCGTCACAGACCAAAAAGATTGCAGGGCCCTTCGCGACGAAATCATAAACAAAAAACTTTCGGTACGCCAAACTGAAGAATGGGCCAAACGACTGAAAGAAAAAGCAAAAAAAGTTGCCTCGCGGCGGAGCACCAAGAAAAAAGGTGATTTACCAGAAGATTACTGCAAGGCGCTCAACAGTGATTTGGTTCGTTACCTGGGCACCAAGAGCAAGATTATCCAGAGCGGTTCTCGAGGAAAACTTGAAATAGAATACTACTCACCAGATGACCTGGAACGGTTACTTGCCCTCATTGTTCGTCAACAATAAATCTCCGGACCACGCTAAAATTTTATGGAACATTCACTAACCAGACCCTCAGAAGTCATCCGAAGCGAAGCCCTGGGCAGCGATATCTTTCGACTTACGATTATGGCCCCACAAATCGCCGACACCGCACAGCCTGGGCAATTCGTAATGGTGCAAGCAGCCTCCGGCCAAGACCCTCTGCTACGACGTCCCTTTTCCATTCATCAGGTTTCAGGCAACGGTACCGTCCAGATTCTTTTCAAGGTCGTAGGCCGCGGCACACGACTATTGGCTGCAACCACGAAGGGAGACTTTTTAAGCGTTTTCGGCCCATTAGGCAAGGGTTTCACCCTAGCCAAGCAGAACAAAAACATCGCCATGATCGGCGGCGGGATGGGCATCGCTCCCCTTCTTTTCTTGGGCAAATGGATATTACGCTCGGGTTTCAGCGGCAAGCTAATCGCCTTACTTGGGGCACGAAACAGTGCTGAAATCAATTCCCTACAAGAAGACTTTAACCATCTTGGCATTACCACTGCCATCGCCACCGACGACGGTAGTCGCGGCCACCATGGTTTGGTCACGCAACTCATGTTGCAGCACATGGACCCCGGCGAGGAATGGCAGGTACTCACCTGTGGTCCCTACCCGATGATGCGGGGGGTGGCAGAGATTTGCCAGGGAATGAACTGGCCCTGCCAAGTCTCCATGGAAACCATGATGGCTTGCGGGATGGGCGCATGCCTCGGCTGCGCCATCTCTAAACCAAATGATCTGCACAGCTACCAACACGTCTGCAAAGACGGGCCGGTCTTCGCTATGAGTGAGATAGTATGGAAATAGAAAAACCTAACCTACGGGTCAAGATTGGCAGCCTGAATCTGCAGAATCCGGTGATGACTGCCTCAGGCACCTTCGGCTATGGAGAAGAGTTTGCTTCCTACGTAAACCTGCATCGACTGGGGGCAGTGGTGGTCAAAGGGATTTCTATGCAACCCCGACCAGGCAATCCCCCCCCCAGAATTGTGGAAACAGCCTGTGGGATGCTAAACGCCATTGGCCTGGAAAATGTTGGCGCTGAACGATTCCTCGCCGAGAAGCTTCCCTACCTGATAAAAGCTAACGCCACGGTGATTGTTAATGTCTTAGGTGACAGCATTGATGACTACCAAGCCCTGGCCGAACGATTACATGGCAACGATGGGATTAGCGCCTTAGAGATCAATATCTCTTGCCCCAACGTCAAGAAAGGTGGGGTTGCCTTTGGCACCAACCCGGAAATGGCCCAAAAAGTCACCGAGGCGGTACGTAAGGCCACCGACCTGCCGATTATCGTCAAGCTCACCCCCAACGTCACCGACATCACCGCCATCGCCAAGGCAGTGGAGGCCGGAGGCGCGGACGGGGTCTCTCTGATCAACACCCTGCTGGGGATGGCCATCGACAGCAAAACCCGACGGCCAGTGCTGGCCAACGTCGTCGGTGGCCTCTCCGGGCCGGCAGTAAAACCAGTTGCCTTGCGGATGGTCTGGCAGGTGGCGCAGGCGGTGGAAATCCCAGTGGTGGGTATCGGCGGCATCTGCTCTGCCGAAGATGCCATCGAGTTCCTGATCGCCGGAGCAACAGCAATCGAGGTCGGAACCGCCAACTTCATCAACCCACGCACCACCGAAGATATCCTGGTTGGCATTTCTGACTATCTTAAGGAAAACAAGATGGACTCGATTCAAAAGCTCATTGGTAGCCTGCAAACATGAGCAAGGCCCACCCGACACACCAACAATCCTTATGTTATCGGCTACTTACCAAATGAAACAACTCACCCACACCATCAAAAAAGAACTTCTCAAGAGGATCTACCTTCACCATGGAGAGTGGCTGGCGGACACCCCATTAGCATGCGGCAAAGGCTGCGCCACTTGCTGTACACAGAGTGTCACCATGACCGGCCTGGAAGGCCAACTAATTGCAGAGTATCTCCAACAACAGGATCGATTGACAGAACTAGACCGCATTCTCGCCCACAGACCACAGACCTCTGGCCCTGCACCTATAACCACTAACGCTTTCGCTGAGTACTGCCTGAAGGGCGTTGAACCAGCAGAACCTGTTCACGAGGAATGGGACTTCACCCCCTGCCCTTTTCTACAGGAAAACATCTGCACAATCTATTCGGCCAGACCATTCAGCTGCCGCGCCTTCGTCTCCACCGTAAACTGCGCTAAAACCGGCAGTGCTGAAATAGCGCCGCTGGTTCTTACCGTCAATACTGTCTACACCCAACTCATTGAGGAACTTGCGCAGGGTCAATTATGGGGAAAAATGCTCGACATTCTGGAGTGTTACCAAATAAAGGGCGGGGGGCACAAGAACGGCACCACAGGACACCACCTACGGCGCGCAAAACCAATACCTGGCCTGTTGGTATGCGAAGAGGAGCAAAAGCCCGTACAGGCGATCCTGGAGCGTTTAGGGGCTGAAATGATATCAGGGCAGCCAATCAGGACATTATTAGGGCTTGAGGAAGTACTTTACCAGTGACCACAACCCCGAACAAAAAGATTGCCCCGAAAATTGACTGGTCAAAAATCGACACCGTGCTGTTAGACATGGATGGCACCTTACTGGATCGAAATTTTGACGATTATTTCTGGCGGCAATATATTCCAGAGGTTTACGGCCTCAAACACCATATCCCCACCGCAGAAGCACAGAAAAAACTGTTGACCCGCTTCCAACGAGAAGAGGGCACCCTCTCCTGGACCAACCTGGATTTCTGGTCCGAAGAACTAGACCTGGACATCCCAGCCCTCAAGATCCGGGTGGATAGCTTGATCAAGATTCATCCCTACGTGGTAGATTTTCTAAAATTCTGTCGCACAACCGGCAAACAGCTCCACCTCGTCACCAACGCTCACTCAAAAACTCTGAACATCAAGATGCGCAAAACAGCCTTGGGGGACCACTTTCACCGCATTATCTGCGCTGAGGAGGTAGGACTGGCCAAGGAAGATCCTCGCTTCTGGAAAAAACTCAAAGCAATCATCCCCTACGACGATGAAAAAACCCTCCTCGCCGACGACAACGAAACCGTCCTCGCCTCCGCACAAATCCATGGAATCAAAAACCTCATCTACATCGCCCGCCCCAGTAGCACATTAC
>JAQYVW010000025.1 GCA_030145325.1 Desulfurivibrionaceae bacterium
ATTATCGCCCCGCCCAGCATGGCGTTCATCAACAGCAGGTGGAGAACGAAGGTCAGCATCAACAGAAACTGGAACCATCCCCAGGCCACCGGAATGGTATCCGGGGTGGGAATCAGAGCGGCGGGATCCATGCATTATCTCCTTATATGTTTCGGCGGAAGAGGTGCGAAAAGGGGTTGTGGGGGGAGGCTCGAAACGGCCCACCTATTGCGTAACCCCTTAATTTAATTTTTATTATATATAGAAGAAACCGCAAAAAGCAAAAGAATATCGGTTTCCGGGTCGGAAGGTTTAGGTAACCTGTTGTTCTGTACTTTTCGAGTAAGGCTATAAACTTGTTGAAGAAGGGACAAAGATAAGGTATATAATCGGGCACTAATTAAGTGCGCCTGTAGCTCAGCTGGATAGAGTGCCGGACTACGAATCCGTAGGTCGGAGGTTCGAATCCTCCCAGGCGCACCATGAATTGTCAAGGGGTTAACCGTTTTCGGTTAACCCCTTTTTTTGTGTGGGATAACCACAGGCGGTATTTTTTGTGAATTTATCTCTCTGAGAATGTCGTCGAGAGTGGTCACTTTCTTGAAAAAGAAAAATCAGAGGAAGGTGGCTGTGGGGCTCTAGGGATTGACTAGCTTCCCTGTCGCAACACTTATTCCGCTACTCCCAGGTCTTCTGCTATCTCGCGAAACTGTTCCAAAGCCGCTTTAAGATCTTCGACGATCTCGGCGGCGATGATCCCCGGTTCGGGCAGGTTATCGGAATCTTCCAATGATTCGTCTCTGAGCCAGAAGATATCGAGGCTGGCCTTGTCGCGGTTGATGATCTCGTCGTAGTCATAGGCACGCCAGCGACCACTTTGGGTGTCTTCCGACCACGTTGGGTTGCGGTCCTGGCGGTTGGCGGGGTTGTAATTCTCGACAAACTCGTCCAGGTCGGCCCGTTTTAAGGGATTGGTCTTGAGGGTGAAATGGATGTTGGTGCGCAGATCGTAGATCCAAAGCTTTTTGGTCCACGGGGTTTCTGAGGCCGGTTTCTTGTCGAAGAAGAGGACGTTGGCCTTGACCCCCTGAGCATAGAACAACCCAGTAGGCAGGCGCAGCAGGGTGTGAACGTCACAGTCGTGCAAAAGCTTGCGGCGCACGGTTTCCCCGGCCCCACCCTCAAAAAGAACATTATCCGGCACCACGATGGCGCAGCGGCCATGTTGCTTGAGCAAAGTTTTGACATGCTGGAGAAAGTTGAGCTGTTTGTTTGAGGTAGTAGCCCAGAAGTCTTCCCGTTCGACAATGTCCGCCTCCTTGGAAGCCTTGCCGTCTTCGCCGATAATGGTAGTGCTGCTCTTTTTGCCAAAAGGGGGATTGGTCAGGACTATCTCGAAGCGGTCGCCGGGGTCGGAGGCCAGAGCATCGCTTACCTTCAGGGGCAGTTTGCCACCGTTATTACCGATACCGTGCAGCATCAGGTTCATGGCGCAAAGACGGGCGGTACTCTGAACCAGTTCCCAACTGGAAAAGGTCGCGTCCTTAAGGGCGTGCTTCTCATCCTTGGTCATATTGGGGTTGTTGGCGACGATGTATTCATGGGCGGCCAGCAAAAAGCCGCCGGTGCCACAGGCCGGGTCACAGATGGTCTCGTCCGGTTTGGGCCGGATCACATCGACCATGGCCTGGATCAACGGCCTAGGGGTGAAATACTGCCCGGCCCCGGACTTGGTATCCTGGGCGTTCTTTTCCAGTAACCCCTCGTAGGCATCACCCTTGACATCGGCACTCATCACCGACCAGTTTTCCTTGCCGATCAGATCAACCAGCAGACGACGAAGCTTGGCCGGGTCTTGAAACTTGTTCTGGGATTTATTGAAGATCAGCCCCAGCAGCCCTTTTTCCTTACCCAATTGATCCAGAAGATGCCGGTAATGATCGAACAGCTCATCGCCATCCTTTTTGATCAGGCTGGGCCAGTCATACCCTGCCGGCACCGCACTTGGCTTGTTGTACGGGGCCTTGGTTCGCTCATCCGACATCTTGAGAAAGAGGAGATAGGTCAACTGCTCGACGTAGTCGCCGTAGCTCATGCCATCGTCGCGCAGGACGTTACAGTAGTTCCATAGTTTTTGGACAATATTTGCTGAGGTCATTGTTATCTATTTCAATATTAATTTTTTGTACCCCTGTTGGGGGTGGCTGGGAGAGCCTGGAAAACGTAACGTCAAAAGCCCATTCTTGAGCAGAGGCCTCAGGTAATGATTACGGATGCTGTCGGAATTGCGTTGTAGCAAATCCGCTAATGTTCGGAGCGTTAAAAATTCATCCGCGCACAATTGGATAATAGTGTTTTCGACTAATTCCCTATTTACACGTCTTTTTTTACGAACACATTGTGCAATGTTAAGAAGTTTTAGATAATGTTCGGAGCTCAAGCCGTAATGTTCGGAGGATGAAGCGTAATGTTCGGAGTTCATCTTCTGCGGTCCAGTTTGGTCGAAGAGAGATAAAATTCGAGGCGCAGCCTTAGACGGTAAACTGTAACGCGTCCCTCGCCCGGCCGAGCCGCTTTTATCAAGCCAGCCTTGGGAGACTGCATATTTCAGACGGTCGCCAATTTCTTTTGGGTGTTCCCGGCGATATGGTTGGATATCGGAATTGCTTATTTTACCGAAACGGTGGGCCAGCATCAGAATAATTCGATCAAGCTCTGTAAGAGATGAATAGCGATCCCCAACCACAGTTCGCAATGCCTCTTCAACTGTTTCAGGGATCATACTTGCCACTGGCAGCCAGACGCGGGTCATTTCAAGTCCGGAATGCTCGGAGACAAGAGGCATAATCCAATGTTGTTCGCGCCAGGCCCGGAGGATTTTCTGAAACCCCGACCCCGCCTTTTCTCCCAAGCCGAGCATTTGAAACATTTTTTGCAAGTTAGGATTGCGAGGGTCCGTCACTCCGCCCTGGTAAAGGACACTACGGGGAATACGAAGACGGCCCGGATTGATAAAAACAAAGGCATCGGCTTTCTTGATAATAGTGATGGCCCGCGAGGATTGATGATCAGCGTGGATCAGGCAGTTGGCCAAGGCCTCCCGTAGCCCTTCGTGCACATGGGTTTCACCAAGGCGCACCGCACCTTTATCAAGTTTGAACGGGACATTGAGGTTCTCAACAAGTCTGGGATAGACTTTAAAATAAAAATTGAACAGGTTCGGCTCCCATTTCCCATCAACGGTCAGTCGAAATGCCCAGCGCTCCTCCGGGTCTTCGGTAAGCTTCTCTTGATAGTCAAGGTGGTAGTTGGGAAAGGCATCAAGAATGCTTCGTTCGCGGCCAAACATCAACAAACCGGCTAAAGTAAGCCCTTCGCTGCCGGAGCGGCGATCGCGACGCCAACCGCCAAGACGTTCCAGCAACCGTGTATCATCTAAAGATAGAAAAGGGTGGTCAGGCTCGCGGGAAGAAAATCTATTGCGAAACGCCTTGATGGTTTCCACATCCAGATCGGTCAGATCAAAATCTTCCAGAATCACCGCATCCTGAGGGTCATCACCTGCATCACGAAGCATTTGCCTCACTTCTGCTTCGGAACACCGATAGTCGCCTTCATGGTTTCGCTTATAGGTGCCGGTCATGGGGTTGCCATTGATATAGACCGGCCGCTGAGTACGCCCAGCTGGCGGAACATGGATAACGAGAACGGTTACACCGTTGATTTTCAGAATGGCTACATCCGCATCATTACAGATGGGGCTGTTTAATTTCTGGGGATTATTGTGAGAATCCCAGAAGATTTTCAACAAGGCCGCCGGATTTTTAACCCCCTGCAAATGGAAGTTATCACCTTTTTGTTTTACCCCAAGCACCAATGTGCCGCCTTCGGTGTTTGCAAATGCAGAAATGGTGCACCAGGCGTCCTTGGGAAATCCTCCCTCGGCAGATTTGAACTCAACATCCAGCCCTTCACCAAGACCGATGAGATCTAATAATTTAGTCTCTTTCATGCCGTTTCCTGCAAATCTTCATTATTCTTAAGGAGTTGGCCGGAAAATGCCTTGCTTAAAATTGATTGCCGTAAGCGTTCGGAACGTCGAAGATTAGAATCAATTATTTTTTTAACTCCATCAATAACTGAAAGCCTACTTCCAACTTCATCTAAGATTGCACGCTGCTCTTTTTGAGGTGGAAGTGGTACTGCAATTTCTTTGAAACGTGCTAAGCTGACTTTTTGCTGCGCTACCCCTTTAGTTATTTGAAGTATTTGCGCTTTAAGTAATTGGGAATTTATCGCATTTACGAAAAATTCAGCGCCAGGCAGATAGGGCGATAGCGTCCATTTGATGCAATCAGCAGTAATAATAGCAAGTGGCTGCCCGACAGGATATAAACAAGCATCACCTGGTGGAGCACCCATCTTGGTTATAAGTATATCGCCTCCGTTTATCGCATGGGCTTTTAGCTCTTTTGCTTTGGGCGTAGTAACGTATTTTGTATTTTCCCCTTCAAAGTCCCCTGTCCGGATGTTTCGTACAAAAACGAGTGGTACGCCTTTATCCCGGTAGTCTGACACTTTTAAATTGCTCCCAAACGGTCCAATTGCCAAAGAGTAATCAACCCAAGATGCAAGCTGCGCTGGCGTTGCCCAAGTCCAAGTACTAGGAAGAGCAGGCAAGCCTTCGGATTTAGGTCCAGCAAGAGTTTTATATTTCTTCTTCCACTTATCATCCTTCGGGACTTTGCCTTTGGCTTTCATTTTGGCGAGTTCGGCTTCTTCCCATTTTTGGCGGCGTTCGGCGAGGATGCGTTCGAGGAGTTTGGCGGCTGGTTCTACATCGGGATGTTGTTTCCGCCATTCTTCGGTGAGTTTGCCTTCTACAGCGGCTTTAAGGACGGCGGCTTTGTAGCGTTTGAGGTTGGCCTTGACACGCTTGAGGTTGGCAACGGCTTCATCAAGCCGGGAGAATTGTTTTTCGATTTCCGCAACGATGCGATCAGCTTGTTTTAGTGGTGGGACAGGAATAAATTGAGCGAATACGTCACCATCTCTTACCGCTGGGTAACTTGTACCGCGTTGAAACTTAGCCAGTTCGTTTAAGAACTTTTCATATTGAACATAATAAAAAAGATACTTCTTTAATTCCGGTTTCAATGCCCGAAGAACGCAAAAACCCGTTGATGCAATTTGCCCATCCAACTTCTCGGGAACACAAGCTATATTCCTTAGATAGGTCCTAACTGTGGAAAAAACGATATCACCGCTTTGCACCAATTGACGTGCTCGTGAAGGCGCGTCTTTTCCAAAATATTTTTTGGTCTGTGCTATTTTTAGAATTATATTATCTACGCCTGAAATATCTATGTATTGAAATTCATGGTCAGGATTATCTTTGGGGTTGACCTTATCCACAGGCAAGCAAATATCGTTAATGGGGGCCAGATCCCAGTCAGACGGCAACTCTTCTTTTGTAAAGAGCGGTGATATAGATTCAACAGGTTTAATTTTTTTCACGTAGCCAAAGCCTCATTCAATTCTTCGATTATCACATTCAACTCCTCACCCAAAAACTGAAATCCCTACGCAAACTGCCAAAACGGATCTTCCGTCCACTCATTCGGCATCCCCATATGTGCTCTGCTTACTTCCGGAAACTCTTCGAGTAATCCATACAATCTTGTATGCCAAGAAGAACCGGGGTTAATTTTACGAAGCAACGTTTCAACAACCACCAGCAGATAATAAAGCCTACGGGTTGAGTTGATTTTTGGATCAGCCAAGGGAAGAGCGAGATCAGGCCAGCGAGCCGGGGGCTTTCGGGGTACTATCGGCCTGCTGCCGAATTCTCGATTCCATGTCCGTGATTGATGGGCGCAGACATTACGCAGGTCGGACAAAGCCCGAAACCATGAATGTAACACCGTATCTGGCAAGTCCCAAAATCTTGCTATGGCCTGTTTATCTTCTTTAGTTCTTAAAAATGAAAAAAGAACAGAAACCTCCTTGAAAGTAAGAATTTCCATGACCATCCAGATTGGCGGCAAATCAGGTTCAGTGTATTTGTCCCGATAATGCTTGATAAAGGTTTCAGCCTGACTGTTATCACATTTTCGGCGCACCTGCTCAAGCAGCCAACCATGCTCATAGCGGGTATCAAAAATCCCAGGGTCAAGATAGGCATGGGGGCCATGATGGGTCGCAAGAACATTCGTCATCCTAGTTCTAAGCGCAACTTCAATCCTTTCTATGGCATCAAGAATCAGTAGACGGAGGCGGCGATCAAAAACATACAGACGCAGGACATTCTCAAAATCAATGCCAGACTTGAATTTATGATCTGGATTTCCATTCTGAAAAGGCAAGGTGTAGGAGCTGAGGCGATAATAACTGATAACCGAAAGATAGCGTTCGGCACGTGATCGGTCGGGAACAGAAAGCCCGCGTGCCTGCCATTGATCAAGGTGTTCGGAAATAGAAAGAGAGGGCTTGTCGAAAATGGTCATACCCATGAACTCCGGGCATAAAAAAACCCGCCAAAGTGTGCATAACCGCGAACGATCATAGGCATGGCAGGTGTATTAAGAACAACATAAGTAGCTTTGTAAGTGAATGCAACGTTTTTTTCTATTTTCACTCTTTCCATTTTATGCTGCCAATGCTTCATTTAACTGTTCAATTATCAGATCCAACTCATCACCAAAAAGCTGGTGTACCTTTCCAAGCCCACCTTCCTGAGTAAAAGGCGCATAATCAAAATCTGTCGCTCCCGACATCCCTGTCTCCCGCGACACTAATACGTCCTGTATGTCGTCTGTTTCAATGCCGCAATTGGCGACAATATGGTTGCGGATCATATTAGGAACCCATGAAAAAAACAAAAGAAAAACCCATATTATGTTTTGGGGCAGGGAAAACATAGTATGGGTTTTTTCGTCCCATCTATGATATTTTTAAACCATGCAAACGAAAAGCTTGAAAGAAACCAATCCTTATCTGGAAACCCCGGTAACTCGGGAAAAAGGTTTGTGGTCCAGCGTGTCGTCATCATCGGCAATCGAAGGCGTTCATGTCACCAAAGAGAAGGTCATCGGCCCGACGGTTACTTCTGTTCGTAAGCCTGAAGCTTGACCTGGCGGCCCACTTCAATTTGAACTGTTAAGGAATTCTTAATAGTTGCCAGAGGTTCCAGCTCCCCTTCCTCATGTTTACGCAGCCAGAACTTCATTCAACTGCTCCAGCACGGTGCCTGTTTCTTGGCCAAAGAGTTGGTAAAACCTACCCAGGCCTCCCTGCTGAATGAATGGCGAATATTCCAGGTCGTCCGAATCGATGGAAAGATTCCCCGCAACATGATCACGGATCATCACCAACCACTGGCGCTGTTCATCGCTGAACTTCTTGCCGGAGGACTCTTGCTGAGAGAGCCAGGCGTTAAAGTTTACCTCGACCATTTCCGGAAACGGCACCAACTCATTCTCCTGATGCATGGCAAAACGGACCAGCGAAACCAGATCAGTCAAGATATGCGGCGCATTAGCCCCCTTGACCTTGGCCTTTTCAAGAGCCGCGTAGCCATCCCAAAGAGTATCGACCCGAAAATGGTGCGGCGGCTTTTCGATCATCCCGGCCAACTCCTTGATATCCTCAAAACGCAAACGGCTCTTGTAGGGCTTGCTATAAAGAACCTGCAAAGCGGTGATCTCGTCGCGATTATCGACCAAAAATTGCTCGAAGGACTGAACCATCGACTTAACCTTTTCAAGAGCCTCGACGGAAAACTCGGCAGAGATCACCTGATCTTCACTGATGTTGTCGATGATCTGCTCGTTCTTCTTCTTGACCTCGACCAGGAAGTTGCGTAGCGCCGGATTATGCAGCGGCTTGGTTGCCTCAACAATCAATTTGACCCCGGCCTGTTTGATCTGCGCTTCGCTAGGCTCTTCTCCGCCGTTATCCTGCCTAGCCCTTTCAATCTGGTTATCGGGCTTGATGGCCATGACCAGATCGGTGGTCAACTGCTCCAGAATTTTACCGCCGGAAAGCTCGGCCACCCTACTGTCATCCTCCGGCGTAATCTGCCGACCAATCCGGGCCATCCGCGCAGCCAGTGACGAAATCACATCCGGCTCGGTATTGCCGAGGCTCACCGCCTGCAGGAGTTTTTCCAGACTGACCGTGGGCTTTCTCTCCATGGGTCGGGAATCAGTCTTGTCCATCTCGCAGACGCCGACGCAATCGACAATGATGAAATGGTCCTTGACCTTGGCATCCGGGGTGACTGATTGCAGATCGTTGCTGTTGATGATCCGCACCCCACGCCCCTTCATTTGCTCGAAAAAGGAACGGGATTTAACCGCCCGCATGAACATGACAATCTCCAGCGGCTTGATATCGGTGCCGGTGGCGATCATATCGACAGTGACGGCGATGCGGGGATTGAAACTGTTACGGAATTCGGCGATGAGTTCTTCCGGTTTCTTGCCGGTGGTCTTATAGGTGATCTTCTGGGCGAAATCGTTCCCTTTGCCGAACTCCTCGCGGATGATCTTGACGATATCCTCGGCATGACTGTCATCCTTGGCAAAGATCAAGGTCTTGGGAACATATTCCCGGCCAGGGAAGATCTCGGTGAGCACCTTATCCCGAAAGGTTTGAATAATGGTGCGAATCTGATCAACGGCCACCACGTCGCGGTCGAGCTTATTGGGATCGTACTCGAAATCCTCTTCCAGCTTTTCCCAGCGGGTGGTGCGGGTCTCGCGGTCGCGCTTGTCGATATAGTAGCCGGATTCGACCTTGGAGCCTTGTTCGGTGATCGCAGTCTTGATCCGGTAGACATCATAGTTGACGTTGACCCCATCAGCCACGGCCCGCTCGTGATCATATTCCATCACCAGGTTGCGGTTGAAGAAGCCGAAGGTCTGCTTGGACGGGGTGGCGGTAAGGCCGATCAGGTGGGCATCGAAATACTCCAGCACCTGTCGCCAAAGGTTGTAAATGGAACGATGGCATTCGTCGGTAATAATGAAATCAAAGGTAGAGATGTCAATATTGGGGTTGTACTCCAGAGGCAGAACCTCTTTGAACAGGCTGTTTAACCCTTGGAGAGATTGATCCTCGGCCTCTTCAGGCAACTCTTGGCCCCGGAGCATGGAGTAGAGGCGCTGGATGGTGCAAATGCAGACCCGAGCGGTGGTGTCGATGGTGTTTGAGGTGAGGCGTTGGACGATGAACTCTTCACTGAATTTATAATTATTGTAAGGCGAGACGTATTGCTGGAACTCTTTCAAGGTCTGCTTGCCAAGGTTGCCGCGATCTACCAGGAAGAGAACGCGCTTGGCCCCGGCAAACTTGATGAGCCTATAGATAATGCTGATGGCGGTGAAGGTCTTGCCGCTACCGGTGGCCATCTGGATCAGGGCGCGAGGACAATCTTTGGCCAGGGATTTTTCGAGATTTTTGACCGCCTGAATCTGAGCGGGCCAGAAACCATCTTCGATGAGCTCCGGCATATTGCGAAGTCGGCCCCGGAGAGTAATCGATTGATCGAGATATTCGGATCGAGCTTCACCGGTTTTATTAACGGCCTTCTCTGCTTCCTCGAAGATGTAATCAGGCTTATGAAAGGCAAAAACCTGTCGGGAGCGAGGCGCGGGATCGAGATTGTTGGTGAATCGAGTCTCGTCACCGGTGGATTCATAACAGAACGGCAGCGGTGTGATCCAGGCAGGGAGACTTTCGGGTAAACCTTTGGCGTATTTCTCGGACTGGGTTTCAACCCCGGTGAGGGTGGTGCCGGTTTTTTTGGCTTCGATAACCCCTGCGGCCTTGCCATCCACATAGAGAAGATAATCGGCAAATCCGTGCCCCTGTTTCAGGGGAAATTCGCGAATGGCAACACCCTTGCCAGCAAAGATATTGGTATCCTTGATATCCTGAACAAGCCAACCGGCCTCGGTAAGCAATCGATCAATTTTTTCGCGGGCGTGAATTTCGCAGGTCATTTAATCTCAGCTTATGACTTATATTCATAAAAGATTGACTGGACCTAAAACAGGTCAGGTAATAAAAAATAATATTCCTGTGGGACCCAGAGGGATGGCCTTCCTTTAAGGGTAAAAAAGATACCATCTTCGGCATGATACCAAGTTGATTACCCTTTTGGAGTGACCAAAGACAATCAATAACTACCTCTTTTTAGTAGTCCTGACAACCATACCCCACCCTTCCTTATGGGGAAACCAGGGACACTCCCTTCATTTCTTACTGATTTTTTAGAAACCATTACTCCCCTCCATTCCCCCGTGACCTTTGGTGCCTGGCACCGGAGCAATCTCATATCCACCCGGACATGGATGGTAATGGCCGGATCGGCCGTTTTCTGATGAACGTGATGTTGGCCGCCGACGGATATCCATGGACTGTAGTGCCGGTCGGAGAGCGGAGCAGGTATCTCGCTGCCTTGGAGGCCGCCAGTGTCCGACAGGACATAATCCCTTTTCCTGAATTCATTGCCGAACTGGTGCAAGGCAGACTTGACGGCAAACCCGTTCCCTGACTTTGTGGTGATGATCGTATGTCTCGGCGTTGAAAGCACTGTGGCGATGGGGTGACGTTTTTACGGCCTCAATTTACTGGTCGCTTTTCTTCCTTCGTCGATTTGATAGACGAGGGTTTCCCCCCTCTTTTTTAACTCCCTTGCCGCCAACGCCGCCTTGCCGTCGGCGCTAAACCGTTCTCTGTTTGTCTCTGGGGAGGCCAGGTAAAGCTGGGCAATGGCAGCCCGAACACCATGGATTTTAATGTTTGACTTGTGGTTAGTTCTTTTGTAGAAATTAAAACCTTAATTTAGTCTTAATCATAAAAAAGATAGGGAAAATGTATAATATCATAAACTTATCACATTGAACGATGTGTTTTGCGAGCAGCCCGGTCGGGGTTGCCAAAACAATAGGCGCATCGTTTCCTTTCACTCTCCTCTGTTGATTTCTCTCCCTAGCTGAGGGTTTTCCTCTTCAGGGTTTCAGGACGCATGTCGCCGCCAAGCGCATAATGCATCTTGATCCATGAAGGAGGAACTCCTCGTGCATGCTCCAGTTTTAAATTCATCCCCTTTTGTTCGCGGCACCGTAATGGTTATCGGCGGTGGTGTTGCCGGAATCCAGGCATTCCTTTACCTTTCCGCTTTGGGCTATAAGGTCTGTCTGGTTGGGAAAAGCGCCGCCATTGGCGGGGTGATGGCCCGCCTGGCCAAGACCTTTCCCACCAACGACTGTTCCCTCTTCTTCATGGATGTCCGCACCCACGGCAAGGGTTTTGATGCTGCGCGGAATCTGCCAGATGTCGCCTGTTTCACCGACAATCTCTACTCCCACTCCCTTGAGACCCATAGTCACCTGGTCAAAATTATCCACGAGCAAAAGCTGAACCGGCTGGTGGCCGGTTGCCCCCCCGTACCCATGAGCCCCTCTTCCCAGCGACCATGGGGGAGGCGGGGATCAATTGGTCGCTGTTCGGGATGGCCAATATCCGTGATCAGTGTTCCTGGCTACAAATACACGAGAAGGAGGCGGCCACCGCCAAGGCTGGCTGAGATTATATGCTTGGTCGGCAAAAGATCGGTGAGAACGGCTGTCTGCCCACAGCGGGATCAATATTTAAGGAGAAGCCAATGAAATGTGCGTTTTGCGGACAAAAACCAAAAAACAGATGTAATAGCGAGGGATTTGATTGCACTGGCGGCACCCTTGATCTCTCTGCTTATGCCCTGGCCGAGAATCAAGGTTTTCATAACCTCAGTGACCAGATGCGGGCTCAATACGGCAATCAGCAGACTCGGTTGGAAGAGATTATCGAGTTTTCCCAGCGGGCGGGCTTCACCAAGCTCGGCATTGCTTTCTGTATCGGTCTGACTGAGGAGGCGGCCTTTGTTGCTGAGGTTTTAGCGAAGACCTTTAAGGTCGAATCGGTTTGCTGCAAGATGACCGGCCTTAATAAGGATGAGCATGGGATGAGTAAAATCCATCCAGAAAAGTTCGAAGTGGCCTGTAACCCCATCGGTCAGGCGATGATGCTCAATCGGGCTAAAACGGAGCTCAATATCCAGATGGGGCTCTGTCTTGGCCATGACATTCTCTTGCAAAAATATGCCGAAGCGCCGGTGACTGTTCTGGTGGTGAAGGATCGGGTTCTTGCCAACAACCCCATGGGAGTGGCGTATGGCAGTTATTGGCGACAGAAGTTGGGAGGGTAGGAAACCTTTTTTATAACCATTCAACTCAAACTAGGAGCAAGCAGATGCTTTAAATTACTGTTTTAGCGGTTAATTTCAATATTTTAGAATCTATTTAAGAGGAAAGATGATGACGAAACATCTTGGTTTAATCATTTTGGCAGTTCTTTTGTTCGTGGTGCCGCCGGCGTACGGTAAAACGGTCTCCGGTATTATCAACATGGATTTTGATTTGTCTCGGCATCCTGCCGGGGAGGCAGTGCAACTGTGGATTCCTTATCCCGTAACTGATGGTGACCAGAATATATCCAAGGTCAGGGTTTCCGGTAACTTCGCTGCCTCTGCGGTCTATACCGACCGTCTTTACAAAACCCCCATGCTCTATGTCCGCTGGGAGAAGGGGGCGACCAGCCGCAAGCTCAATTTTTCTCTGCATGCCGAGCGCAACGAGGTAATCCGTCGCAATTTCCCGGCGCAAGAGGCGGCCTGGGACCCGGCGGATTACGCGTCATATCTCGCCCCCAGCGCCCTTGCCCCAGAAAGCAAACAAACCACCGAGCTGGCCCAGAAAATTACCAAAGGCAAGTCTGGCGTATTGGCCAAAGCAAGAGCGATCTACGACTGGACGGTGGAAAACACCTACCGCAATCCCAACACCCGTGGCTGCGGCAAGGGTGATCTTTGTCAATTGCTCAAGGATCCGGGCGGCAAATGCGCTGACCTCAGCTCCATCTATGTGGCTCTCGCTCGCGCGGCCGGGGTTCCGACTCGGGAGGTGTTCGGGATCAGGATGGGCAAGAAATCAAGTCAGGATATCAGCGGTTGGCAGCACTGCTGGGCCGAGTTTTTTCTGCCCGGATACGGCTGGGTGCCCGTAGATCCGGCCGATGTCAGAAAGAAGATGCTGGTGGAGAAACTGGCACTCAATGACGCCAAAACCAATGGTTACCGCGAGTACTTCTGGGGCGGTGTCGACGCTAACCGGATCAAGCTTTCCGAAGGGCGGGATCTCACTCTCAATCCCGTTCAGCAAGGTGGGCCGGTCAACTACCTGATGTATCCTTTTGCCCAGGTTGGCGACACCACCCTCGACTGGCTTGATGCCGCTAACTTTTCCTACTCCATCATCTATCATCAACAAGCCAAGGATGGCTACGGACTGATCGACACCGGCAATCTCAAGAAACTGCTTGATGGCAAAGCGGAGATGACCGTGGTCGATGCCCGCAATCCCGAGGAGTTTCAGGAAGTGCATGTGCGAGGGGCAATCAGCGTGCCGGTGAAGCAGTGGGAGAAGTTTGCTTCCCGCCTGCCAGCGGACAAATCGGCCCGGATCATTTTTTACTGTAACGGCATCAAGTGTGGCAAGAGCAAGAAAGCGGCAAAAAAGGCCATCAAACAAGGGTATGACAACATCTATGTCTATGCCGACGGGATGCCGGTCTGGGAAGAGAAGGGGATGCCGATTTATGCCGGTCCAGACTACGAGAAACGTATCGAGACCAGTAAGCTTTCTCCTGCCGCCCTCAATGCCTTGCTGCAAAGCGGGGCTGATACCTTCACGGTGGTTGATGTCCGGGACCCGGAAGAGTTTGACGAGGGGCATATTGCCGGGGCGCTCAATATCCCCGTGGCGGTCTTTGCCACCCAGTCGGCGGTTCTGGACAAGAAGAAAGAGATCATCGTCTACTGCAACTCCGGCGGGCGCAGCTACAACGCCTACCGGAAGCTGATGAAGCTCGGCTACAAGAAGATCAATCAGGCCATCTTCGCCGATTGGAAAGAGGCGGGATTACCGGTTGCCAAGCTGTAAGCGCCATCAAAATACCAATATTAATTTAGAAAAGGATCATATACTCATGAAGAAATTACTGTTTATTTGCTGTGTGGCATTGATGGGGATGGCCCAGGTTGCCCATGCCTGGACAAGCTATAACTATGTTGAACCCGAGCAACTGAAAGGTTGGCTGGAAGCGTCAAAGCCGATGCTTATTGTCGACATTCAGGAAAAGAAGGATTTTGTCGTCCATCATATCAGGGGATCTCTTGAAACCAACGCCTATCCGGTGAAGTCCGACCATGATCGGCAAACCATCGATCCGGCGTTGAAGCTCTGTGATGCCAATCATTATGAGGCCGTGGTGGTTGTCTGTCCCCGTGGCAAGGGCGGCGCCAAGCGTGCCTATGGGTATCTGGCCAAAAATGGGGTCACCGAGGGGAAACTCTATATCCTCACCGGCGGGATGGGCGGCTGGCCCTATGGGGATTGGGTCGACGGCAAATAATCAAACAATATTCGGAGGGAGGATAATTCTCCCTCCGAATATTGCCGTCATTTTGCTGGCTGATAGGACATTGAGCAACGGGGTTGGGGGGATGGTCAACCTGGCACGGGGAAATATCCGCAAATGTGCTTGAGATGGTGTTTTTTGCTGGAATTTATAGTAGTAGAACATGTTTTAAAATTACAAATCATTGGATCTATCAAAAAATCAGGATACCGAGAACGTGAATCAGCGCAGCTTTGAGAAGAGTACTCCCCCAGACAATCTAACCAATCTCCCCCCCTTGGGCATGGATGCCGACGACTTAGCCGAAAATTTCCGGCGCTACTATACCTACCACCTGGGCCGAGATAGGAATTGTCGCTTACTGCATTACGCCTTCAGTGCCTTGGCTCTGGTGCAGAAAGAGCGGTTGATGGAACGATGGCGCAAGACTCGCTGCACCTATAAAGAACAGGATTCTCGGCGGGTTCATTACCTCTCCATGGAATATTTGATGGGCCGGGCCTTAAGTAATGTCATGCTTAACTTGGGCACCGAGGAAGAAACCATTCTGGCCCTGCATAAATTAGGGATGGATTTGGAGGAACTGGAATCGGCCGAACAGGATGCCGGGTTGGGCAACGGCGGATTGGGTCGTCTGGCCGCCTGTTTCCTTGATAGTTGCGCCACCCTGCAACTGCCGGTGATCGGCTATGGCATCCGCTATGAGTACGGAATGTTCCGCCAGGCCATCAAGGCTGGTAAACAAGTGGAAGAACCAGATCATTGGCTGGAGACTGGTAATCCCTGGGAACTTGAGCGGCCGGAGTACAAACAACGCATTCAGTATGGTGGCCGCAGTGAAGAATATACCGACAGCCACGGGCAGTTGCGCCGCCGTTGGGTTGAGAGCCGGGATGTTTTGGCCGTGCCCTTTGATATTCCCATCGCTGGTTACGAGAACGACACGGTGAATTCCTTGCGGCTTTGGAAGGCCATGGCAACCCAGGATTTTGATCTGGGCGAGTTCAATGCCGGCTTCTACCCTGAGTCGGTGGCCGCCAAGAACGCGGCAGAGCATATTACCATGGTTCTCTATCCCAACGATGCCAGCGAAAACGGTAAGGAATTGCGCCTGAAGCAACAGTATTTCCTCGCTTCAGCCAGCCTGAAGGATGTGATCCGGCGTTGGGTTTCTATCCATGGCGACGAATTTTCCGATTTTGCGGCCAAGAACTGTTTTCAGCTCAACGATACCCACCCCGCCTTTGCGGTTCCGGAACTGATGCGTCTGCTGCTGGATGAACATGGCCTGTCATGGCATCAGGCGTGGGAGATCACCACCAACTCCATGGCCTATACCAACCATACCCTGCTGCCCGAGGCCTTGGAAAAATGGCCGGTGCGGTTGTTTCGGCAGTGGTTGCCCCGGCTCCTGGAAATCATCTACGAGATCAACGCCAATTTTCTTTCCGAAGTGGCCGCCAAATGGCCCGGAGATGGTGACCGCCAGCAACGGATGTCGGTGATTGAAGAAGGGGGAGACCCCCAGGTGCGGATGGCTTATCTGGCAATTATTGCCTCGTACTCCATCAACGGCGTCGCGGCCCTCCACTCGCAACTGTTGGTCAATGGGTTGTTTCGCGATTTTCATGAATTATGGCCCCAGCGGTTCAACAACAAAACCAACGGTGTTACCCAGAGAAGATGGCTTGCGGCCTGCAACCCAGGGTTGCGGGAGCTGCTCAATGCCACCATTGGCCGTGGTTGGTGTACAGAGCTGGAGCAACTTAAAAAACTGGTTTCCCATGCCGATGATCCATCTTTTCAGGAGCAGTGGCGTCTGGTGAAGCACCACAACAAGGAACGGTTAGCTGCTCTGGTTAAAGCCGATTGCGGGGTCATCTTTGATCCCAAGGCCCTGTTCGAGGTTCAGGTCAAGCGGATTCATGAGTACAAACGGCAACTACTCAGCGCCCTCCATGTTATTCATCTCTACGCCCGGATCAAACAGGGGGACACCGCAGACTGGCAGCCGCGTTGCATCCTCTTTGGCGGCAAGGCGGCGCCGGGCTATGTAATGGCCAAGCAGATCATCAAGCTGATTTGTAATATTGCCGAGGTGGTCAACAATGACTCCGAGGTTGGCGATAAGCTCAAGATTGCCTTCTTGCCGGATTACCGGGTCTCGGTGATGGAGGTGATCTGTCCTGCCGCCGATCTGTCCGTACAGATCTCAACCGCAGGCAAGGAGGCTTCGGGGACCGGCAATATGAAATTCATGATGAATGGCGCTCTGACCATCGGCACCTTGGATGGGGCCAATATTGAGATCCTCGAAGAGGTGGGCGCAGAAAATTTCTTCCTGTTTGGCTTGAACGCGCATCAGGTTGCGGAACAGCGATCCGGCTACGATCCGCGCGCGCTGGTGGAACAGAACCCGGATCTGGCGCGGGTGATGCAGTTATTGCAATCGGGCCATTTCAATCAATTCGAACCAGGGATCTTCGCTGCCATTATCGACTCAATCCTGAACCCCCATGACCCATGGCTGGTGGCTGCGGATTTCCAAACCTTTGTCGAGGCGCAAAAACAGGTAGCGGATGAGTATCAGGATCAGCAGAAATGGGCCAAGAAAAGTATCCTTAATGTGGCCCATAGCGGCAAATTCTCCAGTGACCGAACTATCCGGCAATACAACGAAGAGATCTGGAAGGCGATCCCCACCACGCCCATGACTCCAGGGAGTGTTTGATTGATACCGACGGAGAGGTTGGCAGTAGTTCTGCTTGGTGGGGATCGGACTACGCTAAGCAATTGAAAAAAAGAAGATCAATGGGGAAAGGTCTTTGGGCGGGGTGTCTTGATAGTTTTAAGCCGAAAAAGGCAACGATAAAATCTCTAAGGTGCAACCTAATGATCGGGAGGGGGCATCACCGGGGGGATTTTTGCTTGATGGCCGTGAACGATGTTTTTTGCTGGGTAAGCTCCGTGTGTCGAGGTGGTTCTTTGTCGTTGGCAAGCACCGCCAATTCCTCGGCACTTACCCCTTGGTCGCGGGGTGGTTTCTCTGCTTGATTGTTGAGCCGCAGCTTGCTTATCTTGCCCATGTTACGGCCTGTTTTTCGGCGACGGTGCGGATGAGAGCCGGGGTGATGGTTGGGTGGGCGGCGGTGAGCGACTCCATTACCGAATTGTAGAGGAGACGGTTAATCTCGCGCGGGATACCCTGGCTCAGTTGGTGAATCGTGGCGTAGATGTTGGCGGGGAGGAGGTCGGCGCTGCCGCCGCATTTAAGGAGTCGGTACTTGATATATTGCTCGGTTTCTTGCTGGGACATGGGGTTAAGTT
Source organism: Desulfurivibrionaceae bacterium (assembly GCA_030145325.1). GTDB lineage: Bacteria > Desulfobacterota > Desulfobulbia > Desulfobulbales > UBA5123 > UBA5123. Next base: position 17,833 of record JAQYVW010000025.1, read on the forward strand.
CGATCATAAAGGTGATTCGGCCCCGCAGGGCAGCGTAGCTGGGCGCGGCCAGGCGACGGCGCAGGGCCGGTTCGGCAATCAGCAGGACGGTGATCAGTTTCTCCCGTTCCGTTTCCAGATTGGCCAGGGTGCGGAGGAGGTGGAGTCCGTCAGCTTTGAGGAAATGGGCTTCGTCGATTACCACCACCAACCGTTTTCCCTGGTTGTGGAAGGCGATGGCCTTGGCCTGGAGCTGAGCCAACCGTTGCTGGGTAAAACGGGCGGCTTTTTCTTCCCCCAGTTCATTTAAGATCGCCTCCAGCAACACCCCCTTACCCATCCCAGGATAGGCAAAGATCAGGGCGGTTTCGTGATCACTACGATCAAGGTCGCGGAGGGAGATCTGCGAGACAAAGGTTTTACCCGAGCCGGAAACGCCGTTTAAGAGGATCAGGGCATGGCCGTCGGCGATGCCTAAGCGCAATTTGATCAGCGCTTCCTCGTGCTGGCGGGTGCGGAAGAAGAGATTGCTGTCCAGTGAATCGCGAAAGGGGTTCTGGCGGAGGCCAAAGCTCTCTTGCCAGCTGAAGAGCGGGGTGGCGGCATGGCTCATGATTGGTCCCCTTTTTGCAGCATTTTTTTGTAGCGACCGAAGGCGGAACTGATCCGCAGTTCGCTCATCTCGTCCTGGAGCAGGGCCACGGCAAGGTTATGGGTGTGTTTGCTGACCCGGGCCTGGGGCCGGAAGACCGAGTAAGGGGTGCGGCGGGCAGTGGCTGCGCCCACCGTGGCATCCTTAAGGATGTAGCCGATATTTTTGACCTCACGGCTTAGAAAACGATTGGCGCAATCGCTGAACCGCAAGGCCACGTTGGCTGCCTGTTGTAGGGTGTCAGCCATGTTGACCACCGAGTAGATTGGGCGTTGGTCATGGTCGTTTTCCTGATCCAGTCCTTTCAGTAAACCGTAGGCGTCGGCCAGGGAGGTGATGTCCGGGGTGAGGACGAAGATGACTTCATCGGCCGCTTTAAGAAAGTCCCGCACTTCGCGGCCCATGCCCGCGCCGGTGTCCACAATCATCACGTCGGCCAGTCGCTCTACCTCGCCCAAGGCCTTGATCATCTTTTGCCGACTGGCGTGGTCGCTGTCAGCCATGGCGATGATGCCGCTGCCACCGGTGATGATGCCGATTCCTTCCGGGCCGTCAGCGATTAGTTGGGCTGGGGTTGCGTCGGCGGCCAGCATTTCCATCATCCCCGGGCGAGGATCAAGGCCTGCCAGGAGGTGGATATTGGCCATCCCCAGATCACCGTCCACCACCACGCACATCTTTCCCAACCGCTGGATGGCGATGGCGAGATTGAGGGCGAGGTTGGTTTTGCCCACTCCCCCCTTGCCGGAAGTGACGGCGATAACTCGTCCGTAACGGGGGGAAGGAGGGGGCTGGCTTTCAGTGCGGCGAAGATGGATAGCCTGAAAGGCTGTCACCGCTTCGGCGGGGAACAACAGCGCCTCGCCGCGTAGAACCTTTACCGGTAGTTGCTCAGGGTATTCTGATTCGTAGAAACGGAGCAGGCTTTCCTCAAGACCGGTGCGGGCGGCGATATCAGCAATGGTCAGCAGAGATTTGGCGTTGGCCGTGTTCATTTCTTCTTCCGTGGGTTGTTCTTTTTCTGCGCTTCCTTAAGGCCACGTTTGACGGTTTCCAGAACGGTTTCCAGGCGAAAAGGTTTCTTGAGGCAGGCGTAAGCCCCCAGCTTAACCGTGTTCTTGATCTCTTCCTTGGAGGCCAGGGCGGTGATGATCAAAACCTGCAGATCCGGGTATTCCTCCCTGATGAACTGTAATACCTCCAGACCATCCTTGCGGGGCATTCTGATATCGAGGATGGCAAGCTGGTAGGTTTTTTCTTTGAGCCGTTTGATCGCTTCGATGCCGTCGAAGGCGCCATCTGCCTCGTATCCTTCCATGCGCATGCTGTCCAAGAGCATTTCGTTGATCGCATGTTCGTCGTCCACCACCAGAATGCGAGGTTTTTCCGCTTTTGGGGCCACGGCGGTTTTTTCTTGCTCAAGATTTTCCCGCATCGCCCGTAACTGGTTGGATTTGTCCTGAGGAAGGGCAATGGTGAAGGTGGTTCCCTCCCCCTCCTTACTGGTGACCCGCATCACGCCGCCGTTATGTTCGATGATGGAGTTGCAGACCGCAAGGCCTAAGCCGGTGCCTTCGCCCTCTTTTTTGGTGGTAAAGAAGGGGTCGAAGATCTTGCCCAGATTTTTCTGGCTGATGCCGCTGCCGTTATCGTTGATATGCACCTCCACCATTCCATCCGTTGCTTGATCAGTGAGGGTGATAGTACCGCCCTTCGGCATGGCGTGGTTGGCGTTGATCAAGAGATTCATGAAGACCTGCTCGATCTGCAATGAATCAACCATCACCTCAACCATGTTCTCTTGCAAGCGGTTGTCGATCTTGATTTTGGTCATGGAGACCCGGTCACCGAGGACTTTGAGAACCCGCTCCATGATCACGCTTACCCGGTCAGCGATGAGTTTCGGTTGGGTGGGGCGGGCAAAGCTCATTAGATCCTGGACGATCTTGGCGATTCGTTCTTCCTGATCGCTGATTACTCGCAATCGTTCCTTGATGGAGTCTTCTTGATCCTCGCCGAGAAGACGTTGGAGGATCTGCACATTGAGTGAAATGATGGTCAGCGGGTTGTTGATTTCGTGGGCTGCGCCAGCGGCAAGTCTGCCAACGGTGGCCAAGCGGTGAGAATGGAAGAGCAAACGCTGGCTTTCTTCCATGCGCCTGGCGGCGCGGGCGATATCATCGCTTTGGCGGATTAGATCCGCTTCCAGTAAAAGTCGTTCCAGGCCGTTGCCGGCGCTTAAGGTCAGGGTCTCAAAGTTTTTCAGTAGTTCCTGGTGGGGACGTTCGTCGTTGTCGTTGACATCGCCGAAATCAACCAGGAGTTGACCCAGCACCGGCAGTTTCCGGAAATGGGAGTGGGGGCCGGGGGAAAAAAAGGTGGCGAGAAACTCGCCGTCGGAGATCATGTCGATAACCTCTGTTTCCAGATCGTTATCCTTGCCCGGATCAATAATCCGTCGACTGAGCCTCTTTACTGCCTCCGCTTCGATAACATCGGTTTTCTTACCTTTGCCGTAACGTTTCAGCCGTTCCGGGTCTGTGGGTATTTGCAGGAGAAGAAAGGCCTCGCCGTCATACAACTGGCCGCTGTAAAAATTGTTGCTGGTGTCGCGAATCATGCACAGGCAGCGCCGTTTGCCAAAGGCTTGGTGGATGGCGGCGATGACGGTGGCGGCGGCATCGGCCAGGGGTAAACCCGGTCTCAGTTGCCGACACAGGGCTCCGGCAGCTTGCAGAACCCGATTGCTTTCGCCCAAGATACGATTGTCGTGATCCAGGCGGATGCTTAAATCGCCCAGGCGGCGATTGGCTGAGCCGATTAGTTTGTGGTATTCCTCTTCGTCCCAGAAGCCCAAGATATTGCCCACCTCGCGGCTGCGTTCTATCACCCCGTCCATCAACGAGTCGATGTCACTGGTGGTAAGATGGTGTTGGAGCATCATGGTTTCCAGGGCGAAATGGGTCTGTTGGTGACTGTGGGTGCCGGAGGAGAGGAAATAGCTGGAGCCGATACTGTGGGTGGTGCAGAGGAGGTCAGCAAAACGGATCAGTTTGGGGAGATTGTCCATCTCCGGCAGGATGGTTTCAAAAACCGGCTGATGGTGCTGCCACATTACCTTGGCGAAGATTTCCGGGAAGTTCCATTTCTCGGCTAATAAACGGCCCGTTTCGATATGATCGGTGCCCAGGATCTGCTGTTCGATGTCCAGGGGGGTGGCTCCCGTGGTGCTGTATGAGCCTTGCCGTTCCAGTTCCCGGCGTAGTTCAGCATATTCTTCAGGGAATTGGATATAGGCGACCAGTTGCCCCATGTCATGGAGGAGGCCGGCGATATACGCTTCTTCCGGGACAGGAAAGCCCAAGCGCTTTGCCAGCTCTTCGGCGGTGACCGCCACCCCGATGGAGTGGAGCCAGAAGTTGAGCAGGCTCTGCCGATCCCGACTTAATTGTTCGGCAAAGCAGTCGAAAACCGAGGCGGAAAGGATAATGCTGCGCACCGCATTGAGGCCCATGATAGATACCGCTTGGCGGATGGAAGCGGCCGGACGTCGGGCGCCGATATAGGCGGAGTTGGCGTAGTGGAAGATGCGGCTGGTGAGAACCTGATCGTTCTTAAGTAGATCGGCGATGGAATCAAAATTGGCATCCTCTCCTTCCAAGAGCCGGATGGCTTCCATGGCCACGGCAGGAAGGGTGGGAAGTTTGTTGACATCAAGAACCGGGTTCACGCTGTTGTCTAACATGCCGACCTCGCAGGGGTTGGATGTTGTGCGAAAGAAACCGTATTGAACGCGATCATCTCCCGCGGTTCGGATTAATCCTGGCAACGGTCGTTGGTATGCGAAAATGTCTAAAATAAGGAGATTTTGCTAAATATTATTTAGAAATGCTTAAACAGTTCACGTGCTTTTGTCAATGGATAAAACGAAATAAAACAATAGGTTGATTGGGGAAAAGGAGAGGCGGTGTTCCGTTGTTATGAAATGGGCAAGGCCGGGTCGCGAGACCATTCGTTCCAGGAGCCGAAATATACCCGCAAATGTTGAAAGCCGGCCAGTTGCAGAGCAACGTAGGTGTGGGCGGCTCTGGCCCCTTTAAAGCAGTAGATGATGATGTCGTCGTTCGGGGCGATGTGGTGTTCAGCGCCCAGCGCCCGTATGGCCGCTGGGGATTTGAAGGCTGGGCAGTTGGCATTGTCCATGAAGCGGTACCATTCGATCCATCTAGCTCCGGGAATCTTTCCTTTCCGAGGAGCGAAATCGATGCCGTAGGGGGATGAACTGTAACCGCGCCATTCCGGTTCGTCGCGATTGTCGAGAAGGACGACGGAGGGAGAGTTGATGGCGGCAAGCACATCCTCGGTGACTGCGATCATGGTGGGATCCGGGGTGGCAACAAATTTGCCGGTGGTCTGGGGGGGAGCTGTCTTAGCGATGGGTAGTCCCGCCTCTTGCCAGTTGTCGAATCCTCCGGCCAGAACTCCGGCCAAGGGGTGCCCCAGATAGGAGAGCAGCCAGTATCCCCGGCAGGCTCCACCGTACTGGCTGGTAAGGTGATCCTCGTAAAAGATGGTGGGGCGGTCTATGCAAACCCCGGCATTTGCAAAAAAATTGGCAAAGGTTGCGGCCATCTCGGCAAGGGTTAGCTGTCTGCTGTCGGCAAGAAGGTAGTTGAAAACCTCAGGGATGTTCACCGCCCCGGGGATATGTCCTTGCTGGTAGGATTCAGGGGAACGGATATCAATGATGGTGGTGTCGGTGAGGTTAAGCAGGTCTTGGCAAGTATAGAGTATTTTTTTGTTCATTGAGGGGTGATGGTAGTCTTTGTATTTGTGTTAATGGTCATTTATCGTATATGGATAAATATCATTGATTGCCAAGATCAGTTCAAATATCCTAAACTGGTTTGGTCGGTGAAATTAATCGAGTGTGATATACCCTTTTAAAGGAAGATAACAAGCTTCACTTTATAAGAGTGAGGGGGAATTTGCAATGACAGTAGATTTGATGATGAAGATTTTATTGGTTGAGGATGCAGCCACCATGCGCAAGATGGAGGCCCGGATTCTTAACCAGGTTGGCTTTGAGAATATTGTCGAGGCGGCGGATGGACGTGAGGCCGTGGAGAAGTTGCAGTCCGAGGATAACATCGGCCTCATCATCAGCGATTGGGCAATGCCCAATATGGATGGTTATGAACTGCTTACCTGGGTGCGTGGCGAGGAGCAGTTTAAGGAAATTCCTTTTATTATGGCCACCGGCCACGGTGATAAAGCATACGTTGCCAAGGCCAAGGAAGGTGGGGCCAGCGGGGTGGTTGCCAAACCCTTTACCGCTGATGAATTGAAAGTTCTCATCGATGAGATCTTCGGAGTCAAGCAGGCCGAGGTCAAGAAGGATGAGGGGCCCAAGGTCAGCACCCAAGGTAAGGTGCGGCTGAAGATGGCCCATATCCAGATCACCGACCATCTGCCTTTAGGGGTGCTTCGGGATCAGGTCGAGTCTGGGGCCAAGAGTCCTGCCAGTTTCGATATCGAAACCCAATGCATGGCGGGCTGGAATCCGGTGCTGAAGGCCCTTGAAAATGGCGAGGTAGATGGTGCTTTGGTTCTTGCCCCCACCGCCATGGATCTTTACAGCTACGAGGTGCCGATCAAGTTGGTCTTGTTTGCCCACCGGAATGGCAGTATTGCGGTGCGTAATGCCTCCGGCACGTATTCCAAGCCTTATCAGCAGTTTTTTAAGCATAAAAGTTTTCTAATCCCGCATAAGATGTCGGTTCACAATATGTTGGCGCATATGTATTTCTCGCAAATGGGTTTGCGGCCAGGGGTGGCGGGCAAGGAGGCGGTGAATGTCCTTTTTGATGTTGCGCCGCCCATCACGATGCCGGAATCTTTGAAGGAGAACCCTGAGGTCAGTGGTTTTATGGTTGCCGAGCCCATCGGTTCGCGAGCCATTGCTGCCGGGGTTGCCGAACGGCAGTTTCTGTCCAGTGAGATATGGGACGGTCATCCCTGTTGTGTGGTGGTTTTCCGTGATGACTTCATCAGCTCTTACCCGGAGGCGGTGCAGGAGTTTACCACCATGTTGGTTGAGGCGGGGCTGTTTATCCGTGATAATGTTGATCAGGCCGCCGATATTGCAGTAAAATTCCTCGATCCCCAAGGCACCCTGGGTCTTGAGGCAAATTTGCTCAGGAATGTGCTTTCTGATCCAGACGGAATCACCACCGATGATCTCTATCCCGAGATCGCTGATCTTGATACCATCCAACGCTACATGACCAGCAAGATGGAGATCGGGCGAACCATTGATCTGGACCGTTTTGTTGATACTCGTTTTGCCGATGAGGCGTACCGGCAGTTGTCCCTTAGTCGTAAAAGCGGTCAGGAGCGGCAGGTGGCCAGTGACGGCGGCCAGCAGAAGCAGACCGTTTTTGAGCAGGTGGCTCAGTCCACCCGTGAGGGCAAGTACCTGATCTTTCAGCTTGCCGACGAAAAATATGGGGTCGGTGTTCTCGACGTTCGGGAGATTATCGGTCTGATGGAGATTACTGAATTGCCGAACATGCCTTCCTTTTTTGAAGGGGTGATTAATCTCCGTGATAAGGTGATTCCGGTTCTTGACATGCGAGCCAAGTTTGGCATGGAGCGAGCAGAGCATACCGATCGAACCTGTATTATTGTGGTTGAAATCTCAGGGCTCAAGGGATCAACCCTGATGGGGGTGGTGGTGGACGGAGTCAGTGAGGTTGCCAATATCAAGGAAGAAGAGGTGGAAGACGCGCCGGTCTTTGGCGGCAGCGTCGATACCTCCTTTATTCTCGGGATGGCCAAACTGCAAATCGGCGTCACCATCCTCTTGGATATCGATCGGATTCTCCATACCAGTGAAATGGTGCAGTTGAGCGGGGCGATCTGATTGGTGGCGGTGGAAAAGGCGGGGGCTTGGTTGGATCTGTTATCATTGCGGGTAGGGAATGGCGATAGCGGGGTAGGCATGTTGACAGGAACAAGGTACGCCGGGAAAGTTTTGTGGGAAAAGAGCAGGAATTGAAAAAAGTTCATGGCCCTTTGGCGATGCTGGCGCCTCTGCTCCTGCTTGGCCTGACAACCTTGGTTTATGCCAATACCTTTGGCGTTCCTTTTCTGTTTGATGATGCCGGTAATATTACCAAGGTCGCTGCTTTTCGTTTTGCGACCATTTCTTGGCCCAACCTGTGGCATGCCGCCACCCATGGTTTTCTTCAGCATCGTCCCCTGGCGAACCTCTCTTTTGCCTTCAATGTCCATTGGGGTGGTTCAGATGTCTGGGGATTTCATCTGGTCAATCTGCTTGTGCATCTGGCAACGGCATTGGTCTTGTACCGGCTGCTGGTTGCCACCTTGAAGTTGCCCTCTTTACGAACCCGTTATAATGGCTGTGCTGGTGAACTTGCCATGGTGGCGGCGCTTATTTGGGCTATCCATCCAATCCAGACCAACGCCGTTACCTATATCGTCCAGCGCATGACCACCATGGCTGCTTTGTTTACCCTTGCGGCCTTGTATTGCTATCTGCGCGGGAGGTTGGCAGAGGTTGCCTGGCATTGTTGGGGTTGGTTTGCGGTTGCTTTGCTTGCTGGTGGTCTGGCTTTGCTTAGTAAGGAGAATGGTGCCATCCTGCCGGTGCTGGTGGCGAGCTATGAGATTTTTTTCCTGGCCGATTCTGGTCAAGGTATAGCTTGGCGGCGATTGCTGCCTTGGCTGGGAGTTGCTGTGTTGCTGCTGGGGTTGTTGGCAGTTTTATATTTGGGTGAGGATTTTCTTGTTACTATCCAGCACGGGTACCTTGGCCGTGATTTTACCATGGGTGAGCGGCTGCTCACCCAGTCGCGGGTAATCTTTCTTTATTTAAGTTTGTTGCTGTTGCCCCTGCCTGGGCGGCTTAATCTTTGTCACGATATTGCCATTTCTCACCACCTCCTGGCACCTCCGCAAACGGCGGTGGCCATTCTCGGTCTGCTGGTTTTCGTGGCGGCAGCAGGGTATCTGTTTCGGCGAGATCCCTTGGCCTCTTTTGCCATTGTCTGGTTTTTTGCTGGTCTGCTCATCGAGTCAACGATAATTCCTCTGGAGATGGTTTTCGAGCACCGTCTCTACCTTCCTTCAACTTTTATTTTCTTGCCGGTTGTGGTTTTGCTTTATCGTCTTTTTTCTTCGCGGCCATGGGCGGCTAGATTGTTGTGGGGGACGGTGATTGTTTTTCTCGCGGTCTGCACTTGGCAACGGAATGAAACCTGGGGCTCATCCTTTTCCTTATGGTCCGACGTGGTGCATAAATCCCCTCAGTTGGCGCGTGGCTATGCCAATCTGGGGCGGGCCGTGGAAACGCAGGGAGAGCATGTTGAGGCCGCCCGCCTTTTTCGTAAAGCCATTTTGCTTAATCCGGGGGACGGTAAATCGTACGATAATTTGGGGGTGGTTTATGCCCGGCAAGGCCGCTATGAAGAGGCGGAGCAGATTTTTACGCGGGCCCTGGCCATTAATCCTGGTGATCGGGTGGCGATTTCTAATCTGGGGAATCTCTATGCGAAGCAAGATCGTTGTCAGGCGGGGGGGGAGTTTTTTACCGCCATGTTGTCTCGACCGGGGGTAGATCAGGCGGCGGTTTTTGCCGAACTGGCCAATGTTTCACGCTGTCTCGGCAACTTGCCTTTGGCCATTACTCAGGCTCGGCGCTCTTTGGGTCTCGACGAAAATCAGGTGGCAACGAGAATTACCTTGGCCATCGCTCTTTATGAGACGGGTCATTTCGATGAGGCCATGGGGGAATTTCGCAAGGCTTGGGTGGGTGGATACGATGTGGTCGGCCTGTTGTTGAACGTCGCCAGAGCCAAATTTGCTGCGGGCGGCAAAGAAGAGGCCAGGCAAATTGTTCGGCAGGTGCTGGCTCTTGAGCCCCAGAACCGTGAAGGCTTGCTGCTTTCGGCGGCGTTTAGGCAAGCATCAGGTAGTTAAGCGGTGTGCCGGTGGGAAGGATCTGACCGCTATTTTGTGATGGTAGTTTGTCGCGTAACCTCAGAAGCTTAAGTGTAAACCACCACCAGATTCCGTTGTTCTGCTTTGGCCTGATAAAGTGCTTTGTCGGCATAGGCCAGTAAATCCTGCGGAGATTGTGGATTATGCGCCCGGAAAGAGGAGACACCGATACTGGCGGTAACTTGCTTTTTATGCGAACCTTCGGTGTGGACATGTGATTCCAGTCTGGCCCGCATTCGTTCGGCGATGACCATACTGCCCTCAAGATCGGTATCGGGTAAAAGGATTACGAATTCCTCGCCACCATAACGGGCCACCACATCGGTATCCCTCGCCTCCTCTTTGAGGATTCGCCCGATTCCTTTCAGAACCAGATCCCCGAAGGCATGGCCGTGGCTGTCGTTAATCTTCTTGAAGTGATCGAGGTCGATGATCATGCAACTGTAGTCCGAATTGCCGCGCGCCGCTAAGGCAAAATCCCGTTGAAGCACCTTGTGGAAATAGCGATAATTATAAAGGCCGGTTAACTCATCCTTGATGGCCTGCTCTTGCAGAATCAGGTTGACCCGTTCCAACTCGGTTGCTTTGGCGGCAATCTCTTGTAGGTAACGGGCCTCAATCTCAAGGGCATACTTTTTTTCTTGAATCCGAAAAAGCAGGGTGGTGCCAATTCCGAAAAAGAGCAGTACCGCAATCACCAGCAGGATAGCCTGTCGGGAATGCCGTTGGATCGGCGCGGAGATAGCGCTGAAGGGCAGGGTGACGCCGAGTCCCCAGTTCATGTTTTTAAACTTTATGGGTGCATAGGCGATGAACTTGGTTTGAGGATGACGCCCTTGTTGGTTGGCAATGAAAATATCTACCCCGTCTCGCCCGGCAGCGATTTCGTGCTTGATGGTTTCTCTGTTTGCACACTTTGTCTCAACACAGCCAGATGGGGAATCTGCATCTTTTAAGTCTTCATCCCTTGGCGGTGGTGAGAGGAAGTGGCCTTGCTCGTCGATCAATACCGGCACCGCGCCGCCTCCGAACTTGATCGGATGGATGTAAAGAGAGTTAAGGGTGTCGATATTAACCAGCGCGCAGGCAATGCCTACCAGTTTGTTATGGGCAGCAATGGGGACGGAAAGGGCCACCACTTGATGACCGCTGTTATCAAGAAAGTGCGGACTAACTTGGGGAAGAAAATCCTGGGAAAAAGCCGCCATATCGAGTTCAGCGGCTAGAGTTGCCCCTCCCACCTCAACTCCTGCCGGTACAGATGTTAGGAGTTTGCCGGTGGGGTCAAGGATGGCAATAGATTCCAACTCTTGTTGGTGGGCCTGGTAGAAAATGTGCAATCTTTGCATCTCGGGGCTGGTTGCGGAGATGGATAGGTTTTCTCGTTTGAACAGAGGGTCGCCAGCGATTTCTCGCAAAGAGTTTACATGATCACTCAGATGTCGTTCCAGGGAGGTGGCGGTGGACTTGGCAATCATCAGTAATTGCTGTTTGGTTAGGCTCACCAGCGTACTTTCGAATTGATGGTGTGCTTGCCGAGCCATCAAGACAATGGCGAGAAAGAAGGTTAGCGCCCCGAGCAGGATGAGGTTTGTTTTCGTGCGTAATGAAAAATTATGTCGCATCTGAAGTTCCAGGCTAGGGCGCTAGGTGATGGCCTAGCATGCAATAATTTTTTGAGTAATTAGATATTTAACGTTAAGTGTTTATTAACATATTGGTGTTGTTTGCCAAAGGTAAATTGATTTTGTCCGCTAACCGGGGTGGGTGTTTAGTTTTGTTGGTCACCGAATATGTTCCTTGCTGACTCAGCATAATCCTTAAGGAAGCGGCCTTGACAGTGGCTCGGAGATGATTATTCTCTCAGCAAATTAATGGTCTTGTCCGAGACCAATTCCGTAGTTTTCTACAGCAGATTATAAAAGACGTCGTGGCAATTATGCATCCTGCAGGAGGTCAATGGGATGTGCAGGGCACGGACAAAGCCCACGGCTAATGACCTAACTTATAGAGGTGACATTGATGAGTACCGAGAATGCCCAACCCCATGCCGAGACTAAGGAATTCCAAGCTGAAGTTAAGAAGCTCCTTGATATCGTAATTCATTCGCTCTACACCGAGCGGGAGATCTTCCTCCGCGAGCTGGTTTCCAACGCTGCCGACGCCTTGGAAAAGTACCGTCACCAAAGTCTCCTTGAAGAAGAGACCTTTGACAGCCACCTGCCTCTGGAGATCAACATTGAGGTGGATGACGACAAGAAGACCGTCACCATCACTGATACCGGCATTGGCATGGATCGTGGTGAACTTGAGGGCAATCTCGGCACCATCGCTCATTCTGGCTCCAAGACGTTTTTTACCAAACTTGATGACGCAGCCCAAAAGGATGTCAACCTCATCGGCCAGTTCGGGGTGGGTTTTTATGCCGCCTTCATGGCTGCCGACAAGGTAACCGTCCAGTCCCGTTCTTACCGGATGGATGATGCTGGTCATCAGTGGGAATCAGACGGTGTCGGCAGTTTCACCATCTCTACTTGCCCCGGTATTCGTCGCGGCACCAAGATCATCCTCGAACTGAAAGATGATGCCCATGAGTTTGCCGCCGACACCAGGATCAAAAGCATCATCAAGCGTTATTCCAGCTTTGTCTCCTTCCCCATCAAGGTTGCCGGTGAAGAGATCAACACCGTGCAGGCCCTCTGGGCCCGGAGCAAGAGCGAGATCAAGGATGAGGAGTATGCGGATTTTTATAAGTTTGTCGGCAATGCGGTGGATGAACCGCTGTTGCGCCTGCATTTTTCCGCTGATGCGCCCTTGGCCATCAAGGCGCTGCTCTTTGCCCCGGACAGCAATATCGAGAAGATGGGCTTTGGTCGTACCGATCCTGGGGTTAGTCTCTATTGCCAGCGGGTGCTCATCGATCAGCATTCCAAGACTATCCTGCCCGAATGGCTCCGTTTCCTGAAGGGGGTCATCGACAGCGAGGATCTGCCCCTTAATATCTCTCGGCAGGCCTTGCAGGATAACGCCCTGGTCGCCAAGATCAACAAGGTGGTTACCTCGCGATTCCTCAAGCAGTTGGGAGAGACGGCCAAGAAAGAGCCGGAGACCTATGAGAAATTTTGGGATGAATTCGGCGCTTTTTTGAAAGAGGGGGTGGTTTCCGATTTTACGCATCGGGATGCCTTGGGTAAGTTGCTCCGTTTTGAGTCTTCGGCCAGCGAGCCGGGCAAGCTCATTTCCTTGGCCGAATACGTGGAGCGGATGGGCGAGGAGCAAAAGGAAATTTATTATATCAATGGCACCAGCCGCGATGATATCGAGGCCGGTCCCTACATCGAGGCCTTCCGCAAGCGTGATCTGGAAATTATCTACACCGTTGATCCCATAGACGACTTCGTTTTCAGCCATTTGGCGATGTTTGACGAAAAACAACTGGTCTCAGCCGACCGTGGCGATTTGAAGCTGCCCGGCGATAAGGATGAGGAGAGCGAGGAAGAAAAGAGCGAGGAAGTGAAGGCCGAAGAGAAGGCCACGGAAGGGCTCACCGCCTGGATGAAAGAGGTGCTGGGAGACAAGGTCAAGGAGGTGCTGGAGTCCAAGCGCCTTGAGGACAGCCCGGCCATCATCGTCAACCCGGATGCCTTCATGACCAGTAGTATGGAGCGCCTGATGCGTTCTTCCGGTCAGGGTGGGCAGCAGTTCGGGGCCAAGAATCTTGAGATTAACAGTCACCATGCCTTATTGCAGGGATTGGCAGAACTGAAAAAAAATGACGAACCTTTTGCCAAGTCGGTTGTCGAACAGATATACGACAACGCCATGATTCAGGCTGGCTTGATGGTTGAGCCCCGCTCCATGGTGGAACGTTCTTACGAGATTCTCGCGCGAGTGGTGAAACCATAAGCAAATATTGATGGGCTCGTAAAAAGTCCATGGTACTGCATTGTTGCGTCGTCAATTCTCGCGAGGAGTGCAGCTTGGATTAGCAACTGATCTCGGCCTGGGGTATTATTGCCCCAGGTCGGAATCAGTTGTTTATTTTAACGCTTTCAGCATATTCAGGGAACTGGCATCAATTCCAAAATTATAACTATCTAGATTTGCTCCAGTCTGATAGTTACCACATCTATCAAACAAATACAGCGGCGGTCAACATGATCGAGGTAGTGGAACTGTGCAAGAGTTACGGTGAGGTGGAGGCGTTGCGTGACGTCTCCTTTTCGGTTAAGCCCGGTGAGATTATCGGTCTCCTTGGCCCCAATGGTGCGGGCAAGACCACCTTGATGAAGATTCTCACCGGCTACTTACAGCCCTCCGGTGGCAGCGCCAGGGTTAACGGCCTTGAGGTGTTGGAAAATACTCAAGAGGTGCAAAGGGTTATCGGTTACTTGCCGGAAAACGCCCCTCTCTATCCGGAACTTTCCGTGCAGGGCTATCTGCAGATGATCGCCGACCTGCGGGAGATCCCCACCGCTGATCGGCAACGGGCTCTTTCCCAAGCTATTCATGCCGTGGGTCTTGAAGATCGGCTGACCCGGTCGATCAACACCCTGAGCAAGGGGTATCGGCAGCGGGTTGGGCTGGCCCAGGCCATCTTGCATCGACCCAACCTCTTGATCCTCGACGAGCCAACCAACGGCCTCGATCCCACTCAGATTGTTGAAGTTCGCCGTTTGGTGAGGAAACTTGCTAAGCACGCCACGGTGTTGATCTCCACCCACATCCTTTCTGAGGTGGAGGCCAGTTGTGACCGGGCGATTATCCTGATGGCCGGCGAGGTTAAGGCCGATGCCAAGCTCTCGGAGCTTGCCGCCACCGCCGACGCCATGGTCACTATCGCCGCCACTGATAACGATGAAATGGTGCTCTCCACCCTTGCTACCTTAGCCGGCGTTCGTAACGTGGCGGTGGTGGCCCATGATGATGGTCGGGTGCGGATTAGGGTGCATGGCAGCACTGACCGGGATCTCTGCCCGGAGATTTATCAACTGGTTCGCGATAACGACTGGTTGCTGCATGAACTGCGCCCCGAGGTTCGTACCCTGGAGGCGGTATTCAACGATCTGGCCGCTGCCAATCAGGTTCATGGAGGTGTGCAATGAGTCCGATGACTTCTCTGGCCAAAAAGGAATTGAAGGCCTATTTTGGCTCGCCCATGGCGGCGATCTTTATCGGTTCCTTTTTGCTTTCCGCGCTTTTTTCTTTCTTCTGGGTGGAAACCTTTTTTGCCCGTAATATCGCTGACATCAGACCCCTATTTCGTTGGATGCCGCTGCTGTTGATCTTTCTTGTTTCGGCCCTCACCATGCGGCAGTGGAGCGAGGAGCAGAAGATGGGCACCCTGGAGGTGCTGCTGACCATGCCGGTGAAGCTTTCCCGGTTGGTGCTGGGGAAATTCCTGGCCGTGCTCACCCTGGTCACCATTGCTCTGGCCCTTACCGGCGCCTTGCCCCTCACCGTTGCCTGCATGGGTAACCTGGATTGGGGGCCAGTGATTGGTGGCTATTTTGGGGCGATGCTCATGGCCTCGGCCTATATCGCCATCGGCTTGTATATCTCTTCCCGCACCGATAATCAGATTGTTGCCCTGATCCTTTCCGTACTGGTTTCCGGTCTCCTCTATCTGATCGGTTCCGAGGGGATCACCGTCTTCTTCGGCAGCAATGTTGGCGAATTTCTGCGTTCCCTGGGTATCGGCAGTCGTTTTGCCAGTATCGAACGGGGGGTGATAGATCTCCGCGATGTGGTCTATTATCTGACCCTGACTGCTTTCTTTCTCACCCTGAATACCGTGGAATTGGACAAGAAACGGTGGAGCAGCGGCCCCCACACCGCTGCTTATCGTCGCAATATCATTCTTTTTACCATCTTGCTGGCAGCAAACATGCTGGCGGTTAATGTCTGGCTCAACCACAACCACGCCCTGCGTTTTGATCTCACTGAAGGCCATGAATATTCCATCTCGCCGGTGAGCCGTGATCTTCTCGCCAGCGTCAACGAACCGTTGTTGATTCGTGGCTATTTCAGTGCCAAGACCCATCCCCTGTTGGCTCCGCTGATCCCACAAATTCGTGATTTGTTGGAGGAGTATAAGGTTGCTGCCAACGGGAAGTTGGAGGTTTCCTTTGTTGATCCCAAAGACGATGAGGCCCTGGAAACAGAGGCCAATCAGCTCTACGGAATCAAGCCCATCCCCTTTCAGGTTGCGGGCCGTTATGAAGCCAGCGTGGTTAATTCCTACTTTCATCTGTTGATCAAGTATGGCGATCAGTATGTAACTTTGGGTTACAACGACCTTATTGAAGTGCGCCATAGTAAGGACGGGCAATTGGATGTGGGGTTGCGAAACCTTGAATACGATATCACCAAGTCCATCAAGAAGGTGGTGTACGGTTTTCAGAGTCTGGAGACCATCTTTGACAATATCAAAGAGCCCATGGCGTTGGTGGCGATAATCTCCGCTGACGGATTGCCGGAATCCTTTGCCCCGTTGCCGGATCATATCCGCGCCGTGGCTGCGGCCCTTGGCAAGGAGTCGGGCGGTAAGTTGAAATTTGTTGAAATCGATCCCGATCACAACGCCAATCTAGATCGTAAGGAGATCCTGGAGCAATATGGGGTTGAGCCCCTTTCGCTCTCCTTTTTTGCCGAGCAGTCCTTTTACCTCCACCTACTTATCAAGGTTGGCGACAAGCTTGATAATGTCTACCTGCGTGGCGATATGACGGAGGTTGAACTGCGGCGGGAGGTGGAAGCGGCGTTGAAACGACATGGAACCGGCTTTATGAAGACGGTGGCCTTTCTGGCTCCTGCCGCCATGCCGCCGGAGATGGCGAGGATGCGGCAGGCTCCGCCGGATCAGTATCAAACCTTTCGGCAGGTGCTGGCAGAGAACTACAACGTCGTCAACGCTGATCTTGCGAAAGGGCATCTGCGCGACGATATCGATGTCCTCCTCCTGGCTGCACCGCAGGATCTCACCGATAAGGAGCGCTTTGCGGTGGATCAGTTCCTGATGCGGGGTGGCTCGGTGGTGGCGCTGGCCGGGCGCTACAGCCTTGATCTTAACCAGGCTTCACAGTCCTTACAGGTAAAGGAACTCACCGACGGTATCGAAAAACTCCTTGAGCACTACGGGGTGACGGTGGATAAGGCCATGGTCATGGACAGCCGCAATGAGCCTTTCCCGGTGCCGGTGAGTCGTGACCTGGGCGGATTTATGGTGCAGGAGATCAAACAGATCCCCTATCCCTTCTTTGTTGATGTCCGTGCTGACGGCATGGACGACAAGAGCCCGGTGGTGGCAAATTTGCCAGCAGTGACCATGAACTGGGTTTCACCGCTCACCGTTGCTCAGGAAAAGAATAAAGGTCGGAAGGTGGCAACCTTGCTCCACTCCAGCCCGGATTCATGGCTCCATGAATCAACGGATATTCAGCCTGATTTTGCTCGCTTTCCGCAAAGCGGGTTTGCCAAAGGTGGTGAGCGGGGGAGTCATCCCCTGGCGGTTACGATTCAGGGTGCTTTTACAAGTTGTTTTGCCGATCAGCCCGATCCGCGACTGGTTGTGGACGAAGAGGAAATCCCCGCCGGGAAAGGCAAGGATCATCAACAAAAAACCAAGAAAGAGCAAAAAGAGTTGTTAACCCCGATGCTGAAACAATCACCGTCAGCAGCCAAGTTAGTGGTGGTTGGTTCATCCGATTTTGTTAATGACGCGGTGGTAAGTATCTCCCGCTCCATTGGTCAGGATCGCTATCTTAATAGTCTGGAGTTTTTACAAAACATCGTTGATTGGGCGGTGGCGGATGATGATCTACTCACCATTCGTTCCCGTGGTCAGCATGCCCGGCTTTTGGAGCCCATGGGGCATCAGGAGCAAACCTTCTGGGAATGGCTGAATTACGCACTGGCTTTGTTGGCCTTGTTGTTGGTGAGTTTTTACGCCAGTCGCCGTCGCCGCCGGGAAGTGATGATGGTCCTTGATCCGCCGCAAAGCTAATGGCATCATCTTCATCCCGATAATTATTACGAGTATGTCAAACTGTAAGTATCTAGAGAGAGAATGATGAGCAGAGTAAATAAGATCCTGGTGTTATTGCTGATCTCGCAGTTGTTTCTAATCGCCTACGTTTATCGTCCTAATCAGAGTAGTGGCCCGCCCACGGTGCATTTCTTCACCGATGTCGATGCTGGGCAGGTGGTGGGCTTAACCATCGCCGATAAAAGCCAGTCGGTGGCGATGAAGAAAGAGGGCGATATTTGGCGACTGAGTGCCGATCCCGCCTATCCCGCCGACACCAAAAAGGTTGAGATGCTGGTGAAAAAGCTGCTGACCCTCACCTCGTCGCGGTTGGTGACTCGTACCATTTCAAGTCATAACCGCCTGCAAGTGGCAGAGGACGATTTTAATCGTAAACTGACCTTGACCCTTAAGGACGGTGAAACCAGGCAATTATTGCTGGGCACTTCACCCAACTACAAAACCACCCATGTCCGCGCTGCCGATGATGACAACGTGTATTTGGTAAAAGATCTGGCCGCTTGGGAGGCAGCTGTTACCCCGGACGATTGGTGGGACAATAACTATCTGGATGTGCAGCCTGCCGAACTCAAAAAAGTTATCTTGCAGAATAGCCATGGTCGCATTGAACTTTCTCGTGATAGGGATAATAAATGGCAGGCGGTTGGCATGGTGGCAGGTAAAGAACTGGCTGACGAAGCGTTAAATCATTTTTTGGATAAGGCGTGTCTTGTGCAGCTAAGTTCATACCTGGGCCGCGACCTATCCGACCAGAAATTCGGTCTTGATAAGCCATTGGCTGATCTGGAGATTGTTACCGCCGAGGGCTCCATCCGACTCAAGGTTGCTGCGGCTGGGGATGACAAAAAGGATGAGTATGTTGCCAAGGTCAGTGATTCACCTTTCTATGTAACCGTTCACGGTTATGAAATTAACCCCATCCTGGACACCAGCCTGAATAAACTGCTTGTGGACAAGAAGGATGGGGAGGTGGCAAAGGAGTAAGGGGGCTTGAAAAGCGAGGGACTCAATCTGTTTTTTAGGCAGAGGAGGTTTTTTTATTGAAGTTGCGGTCACTTGTGTATAATAATAAACTTTAGTTTTCACTAAACTTGTATCTAAATTAATGCCTAAAAACGAGGTGACCAATGGCAGAGCCCTTTATTTACACCGCAAATGAACTGTTTGAGTGGTTGTGCGGCAAGCCGGATTTTGTCTTGCTGGATGTTCGCAATGAGAAAGAGTTTGCCAACTGGTCCGTTGAAGGGCCTCATCTCTGCCCCTACATCAACATCCCCTATTTTAATTTTATTGAGGATGTCAGTGACGGCATCGCCATGATTCCCAAGGGGGAAAAGATCCGGGTGGTCTGCTCCAAGGAGGGTTCCGCCAAGTACGTGGCTGAGCAATTGATCGCCAACGGCATCGAAGATGTTGGCTACCTCAAAGAGGGTATCGTCGGTTGGGGCAACGCCCTTGTGCCACGAAAGGTTAACAGCGACGGTGATTACGAACTTTACCAGTGTATCCGCCCCGGCAAGGCTTCTTGCAGTTATATGTTGATCGCAGGTGGCGAGGCCATGGTTTTTGACCCCTCCCGCAATGTTGAGGTTTACACCCAGCTGGCCGAAAGCAAGGGTGCCAAGATCGTTCGTAGTTTTGAAACCCATCGCCAGGCCGATTATATCTCTGGTTGCCAGTTACTTAAAGAAGCCACCGGCTGCACAATTTGCGTCAACAGCAATGATTTTGAGGGCGCGGACTTTGAATATGAAGCGGTTAACGATGGCGACAGTTATAGCTGTGGTTCTGTGGAGATAAAAGCTCTTCATACTCCTGGTCACACCATGGGTTCTACCTCATATCTGGTGGACGGCAAATTTCTCCTCAGCGGTGACACCATCTTTATTAAGTCCGCCGGTCGCCCTGATCTAGGCGGTAAATGGGAAGAGTGGGCACGGGTTCTCTATCTTACCCTTTTCGTCAAGATGCGTGATCTTGATGATGACTTGCTTGTCTTGCCCGGCCATTTTGTGGAATGGGATGAAGCCAACGACCAGTTCTTATTCGTCGAGAAATTAGGGGTTCTCAAGCAACGGGTTGATGCTTATCAGATGGTCAACGAACTCCATTTTAAGGAGTTTGTTAGAGATAATATGCGCCAGCAGCCGGGGATCTATACCGATATTCGGCGGGTTAACGGCGGTTGGGTCAAGCCAACCCCTGAAGAAGCCGATACCATGGATCTGGGTAAGAACGAGTGTAGCGTCAGTAAATACGGAAAGATCGGCGTCAGCGCCGAAGCGCAACGGCAGTCTTAATTAGTCGATAAATACTCGTTCGTCTGAGCGTGATTGCCAGTGAACCCTGTGATGTCTTGAAGTTCTGAGATGTTACAGGGTTTTTTAGTTTGATGACGGGATGGAGAAAAACGAACCCCCGTGCCGGGTTCGGAGGGTGAGCTGCGAAATCCTTTTGAGGTGGGCAGGCACCAAATATCGCAGGGATTCACACTATAGTCGGGTTGGACTTTTGCGCAAAGGGCTTCTTACTTCTTAGGATCAAAAAAACGGGTCATTTTGTGCCTGGGTGGTCCATGGGGCGGGGTTTAATTTGTTACGGAAATTGGTTGATTGTTTCCCTCAACAGGTGTCAAGTTGCAGTGAAACTGTTATAGTAAGCACTTCTAAATAGTGCTTGTGCGTTGACGGTGATGTTGCAAGCTGGGCTGAGAAGTGGGGAAATGGACTGGTGCAAAAAGAAGATCTAAAGATACTTATTGTTGACGATTTTGAATTGCCGCGACGGTTGATCAGAAATATGCTCAATGATATCGGTTATGAAAATCATGCCAATATTTTGGAGGCGGTTGATGGTGTCGATGCTATCAACGTCTTGCGATGTCACGCCATCGATCTGATTATCTGCGATTGGGTGATGCCGGAAATGTCTGGGCTTGAAGTGCTCAGGGCTGTGCGTCATGATCCGAAATTGGCTAAGATTCCTTTTATCATGGTTACTGCCGAGGCGGAAAAAGATAAGATTATGGACGCGATTAAGGCCGGGGTGAGTCAATATATTGTTAAACCCTTTGCCGCCGATGCTCTGTACGCTAAGATTAAGGTGGTTATGTCTAAGAAGGTGGCCTGTCACTAAAAATGGCGATGGGTAGATTATCTAGGTGAAAATAAAAAAGGTAGTAATCGCATGCGATTACTACCTTTTTTGGTGTGGGCCAAGGCGGGAGCTTGGGCTGAGCCAGGATAGCAATGCCGGCGGCATATTAGCGTGCTCAGCGGAAAAAAGGGTGTTGTTAACAGAACTCAACGCAGCCATGTCGTTGTCTCGCTGCCGAGCTAGGTCACGATTGCCGTTGGCTCACTTCTTATGGGGCCTCTTCTCTGCGGCAATTTCTAAAAATCTCTGTAATAATCTCCAGATTGGCTTTTTCAAAGATGTCATTGTGACCGCAGCCGATGCTGCTTGCTCTTACTTCATCGCAGTATTGGCCCCAAGTTGAAATGGGGTCATATTTTTTCCAGATCTCCGATGCCAACGCCTTAACAAATGTCACTGTTCCAGAATACTGCTCTGGTCGATAATCCTGATAAGCTTGATAGGAGCTGTTGATGACTGCTACTAATTTTGTAAGGTTCGCGAGCTCAAACCAGTAGGGAACAGTTCGGTCTGCTCTTGCACTGTTCAGCAGTTGTTGCAGCCGTTTTTGCCGTGAGTTTTGTGGGGTGAGATGAAATCCCATTTGCTGGGCGACAAAATCGACATCGTCTTTGTATTGTGGTGCTCCGGTGAGGTCAAAGATATGGTGGGGGGCGGCATCAATAATGACTAGGGTTGCCACTTCTGCGCCGGTATTTTTCAGTATCCTGGCCATCTCAAAGGCAATGATCCCCCCTAGGGACCATCCTGCCAAATGATAAGGTCCTGTCGGTGAAATCAACTGGATTTCATTGACGTAGATGCTTGCCATCGCTTCAATAGTTGTTAATGGGTCACGGTCATCTGCAATCCCTGGGGCTTGCAAACCATAAAATGGTTGGTTCTTGCCAAGGGAGCGGGAGAGGTTGAGGTAGGCCAGGGGGGTTCCTGCCAGTGGGTGGACCATGAACCAAGGTTTCTTTTCTCCTTTGGCGTGCAGTGAAATAAGGGAGGTTGCGGTTTCTTTGCCACCCGAGGATTTTTGTAACTCACCGGCAACGCCCTCCACGGTTGGATTCTCAAAAAGGGTGGAAATAGAGATCTTTCTCCCGAGTTTTTCTTCAAGTTTCTGGATCAGTTGCAGGCTGCTCAATGAATTGCCGCCTAAGGAAAAGAAGCTTTCGGTGATCCCACAGGGAGCAACTCCTAAAGTTTCTTGCCAAACCTCCAAGACATCAATCTCCATTTGGGTTCTGGGGGCGACAATCTCTTCTTCGGCAAGTCCGATGGCATCAGGAGCTGGTAAGGCCCGCCGGTCCATCTTGCCACTGGGAGCAAGTGGCAAGGTATCCAGAAAAGTATAGGTGGCAGGTTGCATGTAGTCGGGCAGGTTTTCTTGCGCCAGCAGGCGCAGCGCCTTGGTCAAGTT
>JAQYVW010000099.1 GCA_030145325.1 Desulfurivibrionaceae bacterium
GGCCGGCTGGCGGTT
This sequence comes from Desulfurivibrionaceae bacterium, assembly GCA_030145325.1. GTDB lineage: Bacteria > Desulfobacterota > Desulfobulbia > Desulfobulbales > UBA5123 > UBA5123. Next base: position 16 of record JAQYVW010000099.1, read on the forward strand.
CCCTTTGGCTATCCCGCTAGTCGACGTTCCATCCCAATCCCGCGGGATCGGATTGGGGGAACGCTGGCTATGCAGCCAGAGCGTAAGAGTAGTCGTCTGCAACTATCTTTAGTTCTACTGTTTTACGAGAAAGTAGAGACCTCGGCATGCAATCTGAGCTTCATTATCCCCGTCGAATCCGTATCGCCCCCATATCTTATATTTTATTAACCGAAACAGTCGCCACGGAGATCATGCCAACCATTCCTCTTATTTATACTTACTGATTTCTCGTTCCATCTCGCGCTGGGTTTCCTTCTTCTTCAAGGTCGCCCGTTTATCATACTGCTTTTTGCCTTTGGCAAGGCCTAAGGCAAGTTTTGCCTTCCCAAACTTATTAAAATATATCTTTACCGGCACCAGAGCAATGCCTTTCTCCTTGACCTTGCCGATCAGCTTCTTGATCTCCTGCTTGGAGAGCAACAGCTTTCTGACCCGGATAGGGTTCGGGACATCATAGGTGGCAAAGAGGTATGGCGAGATATGGACATTATAGAGAAAAACCTCACCGTTTTTGATCTGGGCGTAGCCTTCCTTGATGTTGATCTTACCGACCCGAAGCGACTTGACCTCCGACCCCTTCAAGACCATGCCTGCCTCGATCACCTCCTCAATGAAGTAATCGTGATAAGCCTTCTTGTTGGTGGCCACTACCTTTTCAGACATCTCTTTCGCCATAAAGGTTCCGCTGAATTAATCCTTACCGGTAAAAACAAGCAAAAAAAAATCCCTGTCCAAATAAGACGGACAAGGACCGACTGGAGACTAACACCTTACCACATTTTCATAAAAAAAACCGCGATTACGCCTAGGAGGCTATCCGAGAATAGAAGACGTCGCGAAAAGTTGGAGAATTGAGACCAGTTTTTTTATCATTTTCGGTCAATAGAAGCGCTATTATACGAAAATTAGCGGAAAAATGGGCCGATTCTTACGGCTTTGAATAGGCTCTCTATTCTCGGACAGCCTCCTAGTGACCACCACCGACAACCCGCAACCCCTCTTCATAGGTGGTGATACCTTCCTTAATCTTGCGCCAGAGATCATCACGCAAACTACTCATCCCGTCTGCGCTGGCCGCTCGACGAAGATCGTCTTCGCTGGCACCGTCGGCAATCAATGGCCGGGTTTTATCGTTGACCGCAAACACCTCAAAGATCGCACAGCGGCCCAGATAACCGGTATGCCGACATTGCCGACAGCCCTTGCCGCGCTTAAGGACGACATCCCCTTCTTCACTCACCGGCAGACCATAGCCACGCAGAACCTCAGCTGAAACGGTAAATTCTTCAACACAATGCGGGCAAATGGTCCGCACCAGCCGTTGCGCCACCACCCCCAACAGAGAAGAAGCAATCATGAATGATTGCACCCCCAGATCCAGCAAGCGGTTTACTGAAGAGATCGCATCATTGGTATGGAGGGTGGAAAAAACCAGATGACCGGTAAGTGCTGCCTGCACTGCATTAGCAGCGGTGGGCAAATCACGAATCTCACCAATCATTATAATATCCGGATCCTGGCGAAGAATGGTACGCAGGATATTGGAAAAAGTAACATCCACCTGCGGCTGTACCGAGATCTGATTAAACTCTTCATGCACCATCTCCACCGGATCTTCGATGGTGACAATATTCTTTTCCGGGGTGGAAATACTCTTGAGAGTGGAATACAGGGTGGTGGACTTGCCGCTGCCGGTGGGGCCGGTAACCAGAACAATACCATGCGGCGAGGCCAGAAAAGAACGGTAAAGTTCAAGATCACGGCGGGAAAACCCGATCCCGTCCACCCCCTGGAAAAGGATATCCGGATCAAGAATCCGCAGCACCACCTTTTCGCCGAAGGCCACCGGCATGGTGGAAACCCGAATCTCCGCCTCCTTACCTTCCCGATCGATCTTGATCCGGCCATCCTGAGGCCGCCTCTTCTCAGCTATATCGAGCCGCGACAATGTCTTGATCCGAGAAAGCACCGCCGCATGCACTACCCGTGGCAACTTATAAATGGTGTGGAGAACACCGTCGATGCGCAGGCGGACATGACTGTCCTTGCGTTTCGGCTCGATATGGATATCACTGGCTCGCTGCTCGAAGGCATAGTTAAAAAGATGGTCGACGGCGGAGGTAATGTGCTGATCTGAGGAGGCTATCTCGCTGGAGGGGGCGATGCGCACATACTGCTCAAGATTGCCCAGATCGGCTAAAGGGTTGGCGAGATGCGACTCGGCAGCGGAGATAGAGGACTGAAAGCCGAAAAACTCGGCCAGAATCTTGAGAATATCACTCTTGGTGGTGAGGTATGGCTTCACCGTCACCTGATTGGCCCGCTCGATGTCGGCTAAAACTTCCTGCTTGTCCGGATCACAAAGCGCCACTTCCAGAATGCCGTTGCGGATGGCAAAAGGAAGCAAGAGATGATTGAGGGCGAAGGATTTTGGAATCGTCTTGGTAACCACCTCAAGATCCAACTCCAAAGGATCGAGTCTTTTAAACGGCAGTTTCAGGTCGGCAGCCACCGCCCGCATGATCATTTCTTCGGAAAGAAGCTGGCCGGAATGATCAGTAAGCTCGACCCCCAACGAAACGATGACATCCACCAGGGAGGGAAGATCTCCAGCCCTGCGCTCCAAGCCACCGCTCCGGCCAGACCTTCGCCCCTTAGTCAACAACTGTAACTGTTGATCTTTCTTCCGCGTGATCAGCTGCCGCTGTGTATCGGTGATCAACCCCCTGTCCTGCAAAAGACTAAGGAGCTTGTTTTCATCGTTCAGATAGATCATAAAGGCTCTTGCCCTCCCCTCACAACAACAAGGCGGCCAGGACTACAAAAGCCCCAACCGCCATATTCATGCATTATTTTATCAAGATCCGCTACTCTACAGACTGATCCTTCCAGGAACTTTTACCGCTACGGATCTCCGAAACAGTGGTGGCCTCCTGGCGAAAGATGGCACCAGTTGACAGCTGGGTAAATACCGACACCGCATCAGACCCCTCACCGGCACCACTGTGAATCGACGGCGCGGTGGCAAAGCCGCGACCAAGTTCAATAAAAGGTACTGCCACCTCTCCGCCAGCTTCCATCTCGGTACCAAACACCGTTGGCCCACTATAAGCGGTTCCAGTCTTGTAATAAAGACCGTACAAACGGCTATAACCTTCAGCAGAACAAGGGTCAACACTGGGCTGATATACCGAGGTGAAAAGAACCCCGCCCAGCAGCGATGACTGACTCAAGTTTCTGGTTGCCGGATCAGTGCCTGCTATTCCACTAATCAGCGGCAGCTGAAGATACCACCCATCCGCAATACTATCGACATAGGTCTCCAACCCGGCCAAGGTTACGGCGTCCGTGCTGTTATCGATGGTACCGTTGGTGTAAACCTTTACGTTGGAAACATCGGTCATCTGTGTAAGCAACACCGGTATATTAGTACCAACCACATCGGCAGAGTCATAGGGATCCTTAACCCCATACAGATACTGCAAAGCAGTGCTGGTTTCATCGTCCCGGACAAAAAGTCGGCCTGAGCCTGAAAAGACCCAGTGGTTTCCAAATTCATCCACCCCTGGGGTGGGGGCTGCATAAATCGGTCGTGCGGTATCAAGGAGAAGGGAAGGCGTCGTCCAGTTAGCAGGATCGGCATCCTCATTCAGGGGGAAACGGAAAAGTTTTCCTGAGGTGGCACTGGCGTCACCCACCAGCCCATAGTACAGAGAATCCGCCTTGTAATCCTGATCCCAGTCGACTGACACCGGAGTGCCGACGAACATATTGGCCTCACCAGTATCACAGGTCATAATTTTCATGATACTGGTCGCGGTTACCGTATCAACAACACAACCGGCCGGTGCGTTAGCGGCGGTGGTTCCCGGATTATTGAGTTCGTCGAGATCCAGGACATAGAGCTTGGCCGTATCGGCGGTAGCGGCAGTAGCCAGACTGGTGGGGCCGGAACCGAAAACCAGATACCATTTACCGGCAGCACCATAATCAGTCTTATCCTTAACAGTTACAACAGTAGGATAAACCGCGCTGAAACTTTCATTGGGCACCGGAATTTCCGCGAGCAGAGTCGGCGGCTCCTCCGGATTGGTAATGTCGAAGATAACGTAGGCCGAAGTCCTGGTGCGGTCATCGGCAGCATTGGGATTGCCCAAACCATCAGCCGCAGTATCAATGGTCATCGCCCCACCACCGAAACGCATGCTCGCCACTAATACCGTCCCCCATCCCCCCGGATGATCAGCGTCGGCGGTAAAAATCTTGGCATCGAAAATTCGCGGCTTGCCATCTACATAATAGACATGACTGTAACTATTATCCTTGAGCCACTTGAGATGCGGAAGCAGATTCATCGGCACATAGGCCCATAGCTCATAGCCCAGTGGATACTCCATGGCGGCGGTAACACCGTCATACTTGAAGCCGGTGGTGGAGTAGGTGGCGGCACCATTATCATAAAAACCGGCATTAAAGGCATGCAACATGCCGTCGTTGGCCCCAACATAGATCATATGCCGCCGTTTTTTATACTGCCCTTTAAAAGTCTTATAGGTGGAATCACCGTATAACAGATCGAACGACTCCTGAGGAGAACTGACCAGAGTGGGTGTAGAGTTAACGATATCGCCAAGACGCATCACCTCTGTGAAATTATCCCCATTGTAGTCAATTGTCCGGTTCCGGTAGCCCGCAACCTCCTCGCCGCGAATATAATCAACCAAGACCTCGGCGTCCGCCTCAGTTGCAATATCGAAGAAACCGTAATTGGTAGCATCAATTTCACTATTTTCAAAAGCAATATTCTCGCCAGCATCCACCACGCCATCGAGATCAGTATCTATCCAGGTTGTTATGTAGCGCCCGGTGTTGCCACCGAGATCGTACCCGCGCTGACTATTGATCGTAGCGTTGGGAGTCGATGCCAACTGGTCACGGGCATTCCAGATGGCGGACACCGCATCCAGCTCGATGGTTTCAGTATCAAAATGAAAAAGAAGCAACTCATCACCCACCGAAATCCAATCGCTGAGCGATGTCCAACTAGCGGGTTTCACGGCAGTAAAGGCGATGCTGCCGGAATCGACCAACGCCATGGAACTGACAGAAGTACCAGTGGCCTCGACTGCATAACTAGCTACCTTCCAACTGGTAAAAGGGCCGTCACCTACGGTGCCGCCTACCAATTCAGAAACGGTGAGGGTCACCTGACCGGTGAGGGAATTGTAGGTATCCACCGTCCCCTTCATGGCATAGGGGGTAAAGGTGTTGGTATCAATACTGGTATAGCGCCGCACCCGGGTCTTATGCTCCACCTCATCGTAATAGGTCTCGATCACCTTATCGGTATCATAATCCTCCAACACGCCCTTAGCACCTTGATCCTCACGCAAATAGCCGTAGCTGTCCAGCCACAGAGCATGCAATGAGCCAATCCAGTTAACGGTATTGCCCAGGTCATCCTGCCGCTGCGGCTCGAAATATGCTTGATAGAGCGCGCCCTCGCCGCTGACATTGTTGGAGACAACCGCTGCGGCCGTTCCCGAAGAGGTCCGCTGGAGAATAGTGAGGAAAGCGCGGTTAAGGGCTTTTTCGAGCTGAACCGGATTGCTGGCATAGAAGTAGTTGTCCGGAATACCATCCGAACCGGCACTGCCGTCATCATTATTTACACTATCCCATTCAGAGGGCAAATCGGGGAGATCATTGCCGTTGCTGTCAATGAAGCCGCCCCATTTCGCCGCATACCAGAGCGGATCTTCCGGCAGATCTGCGGCGGAAGCGCCTATGGTGTAAGTGTTAGTGGTTTCACCATCGACCAGATTACAACCAACGCTACAATCATTCGGGTGCAAACCCGCCGCGGTAGCGTCGGTGTAGACAAAGCCGTTGACCCCGGAATGAAAATGGAGGCCATCGCTCATGGTGCCTCCCAACCCGTATCCATGACCGATGGCCGAACTCAAATTCTGCATGGCAATGGCGGTGGTGATGGTGATCTGGGTGGCAGTAATGGTATATTCGATGATACCGCCGGCATCGAGATCGTTGTCGTTACCCTGAAGACTGTCCTCCCAAATAGCCAGAAACTTGCCATGAAACGTACCGCCGCCCAAATCCGTATGAGGCTCAAGCACCTTAAAATCCACCAACGTACAACCATAATTATTTTTGTCGTTATTGATACTCGCGGGCAACAGAGAAACTGTCTGACCGGTAGCACTGCCTGGCACCGGAATCTGTATAATCGGCGCGCCGGAAGCCATCTTTACGGCAAAGGTATCAACTTTCTGAGTACCCTCAACCCCGTTAGGGTTATTCTGGCCACCGGCCATTTCCTCCGGGCGAATATCCTTGATATGGGCAAAGTAAGCCAACCCGGCGATACGGTAGCTACCCTCCAGGCCGCCCCCCTCTGGGCAGAGACCCTGCGCATCACCCAGACTGTCAACCGTCTTGGCGGTGCACTGTCGATTGTTATCAACTCCATTCTCACCGACATACCACTCTTGGCCATGAATCCCCTCGGCGGCACCGATAATGTCGGTGTACTGCTTGGAGGTCAAGGCAGAACCGAGATCCGGGATAATACCCATACTGGCGCTGTCCAGCTCGTCAGAATCCGTAGTGCTGACACTGGAGTTAAAATTCACCACATACAACTTGGAACAGTAATTATCTTCAGTGACGGGGTCATACCAGTTACCGGTGTTGTAGTTAACTCCATCAATATAAAACCCGTCACCGGACTGGAACCCCTGCGGTGAATTCAAGCCCCCGAAATAACGCAGACTGGTCAAGAATATCTCACTAAACGGGTTGCCCCAGTTGGAGCATTCGCTGTCACTTTCATCGCCAAAAAACTGAATCGCGCCGGAACACTTATCGCCCGGCGCATTGGAAATGTAATTCCAGTCGTCGTAATCGTAGCCGTAAATCCGGTAAAGGCTCCAGGTATTGATAATTCCTTCCGACTTGGTGGCATTGCTTTCGGGACCGCCAGCAGAATCATAAACTTTCTTGAAGGTGCCATCACCGACGGCGTGAGTGGCATCCACCAGGTCATCAACCGAGCCATCGCCATCACAATCACGGCCCAGATTGATCTCCCGGCACATGCCGTTCATTCCATCGGAATTGATAATCTTCTGAACAATATCACCACCGCTCCGCGCCTTGCCGTAGGTTCCGGCAACCATTCCGAACCAGAGCTGATTATCATCGCCGTAGGTCTGCAGCAGACCGATGGGCTTGGAGTTGCCGAAGGGATATACCTTGCAGTTATCCTCTTCCAGGCCAGGCACACAAGCCTGAACACGAGCCACGAAATCACCAACCCGATACGCATTGGAGGGGTTATCCTGGTGGGCATAGACACCGGAGATGGCTGGATTATTATAATTCGTCCCCTGCCCGGCAGCGGTCTCCTCCTCTTCCCACAGGCACTGATTGACCTCTCCCGCCGCCCAGAAAGTATAATTCCCCTGCACCACCCGAATCAAAGGCGGTTCTGTAAGATTCTGCGACATGTTATTGGCGGCGGAACCGCCAGCATGAGCATGATAAGTGGTATTACAGAGAGTAATGCCGGTTCGGGAGTGATCGGTCACATTCCAACTGGCTGGAGTACCGGCACCGCCAACGGTTACAACGTCTACGGTCAACTCACCGGTGCCGGAATTGAAAGCAGTCACCCAGCCCTTCATGAAGTTGGCAGGGGCACCGTTCTCCACGAGGCTGACATAATCGCCGACCTTGATCCAGTCGCCAACCTGAGTGGTGACCGTCTGAGAACCAAGAGCGATGATGACAGTATTGGTCGCACTGGTTCCAGTCGGTGCCGAAGTATTGGGCGTATAGGGCATCAGATCAGCCACATCTGCGCCATCATAAAATTTAGCAAAGCTATGAATATCAGGAGGAAGAAAGGAACGCTCAAGAACAGTTTCGGTTTTACTATCCACCCGGCGATGACCACCAAAGAGGATCTTGCGAATGGTGTCGATCCGGGTCATGGAGGCCCAGTTCAGAAAGTTGCCACTCCAGTAGGCATCATTGCCGTCAGCAGCTGTACAATACTTGCTGGCGGTTACCGTCCGGGGCTCGAAACGCTGATCACCACCATCATACTCGTAACATTTATTACTGTCGAAGTAGCCGTAATAGTCAATGTCATTGTCATAGGTTGTGTCCAGAGTTCCATCGTCATCCAGATCCGAGTAGTCGTTATAAGCCTTGAAAAAAAGCTGATTATCATTGGAGGAATTGATCATCACCAGCGGAGTGGCAGATTCTGTGAGATTAACAGGTACCGAAGAAAAATCCGACATGACGTAAGAGGAAACCTCGGCCAGTCCAGATGTTGGCAGAACACCCCCCCCGG
>JAQYVW010000100.1 GCA_030145325.1 Desulfurivibrionaceae bacterium
CGCTTAGACATTATAGATACCAGCCTTATATCGTTTAAGGTTGTTGGGAGAACTAAACCAATCTATCGTCCGAGAAAGACCTTCCCGAAGACTTACCTCAGGCTTAAACCCTGTAAACTCCGCAAGCTTGCTGTTATCACAGAGCAGCCTCTCGACTTCACTTTTATTGGGACGCAACCTAATATCATCGGTCTCTATCTCGATATCAACCCCCATCAGTTGGGCTATCAATGCCACAAGGTTCCCAATGGATATCTCTTTACCGCTACCGCAATTAAGAACCTCCCCAACCGACTTGGGCGATGCTGCCACTGCCAGAAAGCCTGAAACCGTATCTGCTACATAGTTGAAATCACGAGTCGGGTGTAACGCGCCAAGCTTGATCTTCCGCTGGCCGTTCTTTATTTGAGCAATAATGGTCGGGATTACAGCTCGTGCAGATTGTCGCGGTCCGTAGGTATTAAACGGCCTTACAATTGCCACCGGGAGGCCAAAAGATGCATAAAAAGAATAAGCCAATTGATCAGCTGCTATCTTCGTGGCCGAATAAGGAGACTGGCCCTGCAATGGATGTTCCTCGGTAATTGGTACAAATTTAGCTGTTCCATATACTTCACTGGTAGAAGTATGAACGACTTTTTGAACGCCAAGTTCCTTCGCAGCTTGAAGTATATTGAGAGTCCCCTTGATGTTGGTATCTACATAAGTGTCTGGTGAGTGATAGGAATAGGGGATAGCGATCAATGCAGCTAAATGTAGCACGACGGTACATTCTTTCATCGCTTCCTTCACCCCATGGGGATCACGGATATCGCCAGAAAAAATCTCGAATTGGCCCTTAACATCAGGTGAGCAGTGATCCAACCAGCCCCAAGAGTTGAAAGAATTGTAGAGTACAAAGGCACGAACATTATAACCTTGGCGAACTAAGGCTTCGGTTAGATGCGAGCCAATAAAACCGTCAGCACCAGTTACGAGAATAGTTGCATTATTATCCATGCGCGGTACGTCCTTTGTTTGTCGGCGGCATTTCTGCTCCAGGATTTACAAGCTCTTGAGAAGGTCAGATTATCTTTACACCGTCACCCAGTCCTACTCGTTAGGGGCAATTCTTCCGAGTGGTGCGTCGTTGATCGTTGACCAGGATGGCTGCTATCTTCATCAATGATGATAACATCAGCCAGCTTATTCCCCAAGTCCATAAGCCACCGCCTCCTTTGCAGAGACCTCTTACACGCTAGGATGTCACTTTTTCTAGAAACACCGGCACCAACAAGCCTAAGTTTTGGCCACCAGGCAACCTCTTAACCCGAAAGAGACATTGATTAACAAATTTGGGGCCACAATTGCCCCTTCAGTTCAAAAAAGGAACAGTCCTTTTTTCAACCTACCTCATCTCTACCTAATAGCCTGTCCAGATTCCCCAAACCAGCTCTAGCCGCGCAGATACCACCAGGCCAGTTGGGCATTGACCACCAACCGTTGGCGAATCCCCCCATTTAACCCCAAGGTAACAACAGTGCCGACCAGGTTGAGCAGAATGTTAATGATTGTGCGGGCAAAGATCACGGCAATCATCAAACCATGTTGCCGGGGATGCCATTTCTTGAAATATATAGACCGCGACCGGTGGAACATGATCCGCGCCTTAGCACTATAACCAACGCTTTTCCCCTGGAGATGGTAAATGCGGGCCTGGGGCACCAGACAGATCAACCACCCCGCCTTCTTAAATCGATAGGCCCAATCGGTTTCCTCGAAGTAGAAGAAAAAATCCTCATCCAGCAATCCTTCTTTATCCATGGCTGTTTTTCGCACCATCATGCAGGCGCCGATACAGGAGTCAACCTCCACCGGCTCGGTGTGAAGCTGATGCTTACTGGGGAATTTGCCGGGGAAAAGCAGTCGCAACAAGGATTCGTTACAAAGCAACGGCAAAAGGGCGGGAAAGTTGGCGATGGAATTCTGCCGAGATCCGTCCTCGTTGAGCAGCTGCCCGCAACACATACCGACATCGTTGTTTTCTGCCAAGAAGCGAAACAAGGTGGCAATGGCACCTTCGGTAAGCACGGTGTCTGAATTGAGCAGCAGAGCGTAACTTCCTCGCATCTGCCGAAAGGCAAGGTTATTGGCAGCGGCAAAGCCAAGATTTTGCTCATTGGCAATAACCGTTACAGCCGGGAACAACTCCCTAACCATGGCAACGCTATCATCGCTTGAACCATTATCAACCACAAAGACCTCAAATTCTACTCCCTGCACGGTTTCATAAATCGAGACCAAACAGTTACGGAGCAAATCACAGGTATTCCAGTTGATGATGACGATTGAGACATCCATCTTGCCGTTCACTGCCCTCGCCGCTTTTGCATTTCATGCAGTTTGGCATATTTGAGAAATTTATTGATCCCATCAGTACAGGCGATCACCAACCCCTGCCCACCATCAAGAAAGCCCAAGCGCAGCAAATAATTATACCAAAAGGCCCAGCTACCTCTGGCCACCGCTTTCAGGATTGAAGCACTCTCACCACGGGCAAACATTTCTTCGGCCCCGGCGCTGGAGTAGTGATTAACCTTATCCATGGTCTGCCGGAGGTTACGGTTGGTGAGATGGACAAGGGGATTGGCAAGCTCTCCCAACGAACCGCGAACCTGCAACGATTCATGCACCAGGTGTGCAGACATCCGGTTGCAATCTTTCTTAAACAACCGCACCACCCGATCCGGCCACCAACCGGCATGACGAATCCACCGGCCAGAAAAGAAATTTTTACGCGGCAAGCTGTAGGCATCGTACCTTGGGACGCCGCTCAGCAGGTTGGTAATCTCGATGACTGTTTCGGGAGGAATTCGTTCATCAGCATCCAGCACCAACACCCACAGATGCTTGCACTGATCAATGGCAAACTGCTTCTGCGGCCCAAACCCGCACCAAGGCTCAACAAAAAAACGCGCCCCAGCCGCTTTGGCAATCTCCGGGGTTCGGTCGTGACTCTCGGCATCCACCACCACCACATCATCGGCAAAGGTCACACTGGCCAGACAAGCTGGCAACCGCTCCTCTTCATTCCTGGTGATGATCGCCACCGACAGGAGCAGTTTTTTCCCCTCACCAGTCATTATCTCTCATCATCTCCATACTGCTGCGCCAACCATTCTTGGTGATAACTGCCATCCATTACCGCCTGCCACCAGGCCTCATGGTTAAGATACCATGCAACAGTCTTACGGATGCCAGACTGGAAGGACTCCTCTGGCAGATAGCCAAGTTCACCCCTACTCTTGGTCGCGTCAATGGCGTAGCGACGATCATGCCCAGCCCGATCCTGCACATAGGAAATCAATGAATCAGACCGTTTGCCTGCTGCTGCCGGTGTTTGCGGAAACCGCGCGACAAGCCCTGCATCTGCGCCGAGCACCTCATCCATCAACCCACAGAGATGTTTGACAATATCGATATTGGTCCACTCGTTATTACCACCGATATTATAGACCTCGCCAATCTTGCCATTTTGCAAGATCAAATCGATACCACGACAATGATCATCAACATAGAGCCAATCACGAACATTGAGGCCATCACCATAGATGGGCAACGGCTTACCGTGCAGGATGTTGATCAGCACCAGCGGAATCAATTTTTCAGGAAACTGAAATGGCCCGTAATTATTAGAGCAATTGCTGGTGGTAACCGCCAACCCGTAGGTGTGATGATAAGAACGAACAAGATGATCGGAAGCAGCCTTGCTGGCCGAATAAGGGGAGTTTGGGGCGTAAGGGGTAGTTTCGGCAAAAGGCGGATCCTCGGAGGTAAGCGACCCATATACCTCATCGGTGGAAACATGATGAAAACGGTGCGCTCGGCCTGCCATAGGCCCATCAAGCCAGATCTCCTTGGCAGCCTTAAGCAGCTTATGGGTGCCAACAATATTGGTATCGATAAAAGGATCAGGGCCGGAGATGGAACGATCAACATGGGACTCAGCCGCGAAGTTAACGATGGTATCAAGCTCTTCCCCGACAAGGAGTTCCTCAACCAGCCCCTGCGCACCGATATCACCCTTCACGAACCGATATTGCAGGTTACCTGCTGCCAGGGCAAGACTTGCCATATTGCCAGCATAGGTCAAGAGATCAAGCACCACCACCCGATCGGCAGGATGTTGTTGCAACCAGTAATGAACGAAATTTGCGCCAATAAAACCAGCGCCGCCGGTAACCAATAATCTAGACATATTATAACTTCTTTAATTCCTTAAGCATTTTACGCAAATTAACTCGCCAATGAGGAGCCTGAATACCGAGCAGACGCCAACTCTCACTCTTGTCAAGCACACTATAGGCGGGCCGCCTGGCCGGAGTGGGATATTCTTCGGTACAGATGGGCTCCAGGGGAATTTCCCGCTCTAACATCCCCAAGGCCAAAGCCTCTTCTTGAATGGCGACGGCAAAGTCATACCAAGAAGCAACTCCGGCATCACTCCAATGTTGAATACCCGAAACCTCCAACCCGGCGTAACGATAAATGGCATCGCTCAGCCCGCCGGTCCAAGTTGGGGTGCCGATCTGGTCGGCCACCACCCGCAAGGCGTCTCGTGCCGCCATCAATTTCAACATGGTGGTAACAAAATTCTGCCCCTGGGCGCCGTACAGCCAGGAAGTTCTCAAAACCAAGGCGTCAGAGCCGCAAAAGGCTAAGGCAAGACGCTCGCCCTCAAGTTTACTGGCACCATAAACGGAAACAGGATTTGGCCGGTCAGCCAGTCGATACGGGGTGTAATTACGGCCATCAAAAACAAAATCGGTGGAGATATGGATAAATTTTGCCGCCGCCGTCTTCGCCGCTTCCGCCAGATGCGCAACCCCGTGGCCGTTAAGGGCATAGGCAAGATCAGGCTCGCTTTCAGCTTTATCAACCGCAGTGTAGGCGGCGACATTGATCACCAGATTTGGCTGTAGTTCATCGATGATTCGGCTCACCGCCTCCCGGTCACGGATATCCATCTCGCCGCTACCCAGAGCCGTCACCTGCCACCCCTCGGGACTCCGGGCCACCAGTTCGCGTCCCAGTTGACCATTCCCACCGGCAACCAAAACCTTCATGGATAGACCTCCGCATCTTGCAAAGAAGCACCGGCCAAATCCTTGGCCGATAGTTGCGGCGGCAACCCTGCAAGCAGGGGCCAGTCAACAGCGAGAGCCGAATCATCCCAACGCACACAACGCTCATACTCCGGGGCGTAATAATCGGTGCATTTATACAGAAACTCAGCCATCTCACTCAACACATAAAAACCATGGGCAAACCCTGGCGGCACCCAGAGCATTTTTTTATTCTCCGCCGACAATATCTCACCCACCCATTGCCCAAAGGTTGGGGAGCTGGTACGCAGATCAACAGCCACATCAAAAACCTCACCGCTGATCACCCGGGCCAACTTCCCCTGCGGTTGTTGAATCTGATAGTGGAGACCGCGCAGCACCCCCTGGGTAGAGCGACTGTGGTTGTCTTGAACAAAGGGTAGCTTTATACCATTGTCAGCAAAGGTATCGGCCCGCCAGGTTTCCATAAAAAAACCGCGTTCATCACCAAACACCTGCGGCTCAATGACAACAACATCAGCAATCCGGGTGGAAACAAACTTCATCGTTATCCCTCAGCCAGCATGCGTAGCAGATATTGGCCATAACCATTCTTACCCAGAGGCGCAGCCAGACGAGCCACCTGTTCGGCATCGATATAGCCACGCCGATAGGCAATCTCCTCAACACAGGCTATCTTTAACCCTTGCCGGTCTTCCATAACCTTGATGAAGTTAGCGGCGTCAAGCAACGAACCATGGGTACCGGTGTCAAGCCAAGCCATGCCACGACCAAGGAGCTCCACCCGCAGATCCCCACTATTCCTGTAAAAATTATTAATATCAGTGATCTCCAGTTCACCCCGAGGCGAAGGTTTAATCTGTTTGGCGATCTCCACCACCTTGTGGTCATAGAAATAAAGACCGCTCACGGCATAATTGGACTTTGGTTTTTCCGGCTTTTCTTCGATATCGATGACCAGCCCGTCACCATCAAAGCTGACCACCCCGTACCGCTCAGGATCACGGACATAATAACCGAAAACCGTGGCCCCACTCTCGCGTTGGGCAACCTCTCGCAGTATCGAGCCAAGGCCACTGCCGTAAAAAATATTATCGCCTAGAACCAAGGCAACACTCTCGTCAGCAATGAATTCCTCGCCAATCAAAAAGGCTTGAGCAATACCTTCAGGATTCGGCTGCACCGCGTAGGAAAGAGTAATCCCCCACTGAGAACCATCGTCAAGGAGCTGCATAAACTGGCCTTGATCCTCGGGGGTAGTGATGACGAGGATGTCCCTGATTCCGGCCTGCATCAGGGTAGCGATGGGATAGTAGATCATCGGCTTATCGTACACCGGCATCAACTGCTTACTCACCGACTTGGTAAGCGGATAAAGACGGGTGCCGGATCCTCCAGCAAGGATAATTCCTTTCATTACCAAGGTCACCTGTTAAACTTACCGGCATGAAAACCTGCCACACACCTTTTTTACGGCAAGAAGGGGCAAAGGGAAAACACGCTAATGCCCCCCCCGTTACCTTTATATTTACAAAGAGTTGCGTGCTTATTTATACCAAAGAAATAATCGCGTGATTATAGCCGATAATGACGCTATGATAAAGGCCTTTCATCCCAAGACAAATTCGGTGCAGCTGCTGCTTTCCAGCTCCAACCGAGATTAAAACACATTCTCAGCCAACCACGAGGAACACTATGCTCAATAAGGATCTACTGGACATCCTCGCCTGTCCTAAATGCAAAGGACCGGTAAAAACAACTGCCAAAGAAGACGGCCTGATCTGTGATGCCTGTCAACTCCTCTACGAAATTCGTGATGGAATTCCGGTGATGCTCATCGACGAAGCCAAAGAAATCGACCATTGACAGTTCTTATAAGGAGCAGGCATGTCACCCCATCAGCAAATCGCCAATCGCTGCTTTGTCAACGTCCCTTTTAACCGGCTCAAAACAGACCTGCTCAAGGTGGTGCTCGACAACCGGATCCGGCCCGAAATCGGTCTGATTGACAATGTTCTGTACGACGAACCCACCAGCGAGTTCAAGAAGATTGCCAAGCTGCTTAAAAGCGAGGGACTGGCCTGCACCCTGCACGGTCCTTTTCAAGATCTTATCCCCAGCGCCATGGATCCAGAGATACTGAAAGCCAGCCGCAACAAATTGAAAAAAGCCTTTGCGTTGCTGGAAATCTTTGAGCCACAATCCATTGTCTGCCATCCAAACTTCGAGCCGGAGAAACATGGCTCCCAAGAAGAACAATGGTTTGCACAATCCTGCGAGACTTGGACCGAATTATTGCAAGTGGCCGAGAGATCAAAAATCCCCATGATGCTCGAAAACACTTACGAAAAATCTCCGCAGCAATTACGTCGAATCCTGCAAGCCCTGGACTCACCATACGCTCGCTTCTGTTTTGATGTTGGCCATGTGCTGGCCTTTGCAAAAAACAGCTGGCAAGACTGGCTGCCAACCCTTAATCCGTGGCTAGGCCAACTTCATCTGCACGACAACCATGGCTCCAGCGACGCCCACTTAGCCGTTGGCGATGGAATTTTCAATTTCAAAGAGCTTTTCTCATACTTGCAGGAACAAAACCTGAAGCCCATTATAACCTTGGAACCGCATCAAGAAGATGGACTCTGGAAAAGCTTTGCTAATATCCACCGCATGAATATTTTTCATCATATTCCTCAAGGTAGTCCGGTTTAAAAAACCGTCGTCGACAAATAACAAAAAAAAACCTCCCCATGACAAGTTAACCTTCCGGCATGATGCTATTGGAGATCTGATAAATATGCATTAAGGATGCGAAAAACTAATGGTAGAAGAAGGTAAAACGAAAGCCAGCCTTGAGATGCTTAGGAGGGAGAGGAATGGAGCCGCAAAGCTCGTGACCTAATCGATAAATGGATGGCGAAGAGCTTTTCACTTAATCGGCCCCAGAAAACATGGCCGAATGCTGCAACCTCTAGGCAGAAAAGATCAGAACCGGACATAG
>JAQYVW010000101.1 GCA_030145325.1 Desulfurivibrionaceae bacterium
GAGAAGTATTCACCACCAACCAGCCATCAGAAAACATCTATCCAGTTTTTGAAAAAAACGGTACCCCAATCATCAACCAAATTATGGCCTGGCCGGTTTTTGACGATAACCACAAGGTCAAACAGGTCGTGCTCGTTTTCCACAACATAACCGCCCTGAAAGAATCTGAAGAAAATCTGCAACGGGAATCAAGCTTGAACTGCGGTTTGGCAGAACTGGCCAAAGCATTCATCGAACCAGACATTTCCATCAACGCATTATCAGCAATGGTTATCGACAAAACAAAGGCAATTACGGACAGTGAACTTGGCTTCAGCGGCTACATTGAACCGGAGACAAAACATTTTATCTGTCCAAACATGCCCTCCCAGACAACAGAAAAAGGCCAGGTTACTAAAAAAGATGTTCGTTTTGAAATCTTCCGGGGCCTCTGGGGATGGGTACTGGATAACCGCCTGCCGCTGCTGAGCAACACTCCGGCCAACGACTCACGATCCACCGGCTTTCCGGACAACCACGTCCCGATCAAAAACTTCCTGGCCGTCCCGGCTCTCATTCAAGGTGAACTAGTGGGAGAAATCGCCGTAGCCAATGCCAACCGCCCCTACACCGAACAAGATCAGCATGCCCTTGAACAGTTTGCCGTTCTTTACGGTATCGCCATCCAACGCCAACGTTGGGTCAAGGCCCTCACCGATTCCCGCGAAGAAGCCTTGGCAGCCAACTGCAGTAAAGATCAGTTTATCGCCAATATGAGCCACGAACTAAGAACCCCGCTGAATGGCATTCTGGGCATGACCAATCTCCTCCTCGCCACCAACATGACCCCACGGCAAAAAAAATACATGACCATGAGCAGATCTTCAGCAGAGGCTCTCCTACGTATAATCAACGATATTCTTGATTTTTCCAAGATTACAACCAATAACCTGGCAATCGTTAATGCAACCTTTACCCTGCAACAACTTTTACAGGAAATCATTGAGATACACACCCTCGACGCCCAGAGCAAAGGCATTGCCATTAACCTCCGCATCCATGACCAGGTGCCACTGGTACTAAAGGGCGATGCAGGACGACTGCGGCAGATTCTGATCAACCTGACCAATAACGCCATCAAATTCACCGCAGATGGCGAAATAACCATTGAAGTTCAAACACAGGATGCGCAGGCTAACGATTCTCTACACCGCAACGCAAAAACCCTTCTCTGCTTCACGGTGAGAGATACCGGCATCGGCATCAGCGAAGAAAACAAGTCTGACTTATTCCAAGAATTCAAGCAACTGGACGGTTCGCTGACTAGGAAATACGGCGGCACAGGCCTGGGCTTGTCCTTTGCCAAAAAACTAACGGAATTAATGGATGGTCATATCTGGTGCGAAAGTGAGGTTGGCAAAGGTAGTGCTTTTCACTGCCTCTTGCCTTTTACGGTAGAGAGCGACAAGCAACAAATCACCGCCGCCGTGAGCGCGGACTCACCAGCTGTGGAACCTGCACTTACAATCCCACTCCGAGAAGATCAGTCTGCACCTCCGATCCACATCCTGTTAGCAGAGGACGATCTGATCAATCGAGAAGTGGCGATGGAATATATTCGCCGCAAGAACTGGCAAATCACTGCGGTTACAAACGGCATCGCGGCAGTGGAAGCCTTCAGGAAAAAGAACTTCGACCTGATTTTGATGGATGTGCAGATGCCACAAATGGATGGACTTGAAGCAACCCTTAAGATTAGAGAGATCGAACAACTAACCGGCGGCCACATCCCAATCATCGCCCTAACCGCACATACCTTGCAAGGATACCGTGACCAGTGCCTCATTGCCGGCATGGACGACTTTCAGGCCAAACCGCTGATTCCAGATTCTCTTTACAACACTATTGAAAATTACCTCAACATGGGTCAAACTGTCAGTGTAACAAATCAAACACCAGACGTTGCGACGATCACGGCCTCGCATCAGGAAACCATCAACCTCTCCCTAATGCGGACAGCTCTCCATGACAACTGGGACTTGCTCCAAAAACTGATCAACCATTTCAACGACACCGCCCCGCTACAACTACAAACACTGCGGGAGGCCATTGAAAAGAATGATGCCGGGCAAACTCGAGAAACCGCCCACGCCCTGAAGGGAACCTTAGCAAACTTCGGCGCCAAAACAGCAATGGCCCAGGCGGCTGAACTTGAAATAAAAGGTAAAGAGAATGATTTAACCGAGGCATTGTCCATCTACCATGAATTTGCTGAAGAAATTAACCAGGTCCTGCTCGCCCTCGCTGACGCAATACAGCAAGGGCCGGGAAACGTAAAAAACAAACTCACCAAAGCAGGAGGCAAATAATGAGATCCCTAGTTGTCGAAGATGACTTTATCAGCCGCACCATGCTCCAGGAAATACTCGCCCCTTACGGAATCTGCCATGTGGCAGCTAATGGTCAAGAAGGCATGGCTGCTTTCCAGCAATCCCTGCAAAAGAACGAACCTTATGACCTGATCTGTCTTGATATCATGATGCCGGAGATGGACGGCCAAACCGCACTTAAAGAAATCCGCAATATCGAACAGGAAAACGGCATTGGTGGCTCCGACTTGGTTAACGTCATTATGGTCACGGCCCTGAACGACGCCAAAAACATCATGCACTCATTCATGAAAGGAACCTGTCAGGCCTACCTGACTAAACCGGTCAACGCTGCCGAACTGATCGCCCAGTGCCAAAAACTTAACCTGATCACCGACGTCGTATGAATTAAAAAGACCATTTTTATCCGTAAAT
Source organism: Desulfurivibrionaceae bacterium (assembly GCA_030145325.1). Classification (GTDB taxonomy): domain Bacteria; phylum Desulfobacterota; class Desulfobulbia; order Desulfobulbales; family UBA5123; genus UBA5123. The sequence continues at coordinate 2,784 of JAQYVW010000101.1, forward strand.
CTTTACAAAACAATCATTGTACCGTAAAAGAGGTGTTTAATAGGGTAATTAACCTTTACCTAAAACAACCACCTCCTCACCTTACAGGTATCGTTACTCTAACAAGGTACCATTTGGGCTCGGGATTATAGACAGGTGCTCTTACCATGAAACGTATTCTTGTTATTGACGATGACACACAAATCCGGGAAATGCTTCGAGAAATACTCGAACGAGAAGGATACGAGATAGAAGATGCAGAAAACGGCAAGGACGCCCTTGCCATCCAGCAGGCTCGCCCTTGCGACTTGATCATAACCGACCTGATCATGCCGGAACAGGACGGAGTCGAGACGATAATGGAGTTTACACAAAGAGACCCGGCGGTAAAGATCATTGCCATCTCCGGCGGCGGTCGAATTGGCCCTCGCGACTACCTTGAAATGGCTGAAGCCCTTGGCGCTAAAAAAACCTTTTACAAACCATTCAAACGCCAAGAAATCTTGGCGGCGGTTAGTGAACTGCTCAACAGCGAAAGATAACCCGGCCCTTGACTAACTTTTCCCTGACCATGATCCTCCCCCCCCACAAACCTAGCCATCCATTCTGACCTATACGCAACCACAGGCAGATCAACCATCTGGCCTTGACAGCTAAGCGAAAACTGCGCAAAATCTGAATTACTACAACTTAGCGGGTTCGTCTAAAGCTCGCCATACTCCTTCCCTTTCGCAACCCACTTCTCGGAGCCTCCCTTTCGACGGGCGCGCTGCCTGTTTACCGAACTTTTGGACATCGCATCCGACAGTGGTAAGGATTCGCTTTTGCCAGTCCAGCAACCATAAAACCAATGTGATCATTTCATTTCCCGTTTCTACGCCGATGCAACAAACGATACCCTTGCCACCAAACCAATCAAAATATCCACCATACCGACAATATTTGAGGTTGTCGGCAACCCGAACAATCAATATAGTGAACCACAAATTCAGACCCAACCATCATCTTCCAGGAACGAAATGGCCACCGACAACAGAACAAAAACACTCATTGATTTTCTCATTCCCCTTGCTATCCTGCTATCCCTGTCCGCCCTCTTCCGGTTGACAAACCTCGATTGCACCCTCCTGGCCAACTTCTATGACCCCCTCCATGGCTGGCAACACGGCGACCAATCACCATGGTCGCAGCTTTATCACTACGGCACCTACCCGGCCATCATTCTTGCCGCTACCGCCCTGTTAACCCTGCTTACATCTCTATTTGCAAAAACGGTTGTCCCCCATCGGAAACAAGCCCTCTTTTTCGTGCTGTTGATGGCACTGGGGCCAGGATTACTGGTCAATGTCATCTTCAAGGATCATTGGGGAAGGCCACGACCGCGCGAAATACAGCAATTTTCCGGGTCGGAAAGATTTTTACCTGTTTGGAGCAAGGGGATCAGCGGCAACGGCTACTCATTTCCATCCGGCCACGCATCAATGGGATTTTACCTGCTGGCTCCATTCTTTGTCCTGCGCCGCAAAAAGCCGGTACAAGCCAGGATCTTTCTCGGTGGTGGTTTTACAGCAGGGATTTTGATTGGCCTAGCAAGAATGGTACAGGGAGGACATTTTGCCAGCGACATCATCTGGTCGGGGGGATTCATTTACCTAAGCGGCATGGCCTTGTATCACCTGCTGCTCAAAGAATAAAAGTGGTAACGGCTCACCGGGTACCGAATCTGCTGCGTTAGCGCCATAGCTCACATACCGATGTATAGTTTGCCGGTCGATGCCTCGAAGGTCTCAAAGGCTCGCTATCTGCATCTCCGGCACCCTGTAAACCGTTACAGTTTCGGGGGGGGGGCGAGGAAATAAGGTCCCTACCCGGTGAGTAGATTACAAAAAATGAAAACCCAGAACTTACAGAGGAATAGGGATACCGCTAACGCGGCCACTGGCTTAATGCTTTACCCAAATAAACAGAGAAATGCCTCACCCCACCAGGCCCCAAAGAGACTTCAATATCTTTTATCTTTTCAAAAGAAGCAAAGTTATTCTTGAGACCAACATACGGCAATCCTCCTTCGGTCAAGACAAAAAGCGCATTCATCTTCTGGTTAAGATCGGGTGCCTCCCACAGATCATACTGACTCTGCACCTTGGCCTGACTACTCCACATATAGACCTGCGGTTGGCCCGGCAAGTAGAAGGCAAGTTCACTCACCACCTGGCGAAAAGGAGAGGCAATAAACAGCTTGTCCTGTTCCGGAATCTTCACTCGTACGGCCTCAACCTCAACTGCCAACTGGCGCCAACCCTTAATCCGGGCGGTGGGATCAAGATGTCCGCCACCGAGGCTAGTTACCGGCAAGGCCAGAGGCAAGGCATAGGTCAAAAAAGCGAAAAATGCCCCCACCAACACCCCAGGCACAAAAAGTTTACGCCAACGATCAGGCAGCAGGCGGCCACCAGATATTTCACCGCATCCCCACGCAGCAAGTAAAACCATCCCCGCCGGATAAAAAACCGCTGGCCAGTTAGCGTTGATCCGCTGCCGCAACCCCATCAGTAAAAACAGCAACAGACTGCTACCGCCAAACAATAACAAAAAACGCACCCGGCGCTCCTGCTTGCCGAAACTACAGAGAAGACTTACCGTCAACAGAGCAAACAGAGAACAGATAAGCGGCGAAATAAGCAACAACTGCCCACCAATAAACTCGACCACGGTATGCACCTGCCGCGGACTACTCTCAAAATGGTGGGCTGTATGCTGGAAGGTTATCCAGTCATGCTGCATATTCCACCACAGCGGCGGCAGCAGGGCAGCTAGGGCAAGAATGATCAACAGATACGGTCGCGGCGTGGCAAGATGACTTCGATCCCGCCGACTTACCAACAAGAAAATAATAACCAAGAGAAGATACGCCAGCATCATCTGTTTGCTGAGCAGCCCAAAACCAGCAGCCAATGCTGCAACCAGCCACCATCGATAGCGGCTGAAATCATCCTCAAGGGCTCGCCAAAAACAGTAGACAGCCAGCGACCAAAAAAAGAACAACGGTGCGTCGATGGTCATGATATAGCCGATCACACAGTTACCGGCTGACGCTGCCGTGGCAGCCACGGTCCAGAAGGCGGTTCGGGAAGAAAAAAGACGCTTGCCCAGGGCATGAAAAATCAACAGGCTCAAACTGGCAAAAATCGCGGCTGGCAAACGCACGCTGAAGGCAGAAACCGGCAACAAAGCGCTGGAAGCAATATTGATCCAGGCAATTAACGGCGGTTTACTGTAGTAGCCAAAGGCCGGATAGCGAGCCCAGTCCCAATAATAGGCTTCATCCGGGGCCAGATCCATGGGGGCAATAACGAGAAAGATAAGCCGCCAGATAAAAATTGCGGCGAGGAGAAAATAGGCCCGCCGATCCCATTCCTCGGCGGAGAGGTTGGTATCATTAGATAAAAAACTCATTCGCCAGCTGGTCCGGCGGTGTCGTTTTCAGCGGCAAGTGCTGCTTTGTCGCGACGCTCACGGGCAATCAGTTGCAGATTGCGGGCATAGATAAAAGCACCAGTGGACTGACCGATGATAAAAACCGGATCCTGGCGATAAATAGCATACGCCAACAAGGTGAGCCCACCGGCAAAGCTGAAGTACCAGAACGCAACCGGGATCACACTGCGCCCCTTTTTCTCGCTGCTAAGCCATTGCAGGAGGAAACGCATGAAAAACATCCCCTGCCCCACAAAGCCAACAACCAGCCACATCGTCTCAGTTTTCAATTTCATCCTCTTCAATGAGCACCGGTCGCTGCATGCGCCGTTGCAACCAGGCAACCCCGATCATATCAAACACCCCCACCCATAAACGCCCCAAGGTACCGTAATGTGATTCTCCCTTGGTTCGGTGCCGATGGTTAACCGGTACAGAGATAACCTTCCCTCCCTGCCGCAGAAACAAAGCGGGCAGAAAGCGATGCATATGGTCAAAATATGGCAGATCAAGAAACGCTTGCCTGGGAAACATCTTGATCCCGCAACCAGTATCGGGGGTAATATCCTTTAATATATAGCCACGAACAGCATTGGCAAGACGCGAGGTAACTTGCTTTATAGCAGAATCACGACGAACCTGCCGATGTCCGCAAATAACATGGGGAGTTGAAAGATCAAGACTTGGCGGTCGTTGTGCCCAAAGGTGAGGAATATCGACGGGATCGTTCTGGCCATCACCATCAAGGGTGACAACCCACGGGGACCGGGCCGCTTTCACCCCGGTAAGGACGGCAGTACTTTGCCCGCAGTTATTCCGATGTCGAATAATACGCAACTGTTCGAAATCATGGCTTAGAGCCCGCAAAACACGACAAGTGTCGTCACTGCTGGCATCATCAACATAAATAATTTCGTAATCGCCAAAGGTGGTCAAGACGGAATGAATCTCGCTGATCAATTGACCAACGTTAGCCGACTCATTATGAACCGGCACCACCACTGACAACAGAGGAGTACCAACATCTTCACTCCGCAAACCACTTCCGGACAGAGATGATGAAACCGATACGTTAGTCATATGTAAGCTTTGTATGATGAAATATTTTTCATGCTAACCTGCATGTTCACTTCATTGAATGATAATTCAAAAAATTGCCTTCTGAAAGACGAATAATATATCCCGCCAACGACGTTTTACGCCACCGGGAAATATTGTCAACAAAATAAACCCTCCGCAACGGAACTGGCAAGCGTCTGTCCACAAATGAGGAGTTTTGGCGGAAACCAGATAAGAGCGTTTACGAAACACCGAAGACTGCTCAAAAAATAAGCACAGGCGCCCCGCAGGAAGTGCCCTAGGGGTGCATATATTTTATATCGGAGTCTTATTCTTCGCTTACCTCAGAGCATTATGGGGGGGCATGTCGCAGAGATACGGCAGGTAAACGAGCCTGCAAGACTCCGAAAAGACCTTTATGGACGGCACGAGCAAAGAGTCGCGAAGATCTCAGATCAGGATCAAACCTACCGCATCTACTTTTCTTTGTCCAGCACCAGCTATTGGAGTTTTCCATGACAGCCAGCAAGACGAAAAAAATGCATTACTTGCCAGTGTTTAATTATGAACAAATTGCCTTGGTCAAACAACTCCACCCAAACCGTGCAAAAATTACGGCATTACATCCGTAGAAATCAGCAACCATCACTCTAAACATTGGCAACCAAAACAGATCATAAACACAGAACTCACTCTTTACCTCGACAACAGCAAGAGCATTA
>JAQYVW010000102.1 GCA_030145325.1 Desulfurivibrionaceae bacterium
CAATTACCTTGAACTCCTTGCGAACAATGGCGAGCAACTGTTCACCAACTTCTTTTTCCTCACCCACCGAGAAAGAGGCATAAGCGGGACGAACCACCCCAACCGGCCCGACAACCGAGCAAATCACAAACCATCCACATGCCGCGGTCATTAGCAGCCGCTGATATTTTTTAAGCAGAAAAAACATATCACCCCAAGCCAGGAAAGAATTACATTAAATAACACGCTTAACACAATGTGTGGGGTCAGTAAACAGCAACACCATACCATATAAACATCTCGAGATGTCCTGTTTACCTGACAACTACCTAAACTAGGGTCACGTCAACTCTGAAACACCGCATCTTGATGGCCCTTTTACGCCTGCGGCGTTACAATTTGTAATTACATAGCACCACGATGCTCTTAAAGGCGTGCCTTGCATGCAAAAAAATAGCTGCCCCATTTCACACCATTTCATCCCTGCCCCGACCCTAGAGGCAAAAAGAGGTTCCCACCATAATTGCTTCGAGAAATCTTGAAATCTTTCCAAAATACGTTATAGATGTCCATGCTGAAAGAACTACGCATTCAAAATCTGGCCCTGATCGAGTCTCTCCATATTGAACTCGACACCGCTCTTACCGTCCTCACCGGTGAGACAGGAGCGGGTAAATCCATTATCCTGCAGGCAATCCACTTGCTCTCTGGAGGTAAGGCCGCTTCTTCTTGGCTCAGATCAGGCACCGACTCGGTGGAGATAGAAGCCCTGTTTGAGCTCCGCGATCAGCGCAGCGACCTACCACGGATAATCCAAGAAATGGGCTTTGCCACTGACGGTGAACTACTTCTCAAACGTTCGCTGACAAAGAACGGTAAGAGCCGATTTTATATTAACGGCAGCTTGTCCACCGCGAAAGTCACTGCCGAAATTGCCGAACATCTGCTCAGCGTCGCCAGCCAACATGATCACCAACAGCTCCTGATCCCTCGTCTTCATCTCGATGTCCTTGATACCATTGGCGACCTCTGGCCACAACGGCAACAGCTGGCCGAACTTCATAGCCACTGGACGTCTCTGGGCAAAAAGTATAAAAAACTTATGACCCAGGAACAGGACAAAGAACAACGACGAGACTTTCTTTCCTATCAATGCCGGGAAATAGAAGAAGCAACCCTTGACCCCAACGAGGAAGAAGCGCTGCTGAGGGAGAAAAACCGTCTAAAAGCCACCGACACCTTGATCAGCCTGGGCAAGGTAAGTCATCAACTTCTTGCCGAAACGGTGGGCGATGCCATGGGCCGCGTTCGGCAAAATATGGAAAAGATGGCCAGCCATGACCACAGCCTCAGCGAAATGGCCGAGGCCATCGCCGGCCATGCCTACGAACTTGAAGACAAGGCCTCCGAGCTGCTCCGCTACCAGGATACCCTCAACAACGATCCAGCCCTACTGGATAAGGTTTCCGGACGCATCGACCTGTTGCAACAGTTAAAGAGAAAATACGGTGAAACCGTGGCTGAGGTCATTGCCCATGGCGAAAAGGCCCGGCAAGAACTCGCTAATCTGGATCAACTGGACGACCAGTTGGCGACCATGGCTGAGGAATTCAACCAGGCCGGTGAAAAACTGCGCCGACTGGCAACAAAACTTTCCACCGCCCGGCGTAAAGTTGCCACCCGTTTTGAAAAAGGGATCGGTGAAGAACTAAACTCATTGAGCTTTGCGCAAGCAAGCCTGCAGGTCCAGTTCAACAACGGTGCCGAAGATAGCGATCTCAATGATATTAACGCCACCGGCGGTGACCGGCTGGAATTCATGTTCTCAGCCAACCCCGGCGAACCACTTAAACCCCTGGCCAAGATTGCCTCGGGTGGCGAACTTTCCCGTCTGCTGCTGGCCCTTAAATGTCTGCTGGCCAAAAACGATCATGTGGAAACCGTCATCTTCGATGAGGTGGATGCCGGGATCTCGGGGAAAGCGGCTGAGGCCGTGGCTCGTAAAATCAAGGAGCTGGGCCAACATCATCAGGTTATCTGCATCACCCACCTGCCGCCCATCGCCGCCGCCGCCAGCCAACACTTTACGGTTTGTAAAACGGTTAACGACGGTCGCACCCGTACCGCCATCACCCTTCTGAAAGAGAAACAACGAGTCGCGGAACTGGCAAGAATGCTAGCTGGCGATTCCGTCACCGAAAAAACCCTGGCTTATGCCAGAGAAATGATTGAAGCAGGCGATTAGACATGACAGAAACAACCGCACTGGCCCTTTTTTCCGGCGGCCTAGACAGTATCGTCTCTTGCCGGGTCATGATGGAACAAGGGGTAAGGGTCAAGGCAGTCAAATTCGTCAGCCCTTTTTTTGGCTACGAGTTGCTGGCCCGTGAGCAAGAACATATCGAAGAGGTGCGCAATCAATATGGCATCGACCTCTGCCTACGCGATGTCAGCGCCCAATACATCAAGATGTTGCGGCAACCACCGCACGGTTATGGCAAGAACTTCAACCCCTGCATTGATTGCAAGATATTACTATTCACCGAGGCCAAAAAGATGATGGCTGAGTTCAACGCCTCGCTGTTGATCTCAGGCGAAGTCATCGGCCAGCGCCCCATGTCGCAACGGAAAGACACCTTGCGCCTCATCGAACGGGACAGCGGCTGCCGAGGCATACTCCTCCGCCCCCTCTGTGCCAAATCACAGCCTCCCACCCAAGCTGAAGAGGATGGGCTGGTTGATCGCGATAGACTTCATGACCTCTATGGTCGCGGTCGGCAGGGCCAGATAGCCTTGGCGGCTAAATTCGGGATTGATGACTTCCCGGCTCCGGCTGGCGGCTGCGTTCTCACCGATCCCATCAAAAGTAAGCAGATCTCCCGTTATTACGACGAGGAAGCAGATATCCAGATCCCGGATCTGCTTATGATGATGACGGGCCGCCAATTCACCTTGCCCAACGGCGGCTGGCTGGCCATGGGCCGCGAAGCAGATGAAAATCCCAAGGTTGCCTCCCTGGCCGAAGCTGACGACCTCCTTTTACAGATGGAAGAGCGCCCTGGCCCCACCGCCATCCTCCGCCGAGGATCACATCCGGAAGACCTTAAATATGCCGCCGGGCTGGTGGTTCGTTACGCGAGAAAATCATCCTCCGGTCCCACCGTTGGCACGGTGAATATTTTTACTGACCAACAAACCCTGATCGACAACGAACCGATGAAGCAAATACTCACCGAGCCGCTGGCCGATGAAATTTTCAAACCTTGGCAACGCTGAGCTCGCAACCTGCTCTTGAAAAGGTCAATCCATGGTCAAGACGATTTAAGGGGATATCCGTTCTTGACACTTGAGCATAAAATTGATAGTAGCAATAAGCTCAGAACTTAGTCTGGCAAGGTTAAGCGGGAAACAAATAGTTATCTGGTTCCTGCCCCTTACCAATGCACGAGAAGAAGATAAGATTTGCCGGTGTAGCTCAGGGGTAGAGCAACTGATTCGTAATCAGTAGGTCGCGGGTTCAATTCCCATCACCGGCTCCAGAACGACAAAAAAGGGTTAACCTGCATGGGTTAGCCCTTTTTGTCGTTCTGGGAGAATATTTACCGCAGAAAATCCTCCCCCATGACCAACGTTCATGCTGCCACCCTCCCTACTCGGCCCAAGGCTCCAAAAGAAAAAACAGTGCATTCTTAAATAGAAATACTATACAATGCCATCGTTGCAAGGCGCCCATATTCTTTCGGCAAGGGGCGAGACGTCAAGTTCCCTGACCTTACCGACCTTGAGCAAACGACTATCCAAGAAATCAGGCGAAGGCGGAGACAAACTCTTCAAGGTAAGCCCATGAAATATAAATTATTCAAACTATTGTGGATATTATTACTGGTGATTAGTTCTTTTACCCTGGGCTATACCCTGAAACCAACCTCAGGCAGACGGCCCATGCCACCATTTATGAATATGCAGTCCATGGGCGGCAGGTTCAGGATGCCCACCGGGATGACCGCGCCTCCTCTCCATTTCCGTTCCCGGTGAGCTGAAATGAAAACGACCACGAAAATACCAACCTGGCGCCGTTTCCTGACCAATCGCCGGACGATACAAAGTACCGCCTTGGTTCTGTCAAACGCCTATTTTCTTTCTTTCCTCCGTTTTATCCCCTGCGGCTATCTGCAATGTTCCAATTGTGCCCTGTCCACTTTTTCATGCCCACTGATCCTCATTCAACGGGGCGCCGTAATGGCCTCCATGGGGATGATCAGCGGCTGGGACAGTAAATTTGCAACTTCGGTGCTGGCTGCCTTTGCCGTCTTAGTCCTCTTCGGAGCCGTTTTCGGCAGTTGGGGCTGCGGCTGGCTCTGCCCCTTTGGTTTTCTGCAAGATCTGTTGGCAAAGGTGCCGGTTAAAAAGTTCAAACTACCATTATGGTCTGGTTTCCTCCGCTTGCCGATCTTTATCGGACTGGTGATCACCGTTCCATATCTGACCAAGCATATGTTTTTTTGTGATATCTGTCCGTCCGGAGCAATTAACAACCTCTGGCAACAAGCCTTACATATCCCCTTATTCTTCAACACCCCGCAAGGTATCTGGGCAACAGTCTCTGTCACTTTTCTCGTTTGTTTATTACTCATGGCCCTCTTTACGCACCGGCCATTCTGCTCTTTATTCTGCCCCATTGGCGGCTTTTATGGGCTTTTTAATAGAATTTCCGGGTTGTTTCTCAAGGTGGACAAGGAAAATTGCGGCAGTTGTGGGCGATGTGCAAAAGTCTGCCCGCAAGGGATTGATCCCTCGCTCAACCCAACCCACAGTCAATGCAACCGCTGCTTAGAGTGCACAACAACCAAGTGTGAATTTATCAACGTGGATCTGCGTATTTAATTAGCGCCTCGCCCCTTTCAGCCAGCGCCTTGCTCTTTGCCCTTTTTTTCATTACCCTGGCAAAATGAGCAACGTTAACTTTACCGTCCTCAATGTGTACAAATTCCTGCCACAAAGCAATTGCGGCAAATGTTTACTCCCTTCCTGCCTGGCATTTGCGGCGGCAATTGTAACCGGCAGCAAGAATTTCAACGAATGCCCGGATCTCGCCCCCGCGTCCGTGGATATCTTTGCCGCAAGGGATCAAAGCCCGAGGAGAAAAGAGGTTAACCAGGCGGTGTTCATCGATAAACTGCGGGAAAAGTTCGCCTCCTTGAATCTTGCCGCAATTGCCCCCCGGCTGGGGGCAACCGTCAAAGGCGACAACATCGTCATTAATTCGCTGGGCAAGGATTTCGTCCTGGATCATCAAGGCAACATGTCCTCGGAATGCCATATTATTCCTTGGGTGCAAGCCCCCCTGCTCTCCTACATCACCCATCGCACCCAAGAGGAAATCACTGGCCGCTGGATCTCATTCCGGGAAATCAAGGGCGGAATTGAATGGCAAGGACTCTTCACCAGCCGTTGTGAAGAACCGCTGCGAAGACTGGCGGATGAAAACCCGGATCTACTCATCGACCTGCTTGCCATGTTCACAGGAAAAAGTATCGATTGGTACGAGGCGGATATCGCCCTTATCCTTTACCCCTTACCTAAAATCCCCATTCTCATCTGTTACCAGGGGCCAGATGACGACCTGCAATCAAAGCTCACCATATTTTTTGATGCCTGCTGCAACACTAATCTGCATATCAAATCCATCTTTACCCTCTGTTCGGGTCTGGTGCAGATTTTACCAAAATATCTGAACATCACCGTTGAGTAAGAACAGTTGAGCGCATAACCGGTGAAGGCTTCCCAATATAAGTATTTTACTATATGGTTTTATGTATAAACTGAAGAACACTCTTCTTGCAGATTAAAGGGTAATCCATAACCGTTCGCCGATAATTGACCAGAAGGCATCTCCTTGACGAAAGGTAGCAAACAAAATCTGATGGTAATGATGGTTGTGTGGATTTGTCTCCCCGGCATCTTTCTTTATTGGCTGGAAATGGATACCCGGCAGGAAGAGAAATTATTGGCAATAAGCACCGCCAAGGCATTTTTTCAACAGGTTGTGATCAGTCGCGACTGGAATGCCTCCCACGAAGGAGTCTATGTCCCAACCACCAGCAAGACACCACCAAACAAATACTTGCCGCTCCCCAATAGAGATCTTATCGCCACCAATGGCCTGAAACTGACCCAAATCAATCCCTCTTACATGACCAGACAGTTAACGGAATTGGCAAAAGAAAACTCAGGTGGCATACAATTCCACATTACCAGCCTTACACCCATTCGTCCTGAGAACAAGGCCATGGATTGGGAATATCAGTGGCTCAACTCTTTCCAGCAAGGAAGCAAGGAACAGGGAGAATTCTTTAAGGATGGCAACATCACCTGGTTCCGCTACATGGCCCCTCTCCTGGCAACTCAGAAATGCCTAAAATGTCATGACCACCAAGGATACAAGCAAGGAGACATCATTGGTGGCCTCAGCGTTTCGGTGCCTTACCCTACGCACACCCATTTCAACCTCATTATCGGCTATGGCGTCGTGGTGATCATCGGCCTCTTCTTCATCTTCATCGGCAATACTTTTTGGGAGCGAAAACGACGACTGTTTGACGCCACCTTCAACAGCCCAGTGCCGACCTGCGTTACCGATCACAATTATACTATCTTAATGGCGAATGAATCATACTGGACAGAGTTTGGCGCACTTCCTCCCCACCAGAAAACTATTCAATGCTACGAGCACCGGCCAGGGGAATCATGCCATACCGAAAATTGCCCACTCACCCAAATCATGAACGGCTCCAGCAATTACACCTACGAGGCCAGCAAGGAAAAAGACGGGGTCTGTCAACACTTCATCGTCTCCTCCAAACCACTATTTGACGGTAAAGGTAAGGCCATAGGAATTGTTGAAAGTTTTCAGGAAATAACTGTCCGCAAGCAGGCAGAAGAGGCTTTGGCAGCATCCAACCGCAAACTTGAATCGCTGAGCAACACCGATGGACTTACCGCAATAGCGAACCGAAGATATTTTGACAAGGTACTGACTCAAGAATATGCAAGGCATGCCCGTTCCAAGGCAGAACTATCGCTAATCCTGTTGGATCTCGACTACTTCAAATCGTTCAATGACAACTACGGCCATGTCACCGGGGACCAGTGCCTGCAGCAGATTGCTCAGGTCATCGCTGATTGTGCTACCCGCCCTGCGGATCTGGCGGCCCGTTATGGGGGAGAAGAATTTGCTTGCATCCTTCCTGAGACTAGCAGCAAGGGAGCATTAGCCATTGCCGAAAAAATACGTCTGAACATCATGGCCCTCGCTATCCCCCATCAAAAATCGGAAGTAGCAAACTGTGTCACCGCCAGCCTGGGGGTGGTGACCGTACAGTGTCAGGAAGATGGATCGGTTATGGATATAGTTACAAGGGTGGATGAGCTTCTCTATCGTGCCAAAGCCTCTGGTCGTAATCACGTGGAATCCAGCGCATTCCCCGCCGCAGAGGGAGAACTGAAAAGAGAACTCATCCGCCTGGCCTGGAAAGAATCATTTTGTTGCGGCAATAAAATGATCGACTCACAACATCGATCTCTCGTGCAGATTTCCAACAATCTGCTCGAAGCATTTCTTTCAGAACGTCCGGCCACAGATATCGCTGAAATCATTAACATATTGTTCGCAGATATCAGTCAACACTTTCATGATGAAGAATTACTCCTTAAGGAAGTCAACTATCCTGAGATAACAGAACATGCCCAGGCACACGCCAAATTACTCGCCAAGAGCCACGAACTGGCAGCACAGTTCAAAGTCTCCTCACTAACGGCTGGAGATGTTTTCCAATTTCTGGCCTACGAAGTAGTCATGCAACATATGCTCACCGCAGATCAGAAATTTTTCCCCTTCATCAGCGATGATGAGTACAGCTAACCATCTTGATTAACATCGACATCACTGTCACCAATATAAAATCTCTTTATGGCTTACTGCTCACGCTTGCCA
>JAQYVW010000103.1 GCA_030145325.1 Desulfurivibrionaceae bacterium
CCGTCCCCTTTTATTCACAAGAAAAACGTGGCCTGAACCTATTTCACATCATTCTTCTGCCTTCGACGGGATCGCCTCGTAGATCACCTTTGACAGTACACCAAACGCTGCATTTTCAAAGGCCTTGTCATCCATGTAACGAGTCACGATCTTGTCGTTTTCACCCATGCGTTGAATCATCAGGTCTTCGATCATCTTGCGCAGACCGAGCTGGAATTTATCAAAAGGATTGGCCTGGCGGAGTTGGATGACCTGGGGGTGGCTGGTTGCCTTCTCCTGGATTTGTGCGAAAAAGAGTCGGTCTTCCTCGGTAAAGCTGGTACCGAAACGGTCGTTCAACACCTCGATGATCTCGGAGAGCGGCGCTTTTTCTTCCTGGGCTTTACCACTACCAACATCAACAGGGCTCTTGACACCATATTCGCCTACGCCCTCGCCTAGTTCGATGGCGCCGGAAAAGACCCGTTGCAGCCGGTAATATTGCAAACCCACTTCATCACCGAGATTCACGGCTGAGTTGTCACGGTCCAACGGCAGATGTGGCAGCAGAAATCGGGCATAGCTGTAAAGCATCTCCAAGTCTGCATCACCGTAGGGGATGATTTGACTCAGGAAGGCGTACACCTTGACATAGCCGCTCAGTTTATCGCGGAAGGCAGTACGTTTCTCATCGTCTTCCAGCGCCTTAAAGCGATCCACTGCGGGCTGCAGATGGCGTTGGAGATGGGCGTGATCTGCTGGGTTCTGCCGTTCGGGAGAACGGTAGAAGATGCGGGCAAAGGCCTCCACCTCATTCCAATGGTAAACCAATAGAGCATCCAGTTCGTGTTTAAGCTGGTCGAGCTGGGACGGATCAGAACTTTCCTGGAGGCTGGTGGCATCGTAATAGGGCTTAAAGGCTAAGTAGATATCCTCAGCCTCATTGACAAAATCCAGGACAAAAGGCGTCTCCTTGCCCGGCACCATACGGTTGAGGCGCGACAGAGTCTGTACCGCCTGTACCCCGTCAAGCCGCTTGTCCACATACATGGCCATCAATAGCGGTTGATCAAAACCGGTCTGGTATTTGTTGGCCACCAGCAGCACCTGATAATCAGGCGAAGTAAAACGCTCAGGCAGTTGCCTTTCACTGATCGGTTTGCCACTCACCACATCGGGATTCATCCCCGGCTCGGTGTATTCCAAACCCGTTTCAGGGTCCTTAACCGTGCCGCTGAAGGCCACCAACGGCCGCACGTCGTCATATCCATGATCTTTGATATATCGACTAAATGCCTCCATATATTTCACGGCATGAAGACGTGAAGAGGTAACCACCATGGCCTTGGCGCGTTTGTTCAGGTGATTGCGCACATGAGTGCGGAAATGTTCGACGATCACCTCAATCTTTTGCTCAATATTTGTGGGGTGCATCACCAGAAATTTGGCCAGGGCCCGCGCCGCTTTTTTCTTGGGCAGATTCGGATCGTCTTCCACAGCCTTCACAAGTTTGAAGTAGGTCTTGTAGGTGGTGTAATTCTTGACCACATCGAGGATAAAGCCCTCCTCGATGGCCTGGCGCATACTGTAGAGATGAAACGACTCCGGCTTGCCGCTACCACCCACGCGCCCGAACAGTTCCAGGGTCTTTCCTTTGGGGGTGGCGGTATAGGCAAAAAAACTCAAATTGGGCTGCCGCCCCCGCGACTGCATCACCTGGTTGAGACGGTCTTCCCAATCCGGTTCATTCTCGTCATTATCCTGTCCGGAGTTGGCCCCGAGAATCGCTTTCAGCTCGCGAGCGGTTTCGCCGGTCTGTGAAGAGTGGGCCTCGTCTACGATCACCGCATAGCGGCGATTGCCAATCTCCGTCTCCCACGCTTTAGCGCGAGCGCGCTCCTCTTCGGTGGGGCTAGTCAAGTTATCGGCACCGGCGGCATGAAGCAGGCCGCGCAGCACAAAGGGGAATTTTTGCAGGGTGGTAATCACAATCTTGGTGCCGTCGATGAGTGCCTCGGCTAACTGCTTCGAATCCTGGTCAATGGCCTTGACCACCCCCTGGGCATGTTCGATTTGATAGATGGCGTCCTGCAACTGGCGGTCAAGAACCTGGCGATCGGTGATGACGATCACGCAGTCAAATACCTTCTGATCCTCATCATTA
The DNA here is from genome assembly GCA_030145325.1 of Desulfurivibrionaceae bacterium. Taxonomy (GTDB): domain Bacteria; phylum Desulfobacterota; class Desulfobulbia; order Desulfobulbales; family UBA5123; genus UBA5123. Next base: position 2,144 of record JAQYVW010000103.1, read on the forward strand.
TGCAGGCTGGCCAGCCGGTGCGACAGCCAGGAAATGGAATTAGTCTTGCCGCTGCCCGCCGAATGCTGGATCAGATAGTTCTGCCCCGGCCCCTCTTTACGGGTGGCGGCGATCAACTTTCGGGTGGCATCAAGCTGATGATAGCGCGGGAAGATTAGCACCTCGCGGGTCCGAATTCGCTGCCCCCCCTTACCGTCATCCACCTTCTCCTGCTTCTTCTCGATAAAGAGAAAGTGGCCGAGGATATCGAGAAAGCTCTCTCGCTCCAGGACTTCTTCCCAAAGGTAGCCGGTACGATAGCCGGAAGGATGTTGTGGATTACCCGCACCACACTGGATCTCGCCGGGGTTGCTGCCCCGGTTAAAAGGCAGAAAAAAGCTCTTGGCCCCGGCTAACCTGGTGGTCATGTGCACTTCATCCGGATCAACAGCGAAATGAACCAAGGCCCGCTCCTTAAAGGCGAACAACGGCGCCCGCGGATTGCGGTCTTCCTTGTACTGCCTGACAGCATTGCGCCAGCTCTGGCCGGTACCGGGGTTCTTTAGCTCACAGGTTGCCACCGGCAGACCGTTAACAGCAAAAACCAGATCCAAGGTGGAATGATCACTCGGATGACAAGGCACCTGCCGAGTGACGGTGAGGCTATTTTGCTCATACTGGACCAGCACCTCAGCATTGAGGCCGTGGGCCGGTTTAAAATAGGCGAGCCGAAAGGTCTTGCCATAGAACTTGAAGCCGTGGCGCAAGACATGGAGCGCCCCCTTGATGGCCAGTTCTTTGACCAGCACCGCAAGCAGCATCGGCTCCAGATTGTCGCCGTGCTGGCCACGCATCGCCTCCCACAGAGGAGCTTGCGTGGCAGCGATAAAAGCGGTGATGCCGGCCGGAAAGAAGGCCCGTTCCTGGTCCCACTCCGTCACTGAGCCCTTCTGCCAGCCCTTGGCCAACAGCATCTGCTCTACATATGACTCGAAAGCCTGTTCGTTGGTCTGGGCCATAAGATCCTCTCAGGGCATCCCGTTGATCTCGAAGACCCGATACTTCAGCCATTTGGCTATGCCGTCGAGATCAGGGAACAACTGTTTGTCGAATACGCCGTATTGGTCCAGGCGACGCCGAATGTCATCATGCACAGTATGGCTGATAACCAGCTCCAAGACGTCTTTTTCCTCTAGAGCTTGCATTGGCTGGTAACAGGCCAGCAGGACTCCATCCTGCGACCGAATACGCGGAGAGACATGGGGCGGATCGTAGACGATATTTTCATCAATACCAAAAGGTAAGGGGAAATCTTTGGTAAGCACCTGCGCGTCATTGCCATGATCCTCTTCGCCGCCGAGAACTTCTTCCGCTATTATGGTGTCAATCTCATCATCATCAAGGCCAAATTCTCCATAGGAATCACCATCTGTTTCTGCTGGCTCCGTTCCCAAGTCCTTCACTGGCACAATTTTAGCAGACTCCCGTTTCAGGTCAATAAGTCGTTGCGGCTCACTGATCAACACGTACACGGCACTGTCCAGCAGCTCACCATCCTTGTCTTTTTGGGTTTCACGGGTGGCGAAATAGAGGGCCACCAACGGGTTGGTGGTCCAATCCATAAAACGGGTGGGCAGGCCGTGATGCTGGGCGATGGCCAGTGCCTCCCATTCATTACGCGGCAGGTGATTCACATAGGTCAATAAATGGTTACTGAAGGTCTCCAGGACATCCTGTTCCAGCTTATCACGATCCACCGATTTGAGGCTGTTAAGGTGGGCATAACGACCGATGGACGGTTTCAGGTCATAACCATCGCGGGCCAGTTTTGCCTGGCCCCGAAAATAACGGCGAGCCTGCTTGCCATTATTCTCAGGCACACCCAGTTCATCACGGACGATGCGGAGATACGCTTCAAAAGAATCGATGGTAAATTCGTTCATGCAGCAACCTCCCGGACATCGATCTTACCGGTAACGGCGGCGGTGATCATGGCAGTGCGGTACTCCTGCAGACGGGTGATGGCGGCCTCGACCTTTTCAGCCAGACTGTCGATCTTGGCGGTCTCACGGTCAAGGTATATGGCGATGGCGGTTTGTTCTTCTTTAGAAGGTATAGGCACCTCAAAGTTATTTAAATTGTTTACTGTAAGCTGATTTATGGTTGACGTTAGAAATGCCCCGGACTGGAAATCAAAAAGCGTTGAATTGAAAACGTAATAAAGATATTCCGAAAAATGACTCCTGAAGATAGTCATAAATGCTCCAAAAGTTACTCCGGTTACATGTGAATCAATTTTTGCATTTTTCCCAATTAATGCCCGGCTACCATTTCTTGAGCATATTAAGATATCCCCAATTCGTGTCCGCAACTTCTCAGGTATTTCAGAACGCACATAAACATTATCTTCCAGTGAAATCTTCCCGCCTTGGACATTCGATGATCTAAGAACTAAAGTCCCTTGCGCTTCATCTACTACATCAGCAGGGGAGTAAGTCAAACCAAGAACAGCTTTTCCCACAAACCTCAGTCTTTTCACCTCCCACCCCTCCGGTACCTCGCCGAGCCATTCGATGCCGGAGTCCTTGAAACTGGTATGGGGTTCGAGGCCAAATTCGCAGGCGCTGGCGGCGGGCAGGCCACGGGTGACGGTGCGGGAGATCAGGGCGGTGCGATTCTCCTTGAGGCGGGCGAGCAGCTGGCGCTTCTTGGCCACCAGGGTATCAAGCCGGCCGGTCTGCCGGTCGAGGAAATCAGCGATGGCGGTTTGTTCTGGTATCCCAGGACAAGCAACCCGTACTGAACGAATTTTGTCTTGGCTGATGTTGGGTTGACCACCTCCAGAGGCAAGCAGAATGATTTGGTCTTTAAATGCCTGAAACCAAAGAAACATAAAACGAGCATTTAGAGCACGCTCACCAAACATGACGCAGCAGGCTTGATTTGTCGTTGCCGGGACATCCAGTATCCCCAACCGTCCGATAGTCGCGCCGTACATAGCAATGGCGAGTGATCCTTTTGGAAAGAGCTTGAGGGCACTGAATGTCTCTACTGCTTCCTTTGACACTTTTTTGGTTGTATCACTGATGACGTTTTCTCGTAGTTCCGATGTAGTCACCCAAGGAATATCCCCGTCGTACCAAGTAGCATTATCAGAAGGTGGCGTAGTGCCACTGCCTGTGCTTATAAATCCGTGTGCTATTTTCCAGATCTCCCACTGCTCCGGCACCTTGCCCAACCAGGCCACGCCGCTCTCCTTGTAAGTCGGATAGGCCGAATATTTCATGACTGTACCCCGGCTGCTGTCTCGAAATTGAAGCACCCAGACATCATGCTGTCACCTCTTTGAGCAGATCGACAATCTCCCCTTCCAGCTCCTTAATCTCGGCGGCGATCACCTCAAGGGGCCGGGGTGGTTCATAGCGGTAGAAATGGCGGTTGAGGGGAATTTCGTAACCCACCTTGGTCTTGGAGTGGTCGATCCAGGCATCAGGCACATGGGGCAGGACCTCACGTTTGAAGTATTCTTCGATGCTTTCTTTAAGCGGCACGGACTCGGTATCGCGCAGATCGCTGTCCGGCTCCGGGTTGCCGTGCCGGTCGCGGCAGATTTCAGCATTTTCGTCCCGTTCACCCAGGGCGGCCAGCACCGCCTTGAGTTCCGGGGCAGAAAGTTTGACGCCATTGGCACGGTCGAGATCGCGCAGCTTAATCAGGAAGTCTTTGCGATCGGTGAACAGGGTGTCGCCATGCTCGCCAGCAAAGGCGGCGAGCAGCTCATGGATGGCCTGCTGGCGGGCCTTACCAGCCTCGATTTCCTGCTGGCGCACGGTTTCGTTCTTCTTCTTACTGGTGGCCAAATTGCGAAAGGCGGCCTGCTCCTCCAACCGGTCCAGCCGTTCAACGGTCGCCTGGAAATTGAGACGGAGGGGGCGCTCCACGATGATCTTATGAAAGCCGAAGTCCTCATTGTCAAAGACCTTGCTCACCACCAACTCTTTTTCTCCCTGGCCGTTCAGGGTGAAACGACGGGTCTCGCCATCCATAAACTGCGCGTAGATCCTGGTAATTTCGTCGATGTGATCGGGGTCCTTTTCCTTGTCGGAGGGATCGCCAATGCGGCGCCGCTTATTACCCAGGGATTTCTCCATCTGCACCCAGAAGTTGCGGGCATCGATGAGCTGGACTTTGCCTTTGCGGGAAGGCTCCTTGCGGTTAGTGATAATCCAGACATAGGTCGAGATGCCGGTGTTATAGAAAAGTTGTTCCGGCAGGGCGACGATGGCCTCCAGCCAATCGTTTTCGATGATCCACTGGCGGATATTGCTCTCGCCGCTGCCCGCATCACCGGTGAAAAGGGGCGAGCCGTTAAAGACGATGCCGATCCGGCTGCCGCCTTTGTCCGTCGGCCGCATCTTGGCAATCATGTGCTGGAGAAAGAGCAGGGCCCCGTCATTAATGCGCGGCGTACCGGCCCCGAAGCGACCGGCATAGCCCAGGGTGTCGGCCTCCTGCTGGATGTATTTCTGCTGCTGTTTCCACTCCACACCAAAGGGTGGGTTGGCCAGCATATAGTCGAAGGACCACTTGTTGCCGTCACCGTCACGATCAAAGCCGTCCTTGGTAAAGGTGTCATCACGGATGATGTTGTCGGCCTCTTCACCCTTGATCAGCATGTCTGACTTGCACACCGCCCAGGCCTCGTCGTTCCAGTCCTGGCCAAAGAGCTTGGGCTGCGCCTCAGAGTTGAGTTTGCGAATGTACTCCTCGGCCACCGACAGCATGCCGCCGGTGCCGCAGGCCGGATCGTAGATAGTCTTGACCACATGGCTGCGAGCCAGGTCCTTCTCCGGGGCCAGCAGGAGGTTGACCATCAGCTTGATGACCTCGCGGGGTGTGAAGTGCTCCCCAGCCTCCTCGTTGGACTGCTCCGCGCCGATCCGAATCAGCTCCTCGAACACATACCCCATCTGAATATTTGCTTCATCAGGCGTAAGACCAGGAAAAGAGAGATCAACCTTGGAGGCAAAGGCCTTGACCACCTCGAAGAGGATGTTCTTCTCAGCCATGTGGGCGATCTGGTCGCTAAACTTAAACTTCTCCATGATAGCGCGCACGTTGGGAGAGAAACCGTTGATGTAGCTATTGAGGTTGGGCGCCAAGTTATTGGGGTCATTGAGCAGAGAGTGGGGGGCATCCTTATCGAACTCCATCTTCGACAGGTTGTAGAACTTGTGGCCAGTGATGTCCTCCAGCAGACGACGAATCACCGTGTCTGGCTTGGTCTTAATTTCCTGGTGTTTGGCCAAGACTGCCGATTTGGTTGGGGTAAGCAGGCAGTCAAAACGACGCAACACCGTGAGGGGCAGGATAACTTTGCGGTATTCGTTACGCTTATATGGCCCCCGAAGCAGGTTACAGATGGACCAGATAAACCCGGCCATCTGCCGATGGTTTTCATATGTCATGAGTTTTTGCTCCTGTTGTAGAAAAAAGAGGTGCCGGAAGCCGGAATATTTTTTTATCTAAGGCAGCGAGAAACTTCTGTTCTTCTTGTGGCATAATAATCCAATAATATTTTGGTTAGCTGTTTTGAGATTCAGTCATTTCTGCATCAACAATGCGTTTAGTAAACTCTGAAAAAGTTACACATCTGTTTTTCGGGATCATTGCTGCTATCCAGTTCTTACCCCGTCCCTTTTTATTAGTACCATCTTTTTTAAGCGGATTATTTAAGCGCAGTGGATGATCCAAAAAGAAATATGTAAATTTCATACTTTTAACAGAGTCCTGTTTAAC
>JAQYVW010000104.1 GCA_030145325.1 Desulfurivibrionaceae bacterium
ACTACGCTTAAATAATCCGCTTAAAAAAGATGGAACTAATAAAAAGGGCCGGGGTAAGAACTGGATAGCAGCAATGATCCCAAAAAATAGATGTGTAACTTTTTCAGAGTTTACTAAACGCATTGTTACTGCAGAAATTACGGAATCTCAAAACAACTAATCAAAATATTATTGGATTATTATGCCTCACCAAGAAGAACAGAAGTTTCTCGCTGCCTTAGATAAAAAGCTGTGGACTGCGGCGGATAAGTTGCGGTCTACGTTGGATGCGGCCCAGTACAAGCATGCGGTGCTTGGGCTGTTGTTTGTGAAGTATGTCTCGGATGCCTTTGAGATTCGGCGTAAGGAGTTGGTGGCGCAGTTTGGGACCTCAGAGCATGAATATTTTCTGGACCGGGCTGATTACGACAGCGACGAAGAATACCAGGCCGAGATCAATGATGAGCTGGAGATTCGGGATTACTACACAGAGAAGAACGTCTTCTGGGTGCCGGAGCTGGCCCGTTGGCAGACCTTGCAGAATAATGCCCCGTTGCCGCCCGGCAGTGAGATTGTGGTTAAGAACGGTAAGATCACAACATACACTATGCGGAGTGTCGGGCGGCTGATTGATGATGCCTTGGATGCCATCGAGAAGGACAACCCCAGGCTCAAGGGGGTACTCAACAAACAATACAGCCGCTTGCAGATCGACCAAGCCAAGCTTATCGAGTTGATCAACCTGATCGCCACCATTCCCTTCGAGCATGCCTCGCTGCATGCCAAGGATATTCTTGGCCATGTCTATGAGTATTTCCTCGGCCAGTTTGCCTTGGCCGAAGGCAAGAAGGGTGGCCAGTTCTACACCCCGAAATCCATCGTCAGCCTGATTGTCGAGATGCTGCAACCTTACCAGGGACGGGTTTATGATCCGGCAATGGGTTCGGGTGGCTTCTTTGTCCAGAGTGAGAATTTTATTAAGGAGCATGGCGGCAGATTGGGAAATGTCTCGATCTACGGCCAGGAGTACAACCACACCACCTGGCAGCTGGCCGCTATGAACATGGTGATTCGGGGCCTTGATTTTAACTTCGGCAAGGAACCGGCCAACACTTTTACCAACGACCAGCACCCGGATCTGCGGGCCGACTATGTCATGGCCAATCCCCCCTTCAACATGAAGGAGTGGGATACCGGTGTTAGCGACGACGACCCGCGCTGGCAATACGGCAAGCCACCCTCCGGCAATGCCAACTTCGCCTGGCTCCAGCACATGCTCTACCACCTGGCCCCCAATGGTTCCCTGGGGTTGCTACTGGCCAACGGCTCCATGAGTTCCAACACCAACAACGAGGGTCAGATCCGCAAGGCCCTGATCGAAAACGATCTGGTGGAATGCATGGTAGCCCTGCCCGGCCAGCTCTTCACCAATACCCAGATCCCGGCCTGCATCTGGTTTTTATCCAGAAATAAAAAGGCCAGAAATGGCCAGCGTGACCGCTCAGGTGAGGTGCTGTTTATTGATGCCCGCAAGCTAGGCTACATGAAGGACCGGGTGCTGCGGGATTTCAGGAAGGAGGACATCGACAAGATCGCCGGCACCTTTCATGCTTGGCAGAAAGAAGAAGGGTACGAGGATGATGCCGGATTTTGCAAGTCCGCTACTCTGGTAGAAATCGCCAAGCACGACCATATCCTGACCCCTGGCCGCTATGTGGGCGCGACAGAAGAAGAGGCCGGCGGTGAACCCTTTGGAGAGAAGATGGCTCGGCTGACTGCTCAGCTCAAGGAGCAGTTTGAAGAAAGTGACCGGTTGCAAGAGGAGATTAGACAGGATTTAGCGGGGCTCGGGTATGAGTGCTGAGTCAGCAATAACAAGATATCCTGACAATTGGGGGTTAACTACACTAGGAGAGCTTTGCGCTAAAAGTGGAGGTAAAATACAGACAGGCCCTTTTGGTAGTCAATTGCATGCTGCGGACTACGTAGCGAAGGGTATACCATCAATAATGCCCAAAAATATTTCTGTTGAAGGGATTTCTACAGAAGATATTGCTTATATAACGGATGAAGATGCAGAACGCTTATCAAAGTATTTAGTGCGTAAAGGTGACATCATTTATAGTCGCCGTGGTGATGTGGAAAAATGTTCGCATGTTACAGAAAGAGAAGATGGGTGGCGTTGTGGTACGGGATGTTTGCGAGTGAGGCTAGGCGCTAACAACAAGGTCTCGTCAGTATTTATACATGCCTATCTTTCTCATCCAGCAATTAGAGAATGGATTGTTCGGCACGCGATAGGGGCTACAATGCCGAACTTGAATACCTCAATACTTAGCAATGTTCCAGTTCTCATTCCCTCTGATGATGAAAGAGCGATTATCGAAAATATTTGGTGGCATACTACGAAGAAAATAGTAGTCAATCGTAAAATCAACCAGACCTTGGAGCAGATCGCCCAGACCATTTTCAAATCCTGGTTTGTGGATTTTGAGCCGGTCAAGGCCAAGATCGAGGCCAAACAGAATGGCCAGGACCCGGAACGCGTCGCCATGTCCGCCATCAGCGGGAAGTCGGAAGCCGACCTCGATCAACTTCCCTCTGCCCAGCTTGCCCAACTCGCCGTCACCTCCGCCCTCTTTCCCGATGAACTGGTGGACTCCGAACAGGGGATGATTCCGAAAGGGTGGTCATCCCAGATTGCAAACGATATTGCTGATGTTGCTATAGGTAAAACACCACCAAGAAAAGAATTGGAATGGTTTTCAGAATCGGATGATGACATTAGGTGGATGTCAATTAGGGACATGGGGGTATCTGGGGTCTATGCGATTAACACAAGCGAATATCTTACAGAAGAGGCTGTTAACAAAGTTAATGTTCGGCGTATACCAGACAATACAGTTTTGTTGAGTTTCAAAATGACAGTGGGTCGAGTGGTAATAACGGCTGGAGAGATGCTTTCAAATGAGGCCATAGCGCACTTTAATCTAACTGAAGATTCGCCGGTTTCAACAGAGTTTCTTTATCTGTATTTGAAGCAATTTAATTACTCAAATCTTGCTAGTACTTCATCCATTGCGACAGCGGTCAATTCTAAAACAATCAAGAATATGCCAATCATCATTCCGTCTAATGAGCTCAAGCAAGAGTTCACAGGCCGCGTTGAATCGTTGTTTAGAAAAATAAAAACGATCCAGCAAGAGAATGAGTCGTTAATCGAAACAAGAGATTCTCTTTTGCAAAAACTACTCTCCGGCGAAGTGGAAGTTGTTCAATAGGATTTTATTAATGAACTATCTAAAAGAACAATTTCACCAAGCTCTTGCCTCGGAAGGCAATTCCTACGTAAAAGATGGCCGTGTTTTTATCAGGGAAAAACATTGGGCACCTGAAGAAATTCTCCAAGAAATCTCAGAGGATGTATATACGGAGGTCTTTAATGAATGGCTAGATGAACGAAAAGACACTTTATTGCAAATTGGCGAGGAAATACTAGATGGGTATGACAATAGAGATAGATTTGCCAGTTTAAAAAAGACATTTCAAGAAGGCCCAGTTATCCCTTTTGTGGGTGCGGGGATGTCCATTACAACTGGTTATCCAGGGTGGACTGAATACCTGCGAAATGTTTGCGCAGAGACAAATCTATCAATTGATGATCTTAATAAGATGCTCTCAGACGGGCAATATGAAGAAGCCGCGCAAGCAATCTATGATGACATGGGTGCACCTTCATTTAACGAGCACTTAAATAATAAATTCGGCAATGAAAAGGAACCGTTCGGCCCTGTCACTTATCTGCCATTAATATTCAAGAAGGGAGTTGTTACTACGAACTTCGATCCAATACTTGAAAATGTTTATGCAAATGAGGAAGCGAAGTTTGACGAAATTATGCTGGGGGTTTCAGCGGAGGAGTTCCCTCGATTAGTTGCCAAAGGAAGAAATATTTTGCTTAAACTGCATGGCCATGGTGATAGGCTAAGAGATCGGGTGTTAACTCTTGATGAATATGACCAAGTATATTCAGAACAGAAAGTGTTACGAAATTTAGTTTCCCACGCCTTCTTTCATAAAACAATGTTGTTTCTAGGCTGTAGTTTATCAACTGATAGAACTATCAGATTAATGACTGAGTATGTTGAAGAGTTTGGCCATGAAAATCTGCCGCGACATTACGCATTTGTTAAATTGGGAGATGGGGAGGATAGGTTTGAGAGAAGAGAGCAACTAGTCGCAGCCAATATTTTTCCTATTTGGTATGAAGATATTGAACACGATGAAGCGATTGAAGCACTACTGCTATGTTTGATTGATGGACTTGTGGAAATATGATTACAGAAGACCTACTTGAACAACTTAGCCTCGACTGGTTTAAGACCATCGGTTACGAATACGTTTATGGACCTGATATCGCCCCTGACGGAGACTTGCCAGAGCGGATGCATTACCAGCAGGTTGTTTTGCATGGTCGATTACTCTCTGCGCTCCAAAAGATTAATCCCCACATGCCCTTTGAAGCCCTCGAAGAGGCGGCGCTCGCCGTCAGTAAAGCAGAATATCCTATCCTGATCAAAAACAACCAGGCCTTTCATAAGCTGCTCTTGGAAGGGGTGCCGGTGGCCTATTTCGATGGCGACGAGAAGAAGTACGACTACGCCCAGTTGATCGACTTCGCCAATGTTGGGAACAACCAGTTTCTGGTGGTCAATCAGTTCACGATCCAGGGCAGTAAGATGAATCGCCGCCCGGATATCGTCGTTTTCATCAACGGTTTACCCATTGGTGTCATTGAGCTGAAAAATCCGGCGGATGAAAATGCCGATGTCTGGGACGCCTTTAACCAGTTGCAGACCTACAAGGAAGAGATTAGTGATCTGTTCGTTTGCAATGAGGCCCTGGTGATCTCCGACGGCATGAATGCCCGGATCGGTTCGCTGACCGCCAATAAAGAGTGGTTCATGCCGTGGCGGACCATCAAGAACGAGGACGACCGGCCGGTCTTGGAATATGAGTTGGAAAAGGTGGTGAAGGGTTTTTTTGATCCCGAACTGCTGCTGGATTATCTCCGCTATTTTGTCATTTTCGAGCAGGATGGCGACTCCATCATTAAAAAGGTGGCCGGGTATCACCAGTTTCATGCGGTGCGCGAGGCGGTGCGGGTGACGGTGATCGCTTCCCAGGAAGCACGAGGCCATGAAACAGGGGAGCCACGGGCGACCTACGGCAGGGAGGTGGTGCCGGGCTCGAAAAAGGCCGGGGTGGTCTGGCATACCCAGGGGTCAGGCAAGAGTATCTCCATGTGCTGCTATGCCGGGAAACTCCTGCAACAGCCGGAGATGAACAACCCGACCATCGTGGTGGTAACCGATCGCAATGATCTGGATGGCCAGCTCTATAACACCTTCTCCAATGCCCAGGAACTGCTCAAGCAGATGCCGCAACAGGCCGACAGCCGCGAGGAGCTACGGGATCTGCTGGCGGCTCGGCAGTCCGGCGGCATCATCTTCACCACGGTGCAGAAGTTTTCTCTTCTGAATGGCGAAGAATTCCACCCGGCCTTGAGTGGACGATCAAATATTGTGGTGATTAGCGATGAGGCGCACCGAAGCCAATACGGCTTTAGGGCCCGTCTCGATACCAAGACCGGCAAGTATATCTTCGGCTATGCCAAGCATATGCGCGATGCTCTGCCGACCGCGACCTTCATCGGTTTCACCGGCACACCGATCTCCCATGAGGACAAGGACACTCGGGCGGTATTCGGCGAGTATGTTTCGATCTACGATATTCAGGATGCGGTGGATGACGGGGCCACGGTGCCCATCTATTATGAATCGCGCCTAGCAAAGCTTGATATCAACCGGGATGATATCGAGACTCTGAACGACGAAGTGGAAGAGGTTATCGAGGACGAGGAAGATATCACCCTGCGGGAGAAGACCAAGAGCAAGTGGGCTACTCTGGAAAAACTGGTAGGGGCTGAGCCGCGCTTAAAGGAAGTAGCGGAAGATCTGGTGAAGCATTTTGAGACCAGAACGGCGGTTTTCCCAGGCAAGGCGATGATCGTCTGTATGAGCCGAGAAATATGCGCCATGACTTACAATGCCATTACCGAATTACGGCCTGAGTGGCATGATGATGACCCGGAGAAAGGGGCAATCAAGGTTGTGATGACCGGCTCCGCCTCGGACCGGGAATTGCTCCGGCCGCATATCCACAATAAGCAGATCAAGAAGCGGTTGGAGAAGCGGTTTAAGGATGCCAATGATTCGCTGCAGTTGGTCATTGTCCGGGATATGTGGCTGACCGGCTTTGATGCGCCATGCTGCCATACCATGTATGTCGATAAGCCGATGAAGGGCCATAACCTGATGCAGGCCATTGCCCGAGTGAACCGGGTGTTCAAGGACAAGCCGGGTGGGCTGGTGGTTGATTATATCGGTATCGGCAATGAACTGAAGGACGCGCTCAAGACCTATACTGACTCCAAGGGTAAGGGTGCTCCGACCCTGATGGCCGAAGAAGCCTATGCGATCCTGAGCGAAAAGATGGACGTGGCGCGCGGGATGTTTGCGGGCTTTGATTATAGTGACTATGAAACTAATGCGGTGCAGCTCTTGCCGTTGGCGGCCAACCATGTGCTTGGCCTGGAAGACGGCAAGAAGCGCTTCCTGGATGTGGTGGTCGCGATGACCAGGGCGTTTGCTCTGTGCGGCACCTTGGATGAGGTAGAGCCGCTGCGCAAGGAGATCGCCTTTTTTTCAGCGATCAAGGCGGTGATCAGTAAATTTACCACCATTGACAAGAAACGGTGCGAGGAAGACAAGAATACCGCCTTAAAGCAGATTTTGGATAATGCGGTGATCCCTGGCGGGGTGGCTGATATCTTTGCCCTGGCCGGACTAGATAAACCCAATATTGCCCTGCTGTCTGACGAGTTTCTGGCCGATGTGCGCAAGATGCCAAGCCGCAACCTGGCTGTCGAGTTATTGGAGAAACTGTTGCGGGACGCCATAAAGTCCAAGACCAGCAACAACGTGGTCCAGGAAATGAAATACGGCGAGCGGCTGCTGGAAACCCTGCGGCGCTATAACGCCCGGGCCATTGAAACCGCCCAGGTGATTGAAGAGCTGATCCAGATGGCCAAGGATTTTCAAGCGGCCATGGAGCGTGAAGAGGCGCTGGGGCTGAATCCTGATGAGCTGGCTTTTTATGATGCCTTGGCCAACAACGAAAGCGCGGTACGTGAGTTGGGTGATGAGATATTAAAGCAGATCGCCCACGAGTTGACCGAAAAGCTCCGGGCCAGCACCACGGTTGATTGGCAGGTACGAGACAGTGTACGAGCCAAAATGCGGAACCTGGTGCGCCGGTTACTGAAGAAATACAAGTATCCGCCTGATATGCAGGATGATGCGATTGATCTGGTATTACGGCAGGCTGAGGTGTTGTCTGAGGGGTGGAGTCGTTGATATTGGAGAGAAAAAAAGGGGAAAAGAGCTGTGGGTGTCAGATGTAGCAGAGCCATACATGTGAAAAAGTGTAAGCTTAGGTCTAAACTTTTACACCTAAGTCTCATTCTCCTTGGGTGATGGTCTCTTTATATTCTTATCGCTTGCTTCCTCCATCTTTTCTTCCCTTGGATGTTTGCTCCAATATTGCTCCACCTGCGTCAATTATTCGTACTTAATCAGCATTAATCACTGTTAAGTATGTGCTTGATGTGTCGTAAGTTATGGTGGTTAGCTTTGATGGGTGTTGGTGGTAAAAACGGACTGAAAATCCGTGTGTCCACAGTTCGATTCTGTGTCCCGGCACCAAGAACAGTAAGGCCTTACAGCGTTTTCGTTGTAAGGCCTTTTTTGTTTTCTGGTCGTATTCTGGTTTCTCCTGTAATTCTCGTTGGTTAAGTT
>JAQYVW010000026.1 GCA_030145325.1 Desulfurivibrionaceae bacterium
CACAGGGGCAGACAGATGAATTCCACCTGGCCCTGTGGCGAGAATGGATCAACGCCCATCCGAATAAAGAAATGGGGAGAAAATTAATGGGGATACCAGACCAATATAAAGAAAACCCGGACAACATCACCGACACCCTGGAATCACAGTTGCACGCCTTAACTGAAATTGGCTTCAAAGACGTTGACTGTCATTTTAAATATGGGATTTTTGCCTTATTTGCTGGCCGCAAATGATAGCTCAACCGGCACCAGCCATTACTCAACAACGTAAAGACAAAAGAGCATGATGTACCTTCACAAAAAGATTTCAGCACAGGAGCAAGAACATGCCAGAAGCGTTAGTTATCATCGATATCCAGAATGATTATTTCCCCGGCGGCACCATGGAGGTAGTCGGCGCTGAAGATGCCGCCCAAAATGCGCGAACCCTGCTCAATGCTTATCGTAGGCAGGGCAAGCTCATCGTCCATATCCAACATATTTCCACCCGCGAGGGGGCAACCTTTTTCCTGCCGGGAACTTCCGGGGTTGAAATACACACCAGTGTCCAGCCCCTGGCCGATGAAAAGATCGTCACCAAGAACTCCCCCAATAGCTTCCGAGGCACTGAACTTGACAAGCTGTTAGAGGAAAATGGGATTAAGAAAATAACTTTTTGCGGAATGATGTCACATATGTGTATCGATGCCACGGTGCGGGCGGCCTTTGATAAGGGCTATAGCTGTGTTGTCGCCGCTGATGGTTGCGCGACCAGGGATCTAGGCCATGATGGAGTCGATGTCCCCAGCAGGATGGTGCATGCAGCCTACATGGCAGCCCTTGGCGCTGTCTATGCTCAGGTAACCTCAACCCAGGAGATAATGGGACAACTTGACAGATAAAAACCGCAGCACACCGCCACAACATTTCAGCCGATCTTCCGCCAGTCAGCCGCATGCCCACAGACAGAGAACACCTTGGAGATCTCCTGACGTAAATGTCCGCAGTGTACAGGCTTGGCGACATAGCCGTCCATGCCTCCTTCCAAACATCTCTCCCGATCCCCATCCAGAGCATGGGCGGTCATGGCAATAATCGGCAAATGCCTCTCCGTACCCTGCTCCGCACGGCGGATGAAAGCGGTTGTTTCCATCCCATCCATCTCCGGCATCTGAATATCCATCAACGCCAGGTCATAGCAATCTTCGGCAAGGGCCGTCAATGCAAGTTGGCCATTCTCCACAGCCGTCACCCGCCAGCCCTGACTGGTAATAATTGCTTCCGCCACCGTCCGGTTAATAAGATCATCTTCCACAAGAAGAATATGTAAATTATGCGGACAACTGGCCTGGGATTGCTGAGCAACCTCCTCATCTTCCCGCTTCTCCGCCACATGGACATTCAACGCCTGTAGCGCCTTAAACAAATCACGACGACCAACCGGTTTTTGCAGACAAACAAAGGCAGCATCTTCCGCCCCGCAGGCGATGTCCCCCTCATCCAGACCAATGGTGGTCAAAAGAATCACCGCTGTCTGAAGCAACGCCGGCTCCGCCTTGATCTCCAGAGCCAAACGCAGGTCAGCCATTTCCGGCATCCCCACATCCAAAAACACAACATCGCAGGGCTCTTCTCGAAGTCTTTCCAGAACCGTTTCCCCACTGGCAACGCTCTCCACCTGCCCTATCCTGCCAGCAAGCATCTCCGCCAGTGATAAACGAGTGGCTTCATGATCATCAACAACCAGGGCTTTCAGCTCGGACCACAATTCCGGTAAATCATCTTCCTGGGGCAGAACCTCACCCATGGCAACCGGAAACGGCAAAACAAAATGAAAGGTACTGCCCTTGCCAATTACACTTTCGACCCAAATCCGCCCCCCCATCAACTCCACCAACCAAAAGGAGATACTCAACCCCAAACCAGTGCCGCCATACTGGCGGGTGGAAGAACTATCGGCCTGACAGAAAACATCAAAAATCCTCTCCTGCTCCCCTGGGGCAATGCCGATGCCACTGTCCTCCACCGAGATATGAAACCGGACAAGGCCAGAAGTGATGTTGCCCCCCCCAACCTCTTCTTCTTCGCCAACAACCATCACCCGCACGACAATCTCACCACTTTGGGTGAACTTGATAGCATTGCCAACCAGATTGACCATAATCTGCTGTAACCGGTCACCATCCCCAACAACAAATTCCGGCACCATACCGTCAATTTGATATGCAAACTCAAGCCCCTTCTGATGGGCATTGACCGCCAATGGCGGCAGGCAACCGGCACAAATCTGATGAATATTGAAGGGAGCTGCACTAATGAGCAACTTTCCCGCCTCAATCTTGGAAAAATCAAGGACATCGTTGATAATCCCCAGCAAACGGGTACTGGAAATCTTCGACATTTCCAGGAATTGCCTTTGCTGCGGAATCATTTCCGTAGCGAGAAGCAGATCCGTCATACCAATAATCCCGTTCATGGGAGTACGAATCTCATGACTCATGTTGGCCAAGAACTCACTCTTGGCCCGGTTAGCGGCCTCGGCATCTTTCTTGGCCCTGGTCAATTCCTCCATGGCCTGCCTAATCTCAGTAATATCCCTAAAATCCTCCACAATGCCGACCAATTCACCGTCCGAAGAACGAAACGGCTTCGCCGTTACAATACAGGAAACCGTAGTACCGTCCAGCCGATCCTTAACAACCTCGGTTACAACCTCATCCTCCCCACCGAAAATACGGGTCACCGGACAGGCAGGAGTATGACAACAGTGACCGGGGAACACCTCGTAACACTTTCTTCCCTCTATCTCGGCACGCTCCAACCCAATCAGGGCGAGAAAGGTTTCATTGAACAAAACCATCTCAAAGTGTTTATCAACCACCCGCATACCATCGGCGGCAGTGTTAAATATCTGATCCAACTGGGCAAGAGATTGACGACTGGTCATTTCCGCCGCAAAACGTTCAGCAACCTCTTTTTCAAGGGCGATATTGGCCTCTTGCAGTTCAGCCGTTCGTTCACTAATCAGTTTTTCGAGATTTTCTCGATGGCCCTTGAGCTCCGCTTCCGTGGCTTCCCTTTTACGAATGTCACCGGCAATCAAATCGCTCAAAAATTCAAATTCATAAATTCCTTTATAAGCCGGCAACCTCCTCTGGCCAAGGGGAGAAACGATTTGAGAAATCGGCCTCAAAACCGTCCGAGACAAAACAACCACCAGCAAAATAAAGACCAAGAAAAAGGTCAGAATAGCCATACTGTAAGCAAACTGAATCTGGCTGATAATATCCAGAAAATGAGGGTCCTGTTGATTAAAATGTACCTGCCATTGCCATGGCTCGAAGTCAAGATGCATGGATGTGGTCGTGTCATCAATGTCCACCATGGAAAAAAACAACTTATCCTGTAAGCTTTGCCTTGCGGTGACCGGCTCTGTACTTTTATAGGCAAACACCTCTTTGCCGTTTTCCATAACGGCAATGTCGAAGCCTTGAAGTTTGCAATAATCTTTCAGCTGATGGAACACCTCGGCCTTTGCGTTCTGGATCGCCAATGGATTGCTGACCTGGCCTTTGGCAAGGAGAGCATCATGAACACGGTCAATTATATCAGCACCGACAAAAAGATTTTGCTGGTGTTCGGTTTTAATGACGTGATTGAGGGTGTCGGCAACGGGCTGGAGAACATAAGAATACATCACCAACCCTGAAGCTAACATCAGGGCAACGATGGGCACCGTCATCCGAAAGGTTATTTTATTGAAATTAATCATGATTACAACATCACCGAGACAAAACTCATTGGCCGAACAACAAACCCCACCGAAACTCTACCAATAAACAAGCACCGCAACCATTCTCCCCATCCCAACCGCCGCAAGCAGCAATGATTACTAACACAGCACATTGCTAATGTTTTTTACCACAACCAAGGAGGTAGCAACAATACTAAACGCTAAACGAATCGGTATAAGTTACCATCCCCCCCCCAAAAAAAGTTCCATGCCAAATTCAAACCAAATCATTTCCAGCACAGGTTTCCAGCTTTTCCCGGCCCAACCAAAACAAGACCTAATCACAATAACTCTGGCCGCTCTTTTCAAGCCACTCCACCAAACAGCGCCACAATTAGCTTTGCATATTTGCCATTTATCCTTGACACCAGCCCCCCTTCACCCCATTCTTAATTCTTTAAATAATTACTCACCCATTGCCATCCAGAGCAGATTTGTTTGAGCTGCTGCATTCCAGCGCCCACATGACGAGATTCACCCATGCGAAACACAAAAATCATCTGTACCATCGGCCCCAAAACCGCCTCTTTCGAAATGTTGAAGAAACTTGCCGAAAACGGCATGAATGTGGCTCGGCTCAACATGTCCCACGGTTCCCATGAGTGGCACAGAACGGTCATCCATCACATCAAGCGCCTCAACAAAAAATTGGGCGGCGCACTGGCCATCCTTCTGGACACCAAGGGGCCGGAGGTGCGTACCGGCGATGTCAACTGCGACCTCTCCCTCAAAAAGGGCGACCAACTGGTTCTCACCATTCGCAGGCAGGCAGAGCTTGAAGCCAATACAGTGGAGGTTAGCTATGATGGATTTGTCGATGAGGTAGAAGTCGGCGACACGGTGCTCATCGACGGCGGCATGATCAGTCTGAAGGTACTCCGGGTCACCGATAAGGACATCATTTGCCAATGCCTGGATGATGCTATTCTCACCTCCCGCCGCCACGTTAATATCCGCGGCAAGAGCGCCGACCTGCCTTCAATCACCGACAAAGACTGGCTGGATATCCGCTTCGGGATCGACAACGGGGTTGATTTCATCGCCCTCTCCTTTGTGCGAACCGCTGAGGCGATTAGCAAGTTAAGAGAATTCCTTCAAGTAGAAAACGGTTCCATTGATATCATCGCCAAGATTGAAAGCGCGGAAGCGATCCCCCATCTTGACGAAATCATCGCCAGAGCGGACGGGATCATGATCGCCCGCGGTGACTTGGGAGCGGAATTACCCTTCGAGGAAGTACCACTACTTCAGGATGAAATTGTCCGCAAATGTCGGGAAGTGGGCAAACCGGTGTTGGTGGCTACCCACATGCTGGAATCGATGATCGTCAACCCCACCCCCACTCGCGCAGAGGTCACGGATATCACCCAGGCGGTAATGCAAGGGGCGGACGCCACCATGCTTTCCGGCGAAACGGCCACCGGCAAACACCCCCTCAAAGCCCTGGCGACCATGGATATTGTCGCCCGCCGCATTGAACGAAATTTAGCCCTGGACACCACCGTAAGAGTCCCCCCCTCGGAAAACTCAAAATATGAGATTTGCCGCAGCGCCTCAATCCTCAACAACAACTTGCACAGCAGTGCCATCCTGGTCTTTACCCGCCGCGGCCTAATGGCCATGCTTTTATCACGATGTCGGCCCAGCGCGCCAATCTTCGCCTTCACCAACACCACCAATGTCCGGCGACGGCTGGAAATCTTTTGGGGAATTCATCCGTTCTTGATCAAACTGTCCAAAGACCCGGAAGTCTCCATCCAGCGCGCCATCGACAAATTGCTACGCCGACAACTTATCACCGCCGGTGACCGAGTGATTGTTGTCTCAGATATTCTGGCAGACGACAAGTTCATCGAAACAGTGCAAGTGCGAATCATTTGAGAACAGGTTGGAATTTTCTTTCTGTTGCTCAAGCAAAGAGACTCACATACTAGGGATAGCGCCCAGGGGGAATATTGCGACGGTGCAGGAACCAGAAAGGCGTCAATGGCGAGTAAACAACTGCCCCCTCAAAAAAACCGGCAAAGAGAATTCCCCTCTACCGGTTTTTTAGATTTCTCACCAAACACCATTCAATCTAAAGCCAAGCCTTGCCCACCGGCAGTTTAATTCCAGATTCTTCATAAACGGTCACCGCCATCAGGTACCAAGCCAGTAGAGCGCAAACGATGAGATCATAGGCCGCTAAGGTTCCAGCCAATTTGCTGCCGGCCAGTTCCTTAATATCCAGGCCGATAAACCCCAGTAACAGGGTAAGAAAAAGCAGGGCGAGAACGGTATGATGTTTCATTGAAGCGATAAATAGAATCAAGGTAAAAAAGGTCCACATCAATAAGAAGATACCAAGACCGTTGGCATCGAATTGCAAGACAGGATACGCTTTTACCAATTCAGGACTGGTACCGAAAATCAAGTAAAAACAGAGCGAAATCCAGAAAGCACCGTAACCGGTAAAAGCACAGAAACCAAAATTATTGCCGGTCTTGAATTCCAGTAAACCAGCCACCAGTTGGGCGCTGCCACCAAACATCAGACCAATCCAGATAACCGGCGCGATACCCACCCAGCCAAGGTTGTGAAACTGCAGGATCAGGGTGGTCATACCAAATCCAGCCAATCCCACCACTGCTGGATTACCAAGTGATTTTTCTTCAGCCATCATACACCTCTTTACTAGGTTAAGTTTGAAGTACATCTACGTACCTGCATAGCGACACAACCCCACCGCCCCCCCTTCCCTGTCAGGCCAACAGACCTTTAACACCTAGTTATCATTGATGATGACAACTACATAAACAGTGCAGAGAACCAAGAAATAACGCCCGACAAGAACAAGCAAAACACCGCATGGCAATAAGGCAATAAGGCAATAAGGCAATACTTAGCATACTAAACAAAACTCCGCTGAAGCAACAAAAACTAACATTTCTAACAAATTAGTAGCTCTCACAGATCACAACAACACCAGCAGCTGGTCTTGAGAGTTGGCAGCCATGAGTCAAATCCAAACTGCTCTGGCAATCTACCTGTTAGGCTCTATCTACCAGCCCTTGGCGCAATCTCTGCCACCCGGAAGTAACCCTTAACCCCTTCGCTGCATTGGCTGGCTTGATGAAAGAAAAAAAGTAAAGGGGATCGACATTCACCCAGACCAACGATTAACCTTAGGCGATGTTTATGGAGAAAAAGCACTACTGGCCCAGTGGCAGACGAACAACTCTTTGCTGATCCCGCCTAACGACATCCCAACTCTGGCTGAGGTTTTAATTATGTTTCCATTTGATATCGGTACAATCAGCTTGAAATCCCTTGCCCCTTCGACACTCCGTAACTTTTCGTTAGAAAAAATAATTATCCACCGGACTCCCCGGTCGCAAACTAATCTAAATTCCGCCGATCACCATGCAAAACCCTTGAGAATTCGCACCGGGAGGGTTATCTTATCCCCTTTCTAAACTAGCTGAAAGACAGAGAGATACCGCTTATCTTAGGGCCACAGCAACCAGCATTAAGGACACGAGAAACAAATGAACAAAAAAGGCTATTTCGGTAACTGGGGCGGGGCGTATATCCCCGAGGTACTGTACGAAACCTTCAAGCAACTCAACCAAGCGTTTGAGCAGGTTAAAGGTGACCCCGCCTTCTGGCAGGAGTACATCGACCTGATGGCTACCTATTCCTGTCGGCCCACCCCCCTCACCCATGCCGAAAACTTGAGCCGTCACTTCGGCGGCGGCCAGATCTATATCAAACGCGAAGATCTCAACCACACCGGCGCCCACAAGGCTAACAATGTCATGGGCCAGGGCTTGCTGGTGAAACGGATGGGCAAGAAACGGGTTATCGCCGAGACCGGCGCTGGTCAACACGGGGTGGCCACTGCCACCATGGCCGCCAAATTCGGTTTCGAATGCACCATCTACATGGGCGAAGAAGATGTAATACGGCAGCGACCCAATGTTTTCTGGATGGAAAAGATGGGCGCCACCGTGGTACCGGTAACCTCCGGGGCCAGAACCTTGAAAGACGCCATCAATGAAGCGTTCCGCGACTGGGTGAGCAGCATGGACGACACCCATTACGTCATGGGCACGGTCTGCGGCCCCCACCCATTTCCAGAGATGGTGGCCTGGTTTCAATCCATCATCGGCATTGAGGCCCGTAAACAGATCCTCAACCAATTCGGCAAGTTGCCGGAACGGGTTTACGCCTGCGTAGGCGGCGGCTCCAACGCCATGGGCATCTTTCAAGGCTTTCTGGCCGACAAGGCGGTGGATCTCATCGGCGTTGAGGCTGGCGGCAAGGGAATCGACACCGGCCAACATGCGGCGCGCCTTGCCAGCAAGGACGCTTCGGTGGGGGTGGCGCAAGGTTATAAAACCATGTTTTTACAAAACGACGACGGCCAGATGCTGGACACCCATTCGGTGGCAGCGGGCCTTGATTACATTGGCGTTTCACCGATTTTGAGTGATCTCTGGGAAAAGAAACGGGTTCGCTTTGCCGCCGCCACCGATGCCGAGGTGATGGCCGCCCTTGATCTAACCATGAAGAAGGAAGGGATCATCCCGGCCCTGGAATCAACCCACGCCTTTGTCCATGCCTTTAAGGAGGCCCCAGAGTTAAAACCGGATCAGGCGCTGATCATCAATCAATCCGGTCGGGGCGACAAGGACATCTTTACCATCGCCCACGCCTTTGACGATCCATCCTGGAAGGCATTTATCCGCGGTAAGGGAGAAGAATATGCAACTTGAACAACAACTGGGCGCCGCCCGCGCCCAAAAAGATATCTTATTGATGACCCATCTGGTTCTTGGCTATCCCTCGTTTGAGGTCAACCGCCAGGTAATCAAGCAGATGGTGGAAAACGGCGTTGATGTCATCGAGCTGCAGATCCCCTTCTCCGAGCCCATGGCCGACGGGCCGGTGATCATGATGGCCAATCAGGAGTCAATTGCCGCTGGGGCTACGGTGCAGCAGTGTTTCGAGTTTGCCGCCGAAATGGCTGCAACCCACGATATCCCCTTTCTATTCATGACCTACTACAACATCCTTTTCAAGTACGACGAAGAGGAATTCTTTAAGAAATCCAAAGAGATCGGCATCAAAGGGTTCATCGTTCCAGATTTGCCGCCGGAAGAGGGCGAAAAATATCTGGCTCTGACCAAAAAATATGAGCTGGCCCCCATCCAGATCTTTGCCCCCACTTCCACGGAAGAGCGGATGCGGTTTCTCGCCGATAACGGCGCAGGCTTCATTTACTGCGTGGCCCGCAAAGGGGTCACCGGCAAGAAATCTTCCTTTGATGAGGACTTTGCCGCCTACATGGCTCGCTGCCGGGCCGCCACCGATCTACCGCTGGCCGTGGGTTTCGGCATCGCCGACAAGAGCGATGTCGAGACCCTCACCGGCAAGGCAGACATCGCCGTCATCGGCACCGCCACCATCAAGCTGGTGGAAGAGAAGGGCCCGGAAGCCGTCGGCCCCTTCATCGCCTCGTTGCGGTAAACTCGTTTCACCAATCGAATTCATTCCATGACCACACTTCCAGCCTTATCCACCCGCGCCAAAATTGTCGACATCCTCTGGAATCTGTTGCTGATCGCGGTCGGCAGCAGCCTCTGCGCCGTTGCCATCAACGGCGTCCTGATTCCGCACCGGTTTATCAGCGGCGGTGTCACCGGTCTGGTGCTAATCATCAACACCCTGATCAAAGAACTGCCCTTCGCCCCCCTCTATTTTCTCTTCAACATCCCGCTCTATATCTTCGCCTATCGGGCGGTGGGGAAACGATTTTTTCTCTACAGCGTTGTCGGCCTGCTCACCTTTACCACTGCCGCCACCTTTCTCAAGATCGACATCCCGCTGGCTGACACCCTGCTGGCGGCACTCTTCGGCGGCATCCTTTTCGGCTCCGGCACCGGCATCATCTTGCGTTCCTACGGCTCCTCGGGCGGCTCCGACATCCTGTCGATCATCCTGCTCAAGCGATTTTCCATCAGCCTTGGCAATACCATCATGGCAATCAACGTCATCGTTATCACCCTGGTCGGTTTTCTCTTCTCACTGGAGGCAGTGATTTACACCTTGATTTACATGTTCGTCAGTTCACGGATCGTCGACATGGTGGTCACCGGCCTTTCCCAGCGCAAAGCGGTGCATATCATTTCCAAAAAATGGAAACTGATCTCTCAGGAAATTCTCAGCGACATCAGGCGCGGGGTGACGGTAATAGAAGGCCAGGGCGGCTACTCCGGCCAGCAGGAGCACATCCTCTATACGGTTATCACCTTTCGGGAGATCGGCCAGCTGAAACGGATCATCAGCCAGATTGACCCCACCGCCTTCGTGGTGGTCAGCGACACCCTGGAGGTAATGAACTACCGGATCGGTAACCAGCCGCATTGGTAACACCCTTTTTCCCATTGCTTCCTGGGTGCAATAAACCAACACTTTCCCTTTGCGGTGAGCGAAAATACGCATATACCAAGAAAAGAGTTCTTTCAAGAACTGAACCGCAAGGGGAACATATGCCAACCAACAACTTCACCATCAAGGCCAGCCAACTTGACGGCCAAGGGGGAGTCTCCCCGCTGGACTGGCATGACCTCACCGACCCCAAAAGCGACAAAAACTTGCTCTGGGTACACCTCAACTACGCTTCAGAACAGGGCCAAAGTTGGCTTTACCTGCACAGCGGCCTTGACGAGTTAATAATCGAAGCACTACTCGCCGAGGAAACCCGCCCCCGGGTCACCCCCATCGGCTCTGGTCTGCTCATGGCCCTGCGCGGAGTTAACCTTTCCCCCGACGCCGATCCTGAGGACATGATTTCGGTGCGCCTCTGGCTGGATCGAAACCGAATCATCTCTGCTGGCAAACGCCCTCTGCTGGCCCTCAAGGAACTTGAGGCGGCCCTGGCAAACAAGGTCGGCCCATCCACGATTGGTGAATTTTTGATCGAAATCAACCACCGCCTTCTTGAACAGGTGGGAGAGGTTATTGCCGACATCGAAGATCATGTCGCAGAAATGGAGGAGGAGGTCATCTGCGCCGAAAGTAAGGATCTGCGGACGAGGCTGGCCGACATCCGCCGCCAGATCATCAGCCTGCGCCGCTATCTGGCTCCGCAGCGGGAGGCGTTGAACCGTCTCCAGGTCGAGAAAGTAGAATGGCTCTCCGAGCAGGACCGCATGCGGCTCCGGGAGGTTTCCGACCGTCTCACCCGCCAGGTTGAGGACCTCGATGCCGCCCGCGACCAGGCCGGAGTCACCCACGAAGAGATCGCCAGCCGCCTCTCCGAACAGGCCAACCGGCGAATGTACTTTCTCTCTATCATCGCTGCGGTTTTTCTCCCCTTGAGCTTCCTCACCGGCCTGCTCGGCATCAACGTCGGCGGTATTCCAGGTTCAAACAGCCCCCTGGCCTTCACCATTGTCTGCCTTCTCCTGGCGGCGCTGGTTGGCGTCGAGGTGTGGATCTTCAAAAAACAGAAATGGCTGTAACAACCCGCTTACGAGAACTCATTGATGCAACTAAACTTCACCCTGCAAATCGGAATTTCCGTCCTAGCAACCGCCCTCTTTATCATCACCATTTCCATCACTGACAACCTGATCATTCAATGACCGATGGGGGCTTTATCAGCCATACCCTTGGGGCCACCCAACAATTATCGACAGAGGAACCAGGGCCGCTCATCACCAAGGAACACCGACTACAACTCCACCGCTTGCTTGCTGCCTTGGGAGGGCGCGAAACCATGAGCCAAGAATAAATAGAAAAACAGCTGAAAAACAACGGCCCGAGGCCACCCCAAGATAAACAGACAGCCCCATTGGCATAAGCTCGCCTGACAAACCATAGTCATTTCCCTTGCCCCAATATCCATAATCGACATATAGTAAAAGATATTTTTATATTTCATTTTTCCGTGAATTCGCTGCAATTTTTTAACAACGAAAAACATATAAAAACAAGCAACACCGCAGGTGACAAGATGCGCATTCTTATTGTTGATGACAGTCGCTCCATCCGCACCGGCTTAAGGAAAAAACTAGAAGAAAACGGCTACGAGGTTTTTGAAGCGGTAAACGGGCAGGATTCCGTAGCCAAAGCAAAGGAAATAAAACCCCATCTCATTACCATGGATGTGGACATGCCAGAAATGAACGGCTTTCAAGCCACCGCCGAGATCCGCTCATGCAAAGAAGGCAAACATATCCCCATCATCTTCTTCACCGGCAAAGACAGTATCGAAGACCGCGAGCAGGGATTCTATCTGGGCGCCACCGAATTCATCTCAAAAACATCTTCCGCCCCCTGGCAGGAAGTGGTCATGACCGCCAACCGCATGTTACGCTGTAGCAGCCTTCCCGAGGGATTTACCGCCCTGGTAGTTGATGACAACGAAGTCACCAAGATGATTATCAGCAATATCCTGCGACGGCAGGGCATCGAGGTAATCGAAGCTGCATCCGGCCCGGAAGCCTTGCAAATCGTGGCGCAGAAACGTACCGACATCGACCTGATCATCACCGACTACATGATGCCGGAAATGAATGGCAGCGAACTCTGCGCCCAACTCCGCAGTCGGATGGGATTACGTCACACCCCAATCATCTTCGTGAGCGGGGCCACGGAAAGGGGGATGATCCTCAACATGTTCCAGGCCGGTGCCACCGACTACATCATGAAGCCCTTTGTCAAGGAAGAGCTGCTGGCCAGGATCAGGGTCCACATGTCGCAGTGGGAACTTATTAAAGAGTTGAACAGCAACGTTGAACAACTGGAACACCTCAACAAACTACGCGATGAGTTTGTCGCCATGGCCACCCATGATCTCAAGAATCCGCTGAACGGAATCATGGGCTTCAGCCAAATTCTAGAGCGAGAGGATTCCCTTTCCCAACGACACCAAAAAATGATTACCACCATCAAGGACTCATCAACCCTGATGCTGGAAATCGTCAACGACATCCTGTCTCTAAGCCGCCTCGAATCGCAAAACAATGAAGGCACCCTCACCCCCCTCTCACTGTTGCCCATCATCCATATCGCCACAGCCAGCGTGCAACAGACCGCCTTCAAAAAAGGAGTGGTCCTGGAAACCGTTAACAACGGTCAGTGTGACGCCATCATCGACGGCAATCGCAACAGTCTGCAGCGAATCATGAACAACCTGCTCTCAAACGCAATCAAGTTCACCCCCACCGAAGGCAAGGTGAACATCACCCTGCAACCAATCAAGAACAAGAAAATTAATCTTACCATTACAGACACCGGTATCGGCATCCCGGCAGCAATCCTGCCGCAACTGTTTGAAAAATTCACCAAGGCCGCACGGCGCGGCACCGACGACGAACCAGGCACCGGCCTTGGTTTGGCGATCACGAAGCACTTGGTGGAACAACAAAACGGCACCATTGAGGTGACCAGCAAGGAAGGAGAAGGCAGTTGTTTTCTCCTGACCTTCCCAATCACCAACACCCTACCGTAGTCCATTCAAAAAAAGTTTTTCTATGCAGAATCCATGGCACATCACCACCAAAAACCGTATAATGAATTTCTGAAATCAGCCTAACCTTACGTTTATTATCCTAGAAGGATTGCATGAGTAATCACAACATCGTCGGCGTTGGCGGCCTTGCCGTCTCAAAAAATCCGGCTGAATCCATCAAGACCTTTGCCCTCGGCTCCTGCGTGGCGGTGATCATGCTGCATCCTCCTACCCGTTCGGTGGGGATGGTACATGTGGCACTGCCCGACTCGGCGGTGGCGCGCGGCAGTGCAAACGACCGGCCCGGCTATTTCGCCGACACCGGCATCCCGGTACTACTTAAAGAGATGGCAAAAATCGGCGCCAACAGTCCCGGCAACAAGGGGATGGTGGTCAAACTGGCAGGCGGAGCCAAGGTTCTGGATCCAAACAATATTTTCAATGTCGGCAAACGCAATATCCTGGCGATTAAGAAAATCCTCTGGTCTTTGGGGATGGGGGCCGTGGCCGAAGATCTGGGCGCAAACTTCAGCCGCACGGTCTCAGTGGAAGTGAAAACCGGTCGGATCACCATTTCTTCTCCCGGCAAAAAGGATTGGCAGATATGACGACACAAATTACCCATGACGAAATCCTGGCCGCCATCAAGAAAGTTCCGCTCATCCCCACCAGCGGCACTCAACTGCTCCAGCTCGCCAACCAGAAAGACCATAACCTGACCGATATCATAAACATTATTAAATGTGACGCAGCCCTCACCGGCTATATTCTCAAAACAGTCAACTCGGCAGCCATGTCTAGAGGTAAGGAAATAACCTCCCTTGACCGGGCCGTATCGCTGGTGGGCGAGGATATGATCCTCAGTATTGTTTTTTCCGAGGCCGCCGCCCAACTCTTTCATGCCGATCTTGACGGTTACGCTGCCAATCAGGGTGACCTCTGGCGCCATAATCTGCGCTCAGCCATCGCCGCCAAAAAGATTGCCCCTTACGCCAAACTGGAAGTCAACCCTGACACCGCCTTCACCTGCGGCCTAATGCATGATCTCGGCAAGGCAATCATCTCCCATTACCTTGAAGGAACAACAGAGGAAATGGTCGCCGCTGTTGACCATGGTGACTTTAAGGATTACTCCGTTGCCGAACATGAAAAAATCGGCTTCAACCACAGCGAAATCGGCTTCGAACTGGCCAAGCACTGGGGATTGCCGGAACCACTACCCAGTGTCATCAGATATCACCACCATCCCCAAGAAGGCAATATAGAATTACAACCGTTGCTCTTCGTAGTGCATCTTGCAGATATCGTCTCAATGATGACCGGCTCCGGCACCGGCGCAGACTCCATGCGCCACAGCATTGACCCGGCGTATTCGGATTACATCGATCTCTCACGAGACGATATCGCTCGAATCATCTTTGAAGTGGAAATTGAATTCAACACCATCATGTCGTCATTGTCCGGCGAAGGAGAACCCAAATAATGCGAATCATGGTTGTCGATGACTCTAGCTGTGCCCGAATGTTCATCGAAAAATGTCTGGGGATTATCGGCCTTGATGACGCCGAGATTATCGTAGCTGGCGATGGCAAGGAAGCATTAGACATGATCAAGGAACAATCCCTTGATCTGCTGATTACCGATCTCAGCATGCCGGTGTTGGACGGAGAATCACTTCTCAAGTGGGTCAAGGGGACACCCGAGTTACAGGATCTCCCGGTTCTGGTCATCTCCAGCGCCGGGAACCCAGCCCGGGAGAAAAAACTTCTCGAACTGGGTGCCTTTGCGGTGCTCGGCAAACCGATTTCACCGGTAACCCTGCTGAAAACACTGGAACCGTTGCTGGAAGAAAAAGAGGACTAATAATGCAGAAAGAACAATGGGACGAGATCATGGCCGCGGCCGTGGCTGAAAGCCTCGAAAGCATGGCCTTCATGGAGGTTTTTCCTGCCGGGCCAGATGCGGCCGAGCCCGAGATGCCGGTCTGGGATTCACTACTGCTTCTGGAACCGACGCAAGGGGAATTCCGCCTCGCCATGAGTCGCCCCTTGCTTGACGAAATCGGCGCCAACATCTACGGTTTTGACACGGAAATAACCGAGCAGCAATCCGCCGACCTGCTGGCCGAACTGCTCAACACCATCGTCGGTCGTTTCATGGGCGGGATCATGCCCTCAGAAGCCTTCAAACTCGGCATCCCTGAAAGAGGGCGCACCGAATGGCCGCCCATTGACCCGGATGCCATCCGTTGGCATTTCACCGTTGAAGAGCACTCCTTGTCAATCATCGCTTCCGGGGCGCCGATGCTGAAACTATGTCAATCGTCATAAATGCAAATAATTGCATGATAACCAGCTTCAGACCACATAATGTGGAATTTTCTAAGGTCACGTTCGGCTAGTTATCGGTCGGAGATCAGGTAAAGAGTTGACGAGACCCTGATGACAAGAAAATAAGAGTGCCGACAATTACGCATTACCGGCACCCTCACCAGCTAATCATCACAACCAACCGAAGCGCAATCACCTTCATTCAAGCCGATTCAGGAATAGTCAGTGCAAAAGTGCCGCCACTGCCTGCGGACAAATTAGATGCCTTGTTCTGACCATTTCCCTTTTGACCATCAACCACCTTAGCCAACTGCAGCACCGAATCCCGCATGGTGTAAGCTTGGGCATTAAGTTCTTCAGCAGCACTGGCAGATTCTTCCGCACTGGCCGCGTTCTGCTGGGTCACCGTGTCCATCTCATTCAAAGCCAAATTAATCTGTCCGACCCCTTCCGCCTGCTCACGGGTTGCCGTGGATATCTCGACAACCAGCGTATTGATCTTACTGGTAATAACCGACACATCAGAAAAAGCCTCACTGGTTTCCCCGGCCAACGAAGAACCTTGTTGAACCTTCTGAACTGTGGTTTCAATCAAGGCAGAGGTATTTTTTGCAGCATCCCCAGCCCGCAAAGCTAAATTACGAACCTCATCCGCCACCACTGCAAAACCAGCCCCGGCCTCCCCGGCTCTGGCCGCCTCCACAGCAGCATTCAGCGCCAACAAGTTGGTTTGAAAGGCAATCTCATCAATTGTTTTGATAATTTTAGATGTTTCCTCACTGGCGGCAGCAATATCGACCATAGAAGCAGTAAGTCGCTGCATCCTATCTCCAGCTTCAGCAATTACCTTACCGGCATCCTGCATCAACCCCTCTGCTTCTGTAGCATTTTCCGCATTACGCTTGGTCATCGAAGACATTTCCTCAAGAGACGAGGAAGTTTCTTCGAGCCCTGCCGCCTGTTCACTGGCACCTTCCGCCAACTGCTGGCTCGCTTCCGATACCTGGCCAGAGGCAGCACTTACCTGATTGGCGCCCTGGTCAAGTTCGGCAATGGCATTGTTGATTGGTCGAGTAATGGATCTGGTCAACAAAATTCCCATCAACATTCCAAAAACGATACTACCCAGAGTAATAATTAACGACCCTTGCAAGGCAGCCTCCTCCTCATGTTCAGCGCGCATTGTCGCCTCACGAGTAAATCCTTCCACCTCAGCAAGGAGAGATTCCAAAGCAGCATTAAGTTTTTCTTCTTCAATCTCAATGCTTTCAGCCAAGGTCTCGGCCTCGTGCAGGCTGCCGTTCTGGATAAGGGTAAATACTTTGCTTACATGCTGCTGATAGAGCTCATGACCATGGTCGGCAACCTTTAAAAGTTTCTGCACCTTGTCCATTTCCGCCCTTTCCGATTCTGAAGTTGCCAATCGCTGTGCTTCACTGCTGATGGTCTCAGCCTTGAGGAGTTCTTCCTTTACCTTCTGCCCATAGGCGGCAAACTCATGCTCCGCAGCCTGCTCCTCCTTGTTCGCCAGTTCCCCATCTGGACGGACATTGCCATAACGCAAGGCACGCTCAAGCCAAAGGGCCTGATTTTGCCCATTGGCTGTGGCCCTGGATACCACCTCAATCAAAGGCATATCCTCCTCAGCAATGGCGCGCAGCTCAAAACCAATATTCCGTAATTTGACTAAACCAAAAATATTCCCCAAGAGCAGCATAACCAATAAACAAACCACTAAACTTACAATCTTGCCCCTCAAACTAAGATTTCTCATCTGCACTCCTTTGGAAAATTATTTTTTTCCTTACCCCGACAGCAGTTACAACGTCTATCACCGCAACAACCGACAATAACGGAAAAAACAATCAGTGCCGGGCTCCAATTAAAATCCTGGTAACCCCTCCAGGTAGGGAAAACCAGTACTAAAGCTCGAAACCAACAACGCAACGAGAGGTAGCATAAAACCACAACAACATCCTCGCCAAACACCCACCGCATGGGCTTATGTGAAAATGGTAATACAGAAACATCCCAACAAGCAACTAGGAATTACAAATGTTAAGATTATCCCCCTAAACACCTTACACAAAAACACAAGCTACTTAAGTATATGTTAATATGGTTATTTGCCAACACACACAGAGGGTAGAATATTTTTTTTATAATCGGAATAATTCGGCGCTAGGGAAGAAAAACTAATGCTACAGGTAGGGAAATCAAGTAGTAGGGCTAAGAGAAGAAACAACTCAGCCCATTGTGAACGCACACACAAATACGGCTCATTATCAACATGAGATTAAAATAGATATAAAAATATCTCGAAATTGACCTAGGGGGGAGGAGAGCAAAGTCACCAAAATAACCAGTTCACCGTCAGAAGCGATGGACCAAAGAGTAGTGATTGAACAAATATAAAAAACCTGCTAAATTGTGGGGATAAAAAGAGATTCGGGACTTTGCGGTCAAGGTTTATCTTTTCTTGAGTTGGAAGCTAATACGTGCTAAACCAACAGCATAATGGAAAATCAAAAGGGGTGCCATAAGCACAGGCAACTCCTTTCTTTGTTATGAGTTAGCAAGACAAAAAGGAGCTACACAGATGGATGGATCTTATTCGGAAGGATGGTACCAACACCCAACCCACGGCCTGATCAAGGTATACATGTCCAACGATTCAGACTGGGTATATCGATGCTATACCAGAAACGGTTCTAAACCTCTCTCCAAAGAACGCCCCATGGATCAATGGATCTGGGCGCTCAGTGAAACAGCGCCAGGCGGGGGGCCCACCGAATAAATTTAATTCTGGCCAAGCCCCCTTCGTCCTGCACTTGCCATCAACTCAAGAAAGATCAGCCAACGCCTTTTTCAATCGCTTCATCCCTTCCTCAATAATCTCCATGGAGGTGGCGAAAGAAAACCGCACAAAGGCATCAGCACCAAAGGCGGCGCCAGGAACGGTGGCCAGTAATGCTTCTTCCAGCAGATAATCAGCCATTGCCACGGAACCATCAATGATCTTATCGTTGAACTTTTTCCCGTAATAAGCGGAAAGATTAGGAAAGACGTAGAAAGCGCCCTTGGGAACCACGCAGGTCACCTTATCAATGGAGGCCAGCTCCTTCAAGATGTAATCCCGCCGAGGCAAAAACGCCTCCTTCATCATCACCGGAAAATCCTGCGGGCCACGCACCGCCGCCAACGCTGCCTTCTGGGCAATGGATGACGGGTTGGATGTGCTTTGGCTCTGAATCTTGTTCATCGCCCCAATGATATGCTTAGGCCCCACCGAATAACCAATTCGCCAGCCGGTCATGGCAAACGACTTGGATACCCCATTCAAAATGATGGTCTGCTCCTTGAGACGAGGATCGACATCCAGGATATGTGGCAACGGCTCCTCATCGTAAACAATGGTATCGTAGATATCATCGGTGATAATCACCCAATTACGTTCAATGGCCATCTTACCGATGGCGGCAAGGGTTTCCTTTGAAAAAACCGAACCGGTGGGATTAGAAGGGCTGTTGATAATAATGCCGCGAGTCTTATCGCTGACGTATTTGTCAAGAATGGAGGCGTCTAGATCAAAATCTTTTTCTTCGGCCAAGGGCACCTCCACCGGGGTGGCCCCAGCCAACTGAATCATCGGCGGATAAGAAACCCAATACGGAGCAGGCACCAACACCTCATCACCCGGCCCGAACAGGGCCTGGCACATATTATAGAGGCCGTGTTTGCCGCCGCAGCAGACCTGGACTTGATCAGGCTCATACTGCCAGCCATGATCTGTGGCAATCCGCTCGACAATGGCTTGGCGCAACTCGATAATTCCCGGCACCGGCGTATAGCGGGTAAAACGGGCATCAATGGCTTCTTTACCAGCCTCGCAGACATGCTCGGGGGTATCAAAATCAGGCTCACCAACACTGAAATTCAAGATATCAGCACCTGCCGCCTTCAAGGCCTTAGCCTTGGCGTCAACCGCCAGGGTGGGGGAAGGTTTGACCTGCTGCACACGCTCGGACAGAGAAATTTTTTGCGACTCCATTCAGCTTTCCTATAAGTAGTTCGACACTAGTAAAAATGGCGACAAGCACTCCGTCGCGCCCCAACCAACAGACAAGCAACAACTCATCTCAACAAACGCCTAAGCCAAGCGCGCCACTAAAATAATAAATTCAACAAGCAACTTCCACCGGAGCCTGACCAATCAAAGAGTCAGGAATGGTGTCATAATGAACCTGCTGTAAAAAAAGACCGCAGGATGGAGCCGTGGGCCCGGCGACTTTCCTATCCCTTGCCGCCAGCACCGTCTGAAAATCGGCAACAGTCCATTTCCCCTGCCCAACCTTGACCAAGGTGCCGACAATATTACGCACCATATGCCGCAGAAAACCATCGCCGGTGATAGTAAAAAGAACTCGCCCTGGGCAATGTTGATCCTCTTCGATTTCGGCCCCATATATCCGCCGCACCGCCCCCTTACCTCCGGTCCATGACAAATCGCGTGAGCCCACAGCCTCAAAACTAGAGAAATCATGCTCGCCAATGATAGATTGCAGACAAGCCTGCATGGTGTCAAGGGCTAAGTGGTCACGAAAAGCCGAATTATACAAACGCTCCGAAGGCAACGCCTCGCGACCGTGAATCAAATAATAAGAATATGTCTTCCCCAGCGCACTGTGGCAGGCGTGAAAATCGTCCCCAACCTCGGTAACGGCAAGGACTCTGATGTCCGCCGACAAAAGACTGTTAAACCCTCTCAAAAATCCAGCACAGGGAATAGCGGCCTTGGTCAGAAAATTTGCCGTCATGGCCAGGGCATGAACCCCGGCATCGGTTCGCCCGGCCCCCCAGACGGTGATGGCCTCGCCAGTCATGATGGCAAGCTTTTCCTCAAGGGTACCCTGAATGGTTCTCGCATCAGGTTGCCGTTGCCACCCAGCATAGGCTGCGCCATCAAAGGCAATGATCAGTTTAAGGTTTCGCATGGTTACGGAAACAGCGGCGCCTGCGCCAGCCCTTCCCCTTCAGGAAGGCCACAGAGCAGATTCATGTTTTGCACCGCCTGGCCAGCGGCCCCCTTAACCAGATTGTCGATGGCTGAAACCACTACGATCCGACCGGTGCGCGGATCAACCTTGAAACCGATATCGCAGCAATTGCTGCCCCGGACAAATTGGGTGGCGGGATATTCACCTTGCGGCAAGAGACGAACAAACTCCTCCTGCCCATAGAAATCTTCATAGAGCTTGCGAATGGAAGCCTCATCGTGACCAGCAGCCAAGCCAGCATAAATAGTACTCAAAATCCCCCTGGACATGGGAAGAAGATGCGGAGTGAAGGAAATAACCACCTCTTGCCCAGCCATCAAACTTATCTCCTGCTCTATCTCCGGGGTATGACGATGATCGCCAACCTTATAAGCCTTAAACCCCTCACCCATCTCGCAATATAGACTACCAACATTGGCGCCGCGCCCAGCCCCGGAAACACCAGACTTGGAATCGACAACCAAGGTGGTCGGGTCAATACACCCCGCCTTTAAAAGTGGGGCAAGAGCAAGAATAACACTGGTGGGATAACAACCGGGATTGGCCACCAAACGCGCTGTAGAGACCTTATCACGATACAATTCCGGCAAACCATAAACCGCCTCGGCAAGATACTGAGCAGCACTATGGGGCTGATACCACGCCTCATAAACAGAGGCGTCATGAATCCTGAAATCCGCGCTGAGATCCACAACCTTTTTACCTGCCTCCAGAAAGAAAGGGACAAGATCCATGGCAGTTTTATGTGGCACGGCGAGAAAGAACAAATCAGCACGATCAACCAACGCCTCCACCGCAACATTTTCACAAAGCAAATCAACCTTGCCACGCAGGTGCGGAAACACCTCAGCCAAGGGCTTGCCGGCATACTGCCGGGATGTGGCCACCGTCAACTCAACCTGCGGGTGATTGCAAAGAATCCGAGCCAACTCTGCACCGGTATATCCTGACGCCCCAACCAATCCTACTCGTATCATCTTATCCTCGTACCTTCATAGTCGTTTATTTAACCAGCAGACTACCTTAATAGTAACCACCCAGAGGAAAGCAACCTTATTTCCTTGATACCCCGTAACTGTAACTGTTTACAGGGTACCGGAGATGCAGATAGCGAGCCGGCGAGACCTTCGAGGCATCGGTACATGAGCAGCTACTTTCAATATAAAAAAAGGGAAGCACGATGTAAACATCGACTTCCCTTAATAATTCAATTGTCACGACAAATTGCCGCCAGCCTGCAATGAGGCCAAAACACGATTTTAACGCTTGGAGAACTGGAAGCGAGCCCGAGCGCCTTTCCGACCGTATTTTTTACGCTCTTTAACGCGAGAGTCACGGGTGAGGAACCCGGCCTTCTTTAAAGCCATGCGCATTTCAGGATCCACTTCAAGCAGGGCCTTCGAAATGCCATGACGCAAAGCGTCAGCCTGAGCGGCCTTACCACCGCCACGCAGGGTAGCAACAACATCATACTTATCAACATTGTCGGTAAGAGCAAAAGGATGCTTAGCACGATTACGAACGACGAGACCGCCGAAGTACTCATCAACATTCTTCTCATTTACCTGAATAGCACCGGATCCTGGCTTGAGCCAAACTCTAGCGATCGCAGTCTTTCTCTTGCCGGTGGCGTAGTAGCGGGTATCTGCCATTCCTTTACTCCAATTTACAATTTTTCAGGACTTTAAATGCCTGTTTTATTATAATTCCAAGGCTTCGGGCTGCTGCGCGGCATGGGGATGATCGGTGCCAGCATAAACCTTCAATTTCTTCAATTGCTCACGACCAAGGGTATTCTTGGGAAGCATGCCTTTAACGGCCTTGAAAAGCAGAGCCGTGGGCTCCTTCTCAAGCAGATCCTTAGCGTTAATTTCCTTGATGCCGCCCATGTAACCGGAATGACGATAGTACATCTTGTCATCCCATTTTTTACCGGTCAACTTCACCTTATCGGCGTTGATCACGACGATAAAGTCACCGTTATCCATAAAGGTGGAATAGGTGGGTTTATGTTTGCCGCGCAGGCGGGTAGCAATCTCGGTAGCAATACGACCAAGAACCTTCCCTTCCGCGTCAACCACAAACCATTTTCTGTCGATTTCCTTGACCGGAGTCAAATACGTTTTCATCGTTCGAATCCTCTGACTTATTATTTTGACAAATCCTGATAAACGATAATCGATTAACGAGGCAGTTGAACCAACCTACCATCAACTAAAAGAATCAACAAGATTGATCAAAAGTAAAAAAAGGTTCAGAGCAGGCTCGAACCTTTTTTTTGCTATTGAATTGGAGCGGGAAACGAGATTTGAACTCGCGACTTCAACCTTGGC
The DNA here is from genome assembly GCA_030145325.1 of Desulfurivibrionaceae bacterium. GTDB lineage: Bacteria > Desulfobacterota > Desulfobulbia > Desulfobulbales > UBA5123 > UBA5123. The sequence continues at coordinate 22,997 of JAQYVW010000026.1, forward strand.
AAGGTTGCACTCTACCACTGAGTTATTCCCGCTCTGTGCGATTTGTATTCACAAAAACGAGGGCCATATAAACAGAACGCGGAGTGCTTGTCAACAAAAAATCTGCTTAAGCATGGAAAAACCACCCATGGGGAAATAACACCCCGCCCAGCTCCAAGATTTTTAATTTTTTATTAAATATCCCCCGAAAAACATAGAAGTTATTGCCACTATATCCTTATAGTTGGTAAAGTCAAAAATCATCTCGGCAGCCAGAGGATCAAGGCAACCTTGTTTTTACATTTACAAAGGCGTCATCAACACTGTCGCCCGAAACAACCATACTTTTCCCCAGACAGGAGTTTTTTGATGTCCGCATCCACCCCACAGAAACAGAGCACAATCCATCGCCAAACCAAAGAAACCGACATCAGCCTCACCCTCAAGCTGAGCGGCACCGGTCAAGCCGATATTGCCACCGGCGTTCCTTTTATGGATCACATGCTGACCCTTTTTACTGTTCATGGTTTTTTCGATCTCACCGTCAACGCCACCGGCGACACCGAGGTGGATGACCACCACACCGTCGAAGATCTCGGCATCTGCTTGGGCCAAGCGCTCAAAGAGGCCCTCGGCGACGGCAGCGCCATTCGCCGCTACGGCCATTTCTCCCTCCCCATGGATGAAACCTTGGTTCGGGTAGCCCTTGATCTCTCCAACCGCCCCTTTCTCCATTACGGGGTAACGATCCCCGACCAAAAGGTCGGCAACTTTGATACCGCTCTGGCCCAGGAATTCCTTCGCGCCTTCAGCCTCCACGGAGGCATCACTCTTCATGTCGAGCTTGCGCACGGTGACAACAGTCATCATATCCTAGAAGGGATTTTCAAGGCCTTGGCCAAGGCGCTGGATCAAGCTTGTACGACTGAACCACGCGCCAAAGGCGTACTATCCTCCAAAGGAACTTTGTAAAAGCTCAGCAAGTCTTCAGTAAAGGATCTCCCGTGAAAAAATTTGCCGTCATTTCCACCTTGGCCTTATCGATTATAGTTCTCTTCCTATCTGGATGCGTGGGAACCAACAAGCTCCCTGCCGGTGCTCAATCTCCAGAACTACAAGCCATTATCATCCTACCGGTGGCAACATTGGTGAGCAGTGACGACCAAGCTAACCTGAAAAGAGCGCAACAACTACAACGCGGCGCGGAAACCATGGATCGCCTGCTCACCGATTACTTTGCAGAAATGGATAACGTCAAGGTGATCTCTGTGGAGCAAATGCAAGTCCTCAGCAAAAACTACAGAAGTAGCCGGGCAGAACAAGCCCGTGAAATCGGGCAAAGATTGGGCTGCGATGCGGTCTTGCTCACCACCATCAACCGTTATGGCGAACGACAGGGCAGTGATTATTCAGCCGACCAGCCCGCCTCAGTGGCCTTTAACTTCAAACTGTTGGCAATAAAAAGCGGTCGCACCATCTGTTCCGGTTTCTTTGACGAAAGCCAGAAATCCCTGTTTGAGAACCTGCTTTCCTTCTCAGGCGCCGCCCGCCGCCAATTTAAATGGATCACCGCCACCGATCTGGCTAAAGAAGGCATCCAGCAACGTTTCGCCACTTGCCCCAACCTTCGCCACCAATAAAACGGATGCCACAACTCTCCCCCCCAGCAACCACAGTTGCCAACCAATCTGCTGCCACCCTGCACAAAACCGTTAACCGGCTGGTGGGAAGAGCCATGCATGATTACCAAATGCTGGCCGACGGCGACCGGGTACTGCTCGCCGTCTCAGGCGGCATCGACAGCCTGGTGATGAGCTGGCTGCTGCAGCACTGGCAACGGAAAGCCCCCATCTCCTACACCCTGCTGGCCGCCAACTTGGACATGGGCTTTGGTGATGACGAACCACGTTTAATGGAGGAGCAGTTTAAGATCCTCGGAATTCCATACCTCATCGAACACACCGACTTCGGCACCCAAGCCATGCTGGCCGAAGAGGGCAAAAGTGGCTGCTTCCATTGCGCAAAAAAACGCCGCAACCGCCTGTTTGCCTTAGCAAAAGAAAAAGGCTGCAACAAAGTGGCCCTTGGTCATCACAAGGAAGACATCATCGAGACCCTGTTTCTCAACATGTTTTACAGTGGCAACCTTAGTACCATGGTGCCCAAGCAGGAACTGTTCCACGGCAATCTCTCGCTGATCCGCCCCTTGGCCTACCTTGAAAAAGACCATATTCGCGCCTTGGCCAAAATTATCGGCGTAACGCCGGTGCCCAACCCCTGCCCACTATCAGAGAAATCAAAACGAAGCACGGTACGGACCCTACTGAACGATCTTTACCAACAAGATAACAGCCTCAAAGGCAACATCTTCGCCGCCTTGGGCAACATCAAACACGACTACCTCCTTAAACCTTCCAGCCACCGCCCCTAGAACCCATGCAAACCACCCTCGACTGCCTGCCATGCTTCATGCGCCAAGCCCTCTACACCGCCAGACTAGCCACCAACTCCGCAGAACTACAAAAAAAGATCCTGACCCAAGCGGCACACCTTCTCCCAGAATTAGATCTAAACCTCAGTCCACCAGAGAACTCTGTTGCCCTCTACCGGATGATCGCCGAAACCGCTGGCCGCCCCGACCCTTTTGCCAACCTGAAAAATGAAAGTAACCAACTGGCCCTGGAACTTGAGCCTCTAATTCGCCAACGGATCAACAACGCCCACGACCCACTGGCCTTCGCAATCAAATTCGCCATCGCCGGCAACATCATTGATTATGGCGCCCACCATGATTTCGATGCTCGGCAGGCAATCAACAGCTGCATTGAACAACAACTGGTCATTAATGATTACAAAGAACTTCGCCGCGAGGCGCTGGCGGCAAAATCGATCCTCTATCTGGCTGACAACTGCGGCGAGATCGTTTTCGATGGTCTGTTGATCGAACAACTGGGGCCGAAAAAAGTTACCATGGCCGTAAAAGAACGACCGATTATCAACGATGCCCTCCTGGCCGATGCTAGGAAGTGCGGCCTCGATAAAATATGCACCGTGATCAGCAACGGCACCGATTGTCCTGGCACCCCGCTGCACAATTGCAGTGAGGAATTTCAGGAACAATTCCATAATGCCGACCTGATCATCAGCAAGGGGCAGGGAAACTTCGAGACCCTCTCCAACAGCAAAGCGCCGCTCTACTTCCTCCTCACCGCCAAATGCCCGGTGGTGGTTGATCATGTGAACGAAATTGCCGAAGGAGATAAAAAGGCGGGACTGGGTGATATGGTTTTACTACGGGCTGGAGAACCTAGATGACTAGCCCATATTGAGTTGATTCAACAAGAATTCAAATCAACAAAGATTGCAATCTCACCAAATCACAGCGCAGGATGCGCCTATATTCGCGGCACAAAGAGGAAGACCTCATCCCTTGGTGCCATTTTGCACGATTAGCTCTGGACGGTATGACAATACCAGTCCCTGCAAGGAAGAACGCAGGACAACCGGATCTGGATTCAACACCTGTTTTTCCAATTCGCCAAACTTATCAAGAACGTGATCGCTTCGGTTGGAGTCCTGGGCCTTGTATATCTTCGGGTGGCTGGTGTTTTCCACATCTTCTCGCGAGGTAAGCAATTCCTCATACATCTTTTCCCCAGCCCGAATGCCTGAAATAACAATGGGAATATCAACATCCGGCTCCAAGCCGTGCAAGCGAATCATCTCTTTAGCCATATCAATGATCTTCACCGGATCACCCATTTCAAGAACATACACCTCTCCACCGGTGGCCATGGCCCCGGCCTGAAGGATAAGCAACACCGATTCAGGAATGGACATAAAGTAACGGGTCATCTCGGCATGGGTAACGGTCACCGGCCCACCGGCACGAATCTGTTTTTGAAAAATCGGAATAACACTACCGCGACTACCCACCACATTGCCAAACCGCACCGAAGCAAAACGGGTCACGCCTTTTTCATTCAACTCTTTGACGATCTTTTCCGCCACCCGCTTGGTGGCACCCATGACATTGGTGGGCCGCACCGCTTTATCGGTGGAAACCATCACAAAACGTTCGGCACCAAACTCAACTGCCAGTTCTGCCACCACCCTGGTTCCGAAGATATTGGCCTTGATCGCTTCCTCGGGATACTCCTCCATGATCGGCACATGCTTGTAAGCGGCAGCATGAAACACCACATGGGGACGATGATTGGCGTAGACCCAATGCATCTTATCCCGATCCCGGACATCGGCCACCACCGGGCAAACCAGTCCCCCCTCTGCCTGCCCCTTTAACTCCTGCTCCATATCGAAAAGTTCGGTTTCATCGATATCTAGAGCGATCACCCTTTCAGGGCCAAAATGAATTACCTGCCTTAACAACTCGGAGCCAATGGAGCCACCAGCCCCGGTAACCATAACCCGCTTGCCCCGTAAACTGGCATTGATCAGGGTCTGGTCGACCACCGCCTGCTTGCGGCCAAGGATATCCTCAATGCGGATCTCTTTCAGATCGGTCAGCGAGACCTTACCCTCAAGGATTTCATTTAAGCCGGGAATGGTTTTGATCTCGGCTATCCCAGCGCTATGGACATATTCTAAAATAACGCGAACCTCCTTGGGAGAAGCAGACGGCATCGCCAAAAGTACCGCCTCCACCCCAAAACGCGCAATCACATCCGGTAATATCTCGCAACCACCATAGACCTTGACCCCGTGAATATTCATATTCTTTTTCTGCGGGTCATCATCAACAAACCCCATGGGCCAATAGGTAGAATCAGAGTTACGTTTCATGTCACGAACAATCTGCTCCCCGGCATTACCAGCGCCAACCACAAGAATAGGTTTGCCCAGACTGGGCCCACTCGGCCCGGTCAAGATATGAAGGTAAAACCGTTTGGAGATCCTTAAACCACTAACCAAGAAGAGTGCACAGAAAAAATCGATAAAAAGGATCGAACGAGGAAGAGAATAAAAAAATTCAAAATCGCGCAACAGCAACGATATTCCGGCCAGACCAAAGAAGGAGGCGACCATGGCCTTGACAATGCTCCACATCTCATACATGCCGAAATAAGACCAACTGGATCGATAGACCCGAAAAACACCGAAAAGCAGCAACTGCACCGGCACAAACAACAAAACAGTCGGCAACAACATGGCCTGATAGGTAAATGGAATCTGCCCACCGAACCGGAGCACGAATGCTACATACACCGAGAGGGACAAGAGAACGACATCCCAAAAGAAAAAAAAGAGCAAGCGCGTGAAAGGTGTTTTCTTTATTTTATACATACCACCCACTTTGACAGGGCTGAATTCAAGGAATATTTCAATCCAAAGCACGCATTATGCATTACCTGGGAGAGAGAGACAAGACCCAATAAGACAGTAAACGAAGAGAGCAGATATCAATACCTACAAACATCCAAGGTGGCTGTTTTAGCCAAAAAACTACAGTTCCACAAGCCCCAAAAGCATGATCATAGGCTCTGCAATTCACTTGCGCCAGCTTTATACCGAAAAGAGAGCCAAAGCAACGGGCCGTAACCAATCAGAACCCCAACTACCCCATCAAGCCACCCAACCGCCACCATAACAGCAAGAGGGAACAGCCAGAATAAATTTATCCCCCCCACCACAAGAGAGACAGGCCAATGAGCGCCATATTTCCGCGCTGCATACTGATATGCATGGCTGCGATGAGCCTCATAAAATTTTTCACCACGCAGAACACGACGAATGAGAGTAACCGTGGCATCAACAACAAAAACAGCCAGCAAGATTAGCCAACACCAAAAAAGTTCAGGGGCAGCGGTGGCCGCATGCACGGAGAAAAGCCCAAGGCTCAAACCAATAAAACCGCTACCGGCATCCCCCATGAAAATCCTGGCTCGGGGGAAGTTCCAGCACAAAAAACCAGCCACTGCCGCCAGCATCAGAACCGGCATTGCCCAGCCTGCCCCTGCGGGCACCGCAAGGGTATACACCAACGCCCCCCCCAAACAGACCGTGATCGCTTCAATACCGGCGCAGCCATCAATACCGTCCATAAAATTATACAAATTAAGCAACCAAACCAAGTACAGAGCGGCCAACAGATGACCCGGCCAAGCAAAATCCACCACAACCCCAAACACCGGCAACGGCGGCAGGCCACCCAAGCAGAATAAGGCCCAACCAGCTCCACAAAAATGCGCCGCTAGCCGCCAACGCGCAGGGATATGACCATGATCATCAATAAATCCGATCACCGCCACCCCCAGCCCAGCCCCATACACGCCAAAAAATACCGGCAAGGTCAAACATTGCAAGAGCAAGGGTAAGCAGCCCAAAAAGGTAAGGACAATGGCCAACCCACCACCCCGTGGGGTGGGTGCTAAATGAGAACTACGCTCATTGGGGATATCCACAAGATTGTGAGCCAGGGCGTAAAAACGCAACAAGCCGGTCAACAGCAACGCAAAAACTGCAACTAAAAAAAAGTTCCACCAATGGCTCATTTAACTTGTGATTTCCTAATATGGTGCGCCGTTTCGAGCAAGGCCGCATCCATGCTCACAGGGGGGCTCCAGTTCAGCAACTTAGCGGCTTTGGAAATATCCACCTGGAGAGAACCCAACAACCTCTCCACCGCCGCCCTTTTGCCAACCAAGGTGGCGAGGCCTTTAATCAGCCAAGACGGAACCGCCAGCAATCGTGCTGGCTTACCCAACACCTTACCCAATCGCTGCAAAAGTTCTGTTGTGGAGACATCATCACCATCGGCCACCAAAAAAGTCTGATTTGCCGCGGCAGAATGGTCAATACAGGCAACAAGCAAATCGACGAGGTTGGCAAGGGCCACTAGGCTACGTTTATTGCCAATCGCCCCCAGAGGCAAAGGCACTCCCTTGCTGAGCCAAGACATCATCTGCAGAAAGTTTGCTTTAACCCCTGGCCCATACACCAAAGGGGGGCGGATAACCACAACCTCCATCCCTGTTGCGGCAGCCAATTGCATCAAACCCTGCTCGGCCTCCCACTTAGACACGGCATAATCACCCTGCGGAGCAGGAGGATCTTTTTCGGTGAAAGGCTGCCCCAAGGCAGTTTCTTCACCGTTCACCTTGATGGAACTAACAAAAATGAAACGACGAACCCCAGCTGCGGCGGCTTGCCTGGCAAGATTAAGCGTCCCATCCGCATTCACCCGACGAAACTCGGCCAGCGGGTCAGCAACAGCATCGTTCATCACATGCACCCGCGCAGCAAGGTGCACCACCACATCCACCCCGCCTAGCGCCGCACCCCAACAAATTTCGCCATCTATTGCCCCAACCACCACCATCTCCGCATTTTCCACCTGCGAAGTTGCTGAACGCACTACCGCCCGAACGGCAAAACCTTGCCCAGCCAATTGCCCACAAAGAGCTTTACCGACAAAACCATTGGCACCGGTAACCAGGCAACCCTTTCCCTTTTGCGCAAGCAAGCCCTTTGTCATCTTGCCCCCGGCGACGGTGCAGACAAGCTTGCATATAACTCCAGCAACTTGCCAGTAATCTTCTCACTGGAAAACAATTCCAGCACCCGTAGCCGAGCAGCATTACCCATTTGTCGCCGCAACTCTTCTCCGTCAATGAGTTCCAATAATGCCTTGCTGAGAGCAGTCACATCACCAGCCGGGGTCAACAAGCCAGTTTTGCCATCTACCATGGCATCGGTAATGCCATAAATACTTGAAGCCACAGCGGGCACCGCGCAAGCAGCGGCCTCAATGATGGTCATCCCAAACCCTTCCCGATAACTGGGCAGGCAAAAAATATCCGCTGCCGCCATGTAGCGTTCCGGCGTAAAAGAAAAGCTCACATGATGCAGATGACCTCCTTCCGCACCGCAGGTTTCTTGAATAAGGCTGAAAGAGACATCTTCTTCAGAGCCCACCAGCAACAGCACCAGATCTTGATGACGTTTAGCCAGAGCATTAAATGCCGTGGCCAGATCGAGCATCCCCTTCTCACGGTTAAGTCGGCCTACATATAGGATTACCGTGGCTTCTTGGGCAATCCCCAACTCAAGGCGCACCGCCCTCCTGGCCGCCAGATCCTGAGAAAAGCGGGCCGGATCAACACCACAAATAGAACCAGCTCCGATCACTTTCCCCTTGCCTGAGGGCAACACGCCCTCGTTAACCAAAAAATCACGCTGTGAAGGGCTATCGGCGAGAATACAGGTGGCAAAGTAGCCAATCAACTTATCAAACCACTTCAGCAGGTTGCGCCGCACACCATGTTTGGTTACCCAAACCTGGCCGGTAAAAGTATGAATACGAATTGGGACATTAGCGAAACAGGCGGCGATCATGGCAAGCAAGCCGGTTTTGGGCATGATGGAATGAACAATATCAAAGCGCTCACGGCGAAACAATTTGCAAAGTTGCAGCAAAACCTGCAGATCTCGCCAAGGAGAGGGTTTGCGTTCAATGGGGAGCAAAACGAGACGCGCCTTGAGGCCATGCAGCAATTCTTGATCAACGGCATTGCAAATGACCGTTACTTCATACTTTTCCGCAGCGGCCTGAATATGGCTGCGCAAAAAGGCATGGACAACGGCCGGAATGGTGGCAACGTAGCAGAGTTTTTTCACAGCACTTTAGATTCCGTAGCCAGCCCGGCCAAAATCTGATCCCACTTAAAAACCATCGAGTCCTCAACAATACCGGGCCGATATCGACAAACGCCCCCCCCAAATCTTGTCAAAAAATCACTACTTTTTCTCACTGCAAAAGATACGATTGCCAGCAATACATAATGGTACATATTAGATTTGGAAAAATGACGCAATTGCGCATCCAAAACAGCCCGGCGAGTTTTGGCCAATTTTAGTTGATCAACCTTGCCTCGAACCCGATAGGCAAATAATATTTCGTCTAAGGTGGCAAATTTACTGTCCCGATAGCTTCTCAGCAACAACTCTTGATCCTCAGAAAAATAGGGGCCCGGCAGGGTATAACGATACCTGCGAAACCATTCTATTTTCCCCAACCAAGTCGGATGGGGAAAATAGAAACCCTGCCAGGGTCTAGCACAAATTTGAGCGTGAGAAGGGGCAAAAGGAAATAGACCGGTGGCCACGTTGTTTTCATCAATGGTAATGGCCCGCACCGCAACCACATCAAGATCAGAGTCTTTGCTTAGCGCCGCCAGTTGCCGCGCAAAACGCTCAGGATAAGCGACATCATCCTGATCCATCCGCGCCAGATACTTACCCCGAGCCAGATCAATGGCCTCATTGAGCCTTGCCGCCAAGCCTTTATTGTCCCCATCACGTCTAATTTTGATTCGAGAATCACTTAACTCAGCAATATCAGCCAAGGCATTATCTGTTGAGCCATCATCAATAATGAGCAATTCCCAATTGGTAAAGGTCTGCCTGAGAAGTGACCTAACCGCCAGCCGCAGATCCTTGCCCGCATTATACACCGGCATGGCCACCGTCACCAGAGGAGGCAACTCCCCTTTGTTTTGGCTCAACACTAATTCAACCATGACAAGTCCTCAGCCAGTCACGCGTACGACGCAATCCCTCGGCAAAGTCAACCTGCGGCTTCCAGCCGGTGTGCTCTTGTAATTTCATTGAGCCCAACACATTTTCTTTCACATCAAAAGCTCGTTCGGGGAGGTGCTCAACCCTAACCTGGCAACCGATCTCCTTGAGCAAAGGCGCCATGGCCTCAAGCACATCTAGATTGGAAAGCCCAAGTCCGGAGCCAAGGTTATACGTTTCCGACAAATGCCCCTTTCCCAATGCACTCATTATCCCGGCAGCCAAATCACTAACGTAAAGATAATCGCGCACCGTTCCTTTTTCACCAAAGATACGAACAGGTTGCCCGCGCATGGCCGAAGCCATGGCGGTGGAAACAAATCCCTGCCCCACAAAAGGCCGCTGCCCCACCCCAAACGCATTGGCCGGGCGAATGCACACAAACTTCAAGCCATGGGTTACCGCGTAAAGATGCGCGTAGCTCTCCAAGGTTAACTTAGTAACCCCATAGGGCGAAATGGGCTTGGTGGGATGATCCTCCAGGATGGGCACTTTTACGGCTTCACCATAAACCGTCCCCCCTGAAGAAACCAAGATCAGCTTCCCACCCCTGGCCGCAACTTCAGCAAAAAGCTGCACCGTGGGTGGCAAGTTTTGGAGCAAATCCGCCAGAGGATTCTCAAAAGAGGTATTGGGCACCGTGGCATAGGCCAACTGAATCACTTCCTGATGACGATCAAGCAAATCGCAAATTAAGTGGCCAGTGGCAAAATCTCCGCTTACATATGCAACCCCAGCCGGCATCTCTTCTCTCGGGACCAAGCTCCTGCCCAGCACCGTAACCCGCCTTCCCGCAGCAAGGAGTTCAGCTAGCAAATGCATGCCAATGTATCCGGCGCCACCAATGACTAAGGTATTTTGTTCGGCACTCACAACGTCACCCAGCCCTGCGGGAGTAGATCCTTCTCATTGTTTTCTTTGGCAAACCACCGTCTGGGGGCAATAACAATTTTGTCAAGTCTGGGATTTAACCATGCCCCCCACCAACTAAAAGAGCTGTTGGCAATGATGTGATGCTGACATAAACTCATCAAATGCATGTCATTGTAGCTCTCGCGACCATGGTTATGTTCAACATAATGACAAGGGAAATCCATGTGCAAATTGTCTTTCAGCCAAGCAATATCATCTGAGAACATAAAGAAATTGGGATTGTCGACTTGACGAGAGATATAATCAATTGCCGCCCGATAATAATCAAGGGAACATAGGCCGAGCAAGGCGTTGGTTTTTTTTGAATCAACATAATCGCCCCGGCGACAATGTAAGCTCACCGCCGAGACTTGACCAATTTGTTGCCCAAGTTCACTGTTCCGGCCTGACAACGGGGACTTGAAAGTAAAATCAGCCCGAATCACGGACGCTATCTTTTGAAAATACTTCTCGGATTGCCAATAGCCAACGAGATAGGAATCATCCGGAACCTCGCTTAAACCTTGCCAATAATGAAAATGCGGCTCCATGACCAATCCACCCCGACGAAACTTGACCAGCCAAGGTCGCGCCAGAACTCTCCTAAACATGGGTGGGTATTGCCAACCCAGAACATTGCGCACATCTGCCTCATTGGCGACTTCTACGGGGCAATCAAAAACCTGTTGGAGCTCAAAACCATTATGCAGTCCATAGCCATCAAACCCAGAGAGATCAAGGCGTAATGGCTGCGCACGCTGTAGCGATAAGGATCGCCCGGCTGCGTACTGAAACATCTGGTTGCCAAGACCGCCTATAATATTTGATATTATCACGAACTCCTCTTGGCCCAGAAATCAATTCCCCTTATCAGGAAACCACAAATAAAGTGTCCACATAAAACCTTTCAATATAGATAACAAATCTAAAAAATCATAATATCAATTTACTTCCTTGCGCCCTTCTGCATCAGGCTTAAAACAAACTGCAATCATCGAACGTGTCCAGACAGCAGGTGGACGCATCCCCAGGGACATACACATTGCAGAAGCAAATGCCTTTGCAGGAAAAAAAATTAACCATCGAAGGAAATTGATAATACTAGTCGGCTGAGGTCGCTCATCAAGAATTTCGATATTTACAAATCCGTTCATCGCCAACAAATTTTTTAGCACATTGGAGGTCATCCCCCACTGATGAGTCAAATCATTCGAAGCATCATGAGCTCCAAATGGACCATCTGCGCACGGAGCACGCAATATCAGAACCCCACCGTCATGCAAATTGAACAGACATTGCTTGAGAAAACGCAACGCATCATCTTTCGATAGATGTTCTAGAAAATCGAGAGATGCAATCAAGTCATAGGATTCATCTGAGGAAGACAACACATCAAAAGCATCCCCCTCAAATGCAGGCAAATCGAGAATTCCTGCTAGCTTCACTTGTTCTTTATCATTATCATAACCGACAATATTTGCGTAATCACAAGACCTAAGAAAATATAAAAAATTGCCGTAGCCACAAGGCAAATCGAGGCATCGTGCAGTAGAGTTTTCAGGAAGGAACGGACCTAAACGACTTGAATACCATCTCGCAAGCTTCTCAAAATGATTTTGAAGAGGTTTTTCACTCAGCAATCCTCGGGCTTTACCTTGATACCTATAATATTCTTTTTCAAAAATTTGCATTGGAACAATCCAGAGAAGATAACCACTGATTAATTGGTAATCACCTAAACATCAGTAAAATCCATCAAACCTAATCCCTGCTAGCCACTTCTAGATATCGTATTGATTACCCTTGCAGGATTCCCAGCAACGACGACATTCTTGGGGATATTTTTGGTGACAACTGCCCCTGCGGCGACCACAGCACCTTCACCAACAGTAATACCAGGTAAAATAATTGCAGCTGTGCCAATCCAAACATATTTTTCAATAACGATCGGCTTACTAATAGTGACATCTCTAACTGGAAGGACATGGTAATCATGCGTTTGAGTAACAAACCTTACCCCTGAAGCGATTGCACATTCACTTTCTATAAATATCTCCCCCTGATCAGATGCCATCAAATAAACACCATCTCCAAATGATACATTATCACCAATATGAATATACTGGGAGCATGAAAAATGAATCCTTCCTGCCACATATAGTCCTACACCAATATCAGGTATCAAAAAAGTTGTTAATTTTTTTAAAAAAACAAAATGGAGCTTCCTTATCATCTTTAAAATTATAATAATAATTTGATACATAACACTATTTCCCATACAAAATACGAAGAGCCACCATACACCAATGCAACGTTCTTCCTTCATGATTATTTTATCATATTAAAACATCGCAAATTTCTACATAAAACAGCCTTTAAATATTTAAATGGGATCAGCACCGAAATAACTACTCTATCTATAACTTTGGAAGGAAGAGACACGTAGCCAACAAGTTCCCTTGCTGAATCTATCAACAAAACAGATTTAAGCCCCCCACTAACGGTACACTTTGGAACAGCAACTATCGCCATGCGTTTATAAAAAACCACATTTTCCTCTATACTAACCCCACCATACTGAAGGCAGTTAAACACAAACTGCATATCTGAAAAAATACCAGCAGTATACTCATCAAAGGTCTTGACCCTCTTCAGGAATAATGTCCTATACAGACCATAAATAATACATGCCTTACCACTATAGTCTTCAGAAAGAAAATACTTAACCAATCTAACAATCCTAGACCCAGAAAAATCAAACACCTTACAACGGCGAACAATATTGGCATCACTATCAATTGCCACCACACGGCCAAAGGACAAAACCACATCAGGTTTCATCATCCCTTTCAGCACCACCTCAAGCCACTTCTTGTCCCATTTATCATCACACGCAGCCCACATAAAAAACTCACCTTTCGCTTCATTCAAAACAAGCTGAAAGTTGGCTTCGGCCCCGACATTTTCAGGCTGACAGAGATAACGAATTCGCCCATCTTTCCTGGCATATTCTTGACAAATCATCCCTGTATTATCAGTAGATGCGTTATCTGATATAATCAGCTCAAAATCAGTTAAGGTCTGGGCTAATAACGAATCCAAAGCCTCGCCAATAAAGTCAGCTCCGTTGTACACCGGCAGACCAATACTGATGGTTGGAAAGTGCTCACGTACAAGAGGTGCGTGAGGATTAAAAACTGTTTTCTGCTCAACCATTGCCAAAGGCCCTTCTTAGCATCTTAAACTGAAGTCGTAAAAAAACCCAAGAGGCTGGCACGACACACAACACTGCCCCCATCACCAGTAAACCAATGGCAACCATAACTGCTACCATCTTGATGCGACCATGGGGTAACACGATACATTGCCGTAAAAACAAAACGGCAACTGATCCGACAACGAGCGGTTTTAGAATGGCATCCCTATACAATCGCCACTTTTCAAGAGGAAGATGTCTCCGATGCAAGAAGTGCAAATGAACAATCACATTTAATACTTGACGCGCAAACCATACCCAAGCCGCTGCGACGGCACCATAACGAGGTACTGACCAGAAAATGGCAGGAACTACCCATATTGCAGATACGATATTCATGCGCAAAGCAAGACTTGTCCAACCATATGCTAGTTGCAAAGCATATGGTACCTGTATAAAACTGTTAAACAACGTGCCCAGTGCTAACAATGCCAATAAAGGGGCAGCTCGATGCGCTAGCCCAACATCTCCAGTCCAAGCAACAAGCAAGGCATCAGGAAATACTATCATCACCAACGCCGCCGGAATTATCATAACAGCCAGCCACTGACTTGCAATATGATAAGTGTCAACAAGCTTTGGCTGCTCATCCTTTGCTACCAACTCGGTCAAACGAGGAGAAACAGCAATAAACATGGGATTAATCAAAAAATACAGAACACCTGAAACT
>JAQYVW010000027.1 GCA_030145325.1 Desulfurivibrionaceae bacterium
GTGAGCAGGGCGCTAAGGCAGCAAATTCGGTGCCCTGTGAGCAGTTATCAACCATCTTTTTTTATTCCAACACACTTCTTCTTGCTACTTTCAGAACTGCCGGTACAATAGCCCTGCTAACGAAGAACGTTAAATATTACTCTTTGCTCATCAATTACCGCTTTCCAGGCGTTCTTCATTATTTCAACAAGTGACTCTTCCATGATCGGCATTTTTGATTCAGGTGTTGGCGGCATGACCGTGGCTCGGGCAGTTGAACAAGCCTTGCCTGAGCATGGTCTTATCTATTTCGGCGATTTGGCCCGCACCCCATACGGCTCCAAAAGCCCGGAGACCATTAGCAATTACGCCCGCCAGAATACCCAATTCCTCATTGAGCAGGGCGCGAAGCTGATCATTATCGCCTGCAATACCGCCGCCAGTATCGCCTCCGACACCTTACGGCGCGAATTCAACCTGCCGATCTTCGAGGTAATTACCCCCGCCGTCGCCAAGGCCGTCGCCACCAGTAAAAGTGGCAGGATCGGGGTCATCGGCACCAGAGCCACCATCAACAGCAACATCTACGAAGAAAAAATTCGCCATCTTGCTGCCAAGGTCAAGGTCTTTTCACAGCCCTGCCCGCTACTGGCCCCACTGGTGGAGGAAGGTTGGCTTAATAAACGCGAAACAAAAATGATCCTGCGCCGTTACCTGAGCCCCCTAAAACAGCAGCAGGTCGACACCCTGGTACTGGGCTGCACCCATTACCCCCTACTGAAAGAACTCATCCAACCCCGAATCGGTAAGAGAACCAAGGTAATTGACTCCTCCCACGAGGTAGCCGCCGAACTCAAAGCATTTTTGGCCGAAAACCCGGCTCTTGCCAGCCAGCTCTCTCCCGAAAAGGAAAAGCGGTACTATGTTTCCGATCTTACCGAGGCCACCCTCGCCACCGCCAACCTAATTTTCGGTCGCACCATTGAGCTGAGCAAGGTGACAATCTAATCCAATCAGGATATACATCTCTAGGAAACCTTTTGACAAAATTAACCTTAGCTGTCCTTAGCCCACGCCATGAAAATAATTAGCCAAGTCCTTATTCTTGCCCTGTCCCTGCTCCTTCTTAATACCATCGCCACCGCCAACGAACTCACTCCCCTGGCCGTAGCCGAAAAATTACAACAAACCTATAACCAGACCACCACCCTCAGCGCCGATTTCAAACAACTATCCAGCATGCGCATGCAGCGGCGACAACGGCACGGTTCCGGCACCCTAATCATCAGCAAACCGGCCCGTATCCGCTGGAATTATTTACAGCCCGACCAGCAGGTATTGATCAGTAACGGCGACACAGTGAAGATGTACTTTGCCAAAAACCACCAGATGATGGTGATGCCGTCCAACCGCTACCTGAACTCAGACGTCACTTACGCCTTCTTTGTCGGCAACGGTGACCTCCGGCGCGACTTTGATATCCTCCCCCCCACCGCCGCCCCCTTTCTTGCCGACGACCAATACTGCCTAAAACTGATCCCCAAAAAAACACACCCCCAACTCAACTACCTGCACTTGTGGATCAACCGCAACACCTGGACTGTACGGCGAATTCAGTTAGTGGATCAACTTGACAGCATCACTGACCTCTTTTTTACCAACATCATCATCAATAAACCCGTTGCCGACGACACCTTTCTTTTCAACCCACCGCCGGACACGGAGATAATCGAGCAGTAAATGCCTTCCACCCCGACCCCATCCTTCAGGCTGGCCTTGATCTCCATGCCCTGGGCCCTCTTCAACCGGCCTTCCATCCAACTTGGTGCGCTTAAATCCTTTTTGCGCCAACAGCCCTGGCTGGAAGTGGAAACCTTCCACCCCTACCTGGCCGTGGCAAAAAAACTGGGCACTGCTCGCTATCACTGGATTTCACGAAATGTCTGGATCTGCGAAGCCTTATACGCATGCCTCCTTTTCCCTGAACTACGCCAACAGACCGACCAGCTCATCAGCCAGGCCAATGGCAAGGCCCCCAAAGAGGCGCGTTTCGACATTGACAAGACGGTGACCTTGCTCAATGAGGAGTTGCACCGTTGGCGTGACCAACAAGAATGGCAACATTTCGACCTGATCGGCTTTTCCGTCTGCTTCAATCAATTGGCCCCCTCCCTGGCCTGCGCCCAAGCCCTCAAAGAAATCGCCCCATCCGCCACCATCGCCTTTGGCGGCTCCACCTGTGCACCACAGGTGGCCCAATCACTCCTGAACACCTTTGCTGATCTAGATTACGCCATCATCGGCGAAGGGGAGCAACCGCTCCTTGGCCTCTGTGAACATCTGGCCGGACATGGCCCCCTTCCCCACCAGGCTCTAACCGCTGGCAAGACCAGCCACCTCCAGCCGACAGCCGAAAAATGCGGGCAGATCCACAATCTTGACCAGTTGCCCACGCCCGACTATGACGACTATTTTCATGAAATGCAGCATCACTTCGCGGCAACACCTTTTATCCCCGAGTTGCCGGTGGAGTTCTCCCGGGGCTGCTGGTGGGGAAAATGCGCCTTTTGCAACCTCAACCTACAGTGGCAAGGTTACCGCGCTAAAAGCGCTGACCGGATGCTTACCGAGGTAAAAACCCTTACTCAGCGCTACCAAAGCCTTGATTTCACCTTTACCGATAACGCCCTGCCGGTGCGCGCTTCGGTTGATTTCTTCGACCGCCTCAGCAAACAGCACCGAGACTACCGCTTCTTCGGCGAAATCAGGGTCAGCCAACGGGGCGAACAACTGGCCCGCTGCCGCCGAGGCGGGCTCAGATCAATCCAAGCTGGCTTTGAATCCTTGAGCAATAGCCTTCTCAAGCGGATTCACAAGGGAGCGACGGTGATGGACAACCTCGCCCTGATGAAAGACGCGGTGGCTTGCGGCATCATCGCCGACGGCAACCTGATCATCGAGTTTCCCGGCAGCACCGACGCGGAAGTGGCTGAGACCATGCAGAACCTGGACTTTGCCCTACCCTTCACCCCTCTAAATACCGCCGCCTTTTTTCTGGGGATGGGTAGCCCGGTGGACGCTGCCCCCGCTCATTATGGAATCCGGGCCATCACCCATCACCCGGCTAATCAAAAACTATTCCCCAAAGAGATCCTCCCCCAGCTTGAACTATTGATCAAAGGCTATCGTGGTGATCGCAGCAAACAACGGCACCGCTGGCGACCAGTGGCCCGCAAGATCAAAGCATGGCAGAATTTTCATCAGCGTCGTCAGTTTTCCCTGCTTGAAAAACCACCGCTCTCTTATCGCGACGGCGGTGAATTTCTGATTATCCGCCAGGAACAATTGGACGGCAAAGTGCTACACCATCGCCTCAAAGGACTCTCCCGCCAAATCTATCTATTTTGTGAAGAGATACGCACTATGAAAGAGTTATGTGAGCGATTTCCCGACCAGGAAGAGAAAAAACTTTTGACTTTTCTCCGTGACTTGATGAAAAAACGGATACTTTTTATAGATGAGCACCGTTTTCTTGCCTTGGCGGTGCGGAGAGGGTAAAGAGACATGATCAGTACTAATACTCAAACAGACTCGCTGCTGGTGCTGGGTGGTTGCCGAAGCGGCAAAAGCAGATACGCCGAAGAATGGCTCAACAGCCGTTTTCAACGCAAGCTCTTTATCGCCACTCTGGCCACAAGCAACGATCAAGAGATGAAAACCCGCGTGGCATTACACCGTCAACGGCGGGATGCAAGTTGGCAGACAGTTGAAGAACCGCTGCGTTTAGCGGCAATCATCAGGGGTAAACAAAGCGAAGTAGATGCCATTCTGATCGATTGCCTGAGTATGTGGATCAGCAACTGCCTTTTCGCTGAGATGAGCGACACGGCCATTGAAGAAGAGGTGCAACAACTGGCCCTGGCCGTACAAAAACTTACCGTCCCGGTGGTAATGGTGGCAAACGAGGTTGGACTTGGGCTGGTGCCAGACAACCCACTGGGACGCCGCTTTCGCGATCTGGCAGGCTTGACCAATCAACAACTGGCCGCCGCCTGCACCAAGGTCATATTTGTCGCCGCCGGGCTGCCGCTACCCCTCAAAGGTTAAGCCCCTGCCAACGCCGGGATCGATAGTTAACTATGGACAACTCAACAAAACAACATGGCGGTAATATCATTGCCGTGGCTAACGAACTTGGCTGCTTGGTGGAAGACCTGCTGGATATGAGCAGCAACCTGATGCCGTTACCCATGGTTGCAGGCTTACGCCAGGCGATTACCAACCGCCTTGAGGAAATCTCCTTCCTGCCGGAAACCAAAAGCGAAACCCTCCGCGATCTCTTTGCCGCCCAACATCACCGCGCCAGCAATGAGGTACTGGTGGGCAACGGCACCACCGATTTCATCTTCGCAGCCCCGGCCATGAAAGGCCTCAAGAAAGCGATCATCGTCACCCCCACCTATAATGACTACCGATTGGCCTGTGCTTGGGCCGGTTTGCCAGTTGAAGATTTACCACTGTCTGCCGCCGACCACTTCCATCTTGATCTTGAACGACTCACCACCACCCTCAGCGGTGACGAACTGGTTTTCATCTGTAACCCCAACAACCCCAGCGGCGGGCTCATCGATTCCGCCCAGCTCCACGCCCAGATCAAAGCCAGACCGAAGAGCCTCTTCCTGGTTGATGAATCATACCTGCAATTTACCCGCGAGGTGTCGCTCCTCGAGATGGAGCCCCTCACCAACCTGCTGATCCTCACCTCCTACTCCAAGATATTCGGCATCCCCGGCCTCAGGCTGGGCTTCCTCACCGGCGCCCCAGAGCGACTGGCGGCAATCTCAGCCCACAACAAGCCATGGGGCGTCAACCGGGTAGCCCAGATTGCGGGCGAGTACCTGGTTAGCAACGGCGAAGACCATGTACAAATGGTTCTACGTTATACAGAAGAACACCGGCCCGGCTTTATTGCCGACCTTAACGCCCTCCCCACAGTGGAAGTGGTGGATGGGGTCTGCAACTTTATCCTCTGCCGCCTTACCGGCACAATGCGGGCCGGACAACTGCGTGAGGCCATGCTCACCCACCGGATCATCATCCGGGACTGTGAAAACTTCACCGGCCTTGATGACCGCTATTTCCGAGTCTGCCTCAAAGACCCTGACGGTAACAATCGTTGTCTAGCAGCTTTAAAAGAGATACTCAGCGCCTGAACCAACAACGACCATCAACCCACAACCTCAACAAAAATACATATAAAAAATGCGCGTAGCCATTCTTTCCGACACCCATGACCATATCCCCAACCTGCGGGCGGCAGTAAAATTCTGTAACGCCTACAGCGTAACCATGCTGATCCACAGCGGCGACCTGATCTCGCCCTTCATGCTGGATATTCTGGCCGAATTCGGCGGTGCAATCCACTTAATCTACGGCAACAACCTTGGTGACCAGCATATTATTTCCCAGTCCTGCGGCACCAAGTTTCCCACCATCAGCCACCACGGCATCCTGGGGGCGGTGGAAGCAGGAGGTCGCAAGATCGCCTTTACCCATTACCCGCAGATGGCCCGAGGGTTGGCCAGCCAAAGATTATTCGACGTGGTCTGTTATGGCCACAACCACCTCCACAAAGTTGAGAAGGTTGGCGAAACCATGTTGATCAATCCCGGTGAACTGCTGGGCAAGGATGACCAACCAGGCTTCTGTATTCTCGACACCGAAACTCTCAAGGTGGAACGAATCGAGGTCGGCAAACCTTTTGACGAAGAGATCTCACCAACCAACCGGGATGCCGGATAGACAAATTGAACCGTACTTTTCCCAAAAAACACTGAAGAAGCAACTATCAGCACAGACTACAAAAGGTGACCACATGGACCAGAACGATCAGAACGAGAATAAAAGTTTCGCGGATATGCTTGATGAGGATTTCTCCGCCCCGGAACGGCTGGATCCTGGCCAAAAGGTGGAAGCCACCATTGTGCGGATCAGCAAGGAATGGATTTTTCTTGATGTGGGCGGCAAGAGCGAAGGCTCCCTGGCCCGCAAAGAACTGGCCGACAAGGAAGACAATCTAACCGCCGCCGAAGGTGACAAAGTCACCGTCTATTTCCTGGCTGTCCAGAAAGGTGAGCAACTTTTCACTACCAAGCTCGGCGGTGGCAACGCTGCTCTGGCTCACTTGGAAGAGGCTTACCACAACAAAATCCCAGTCCAGGGAGTTGTCGTCAAGGAAGTTAAGGGCGGCTACGAGGTAAAGGTAGCTGGTTCGGCACGCGGCTTCTGCCCCTTTTCACAGATGGGTTTGCGCCGGGTTGAAGACACCGACCAATTCATCGGTCAGGATATGACCTTCAAGATAACCGAGTTCAAAGAGAATGGCCGCAACCTCATCGTTTCCCACCGCGCCATCCTGGAAGAAGAACGGGAAGTACTAAAAGAGGAATTAAAGAAGACCATTGCCGTGGGCCAGACCGTCAAAGGAGTAATCACCTCCCTGCGCGACTTCGGCGCTTTCATCGACATCGGCGGCATCGAAGGATTGATCCCGGTTTCGGAAATCGGCTGGGGGCGAGTGGAAGATATTCGTGGCGTTCTCTCTGAAGGGCAGGAGGTTGAAGCAGCGGTTATGAAGCTTGACTGGGAAAATGATCGCTTTTCCTTTAGCCTCAAGGATACCCTTCCCGATCCATGGGACAACGCCACCTCCAAATACTATGAAGGCTCAGTCCACACCGGCCAGATCGCGCGCCTCACCGATTTCGGCGCTTTCGTTACCCTGGAACCAGGCATCGACGGCCTGGTACATATCTCCAAACTGGGCGCAGGCCGCCGGATTAACCATCCCCGCGAGGTTGTGGCCCAAGGCCAGAGTCTGGAAGTGAAGGTGGAAGGCCTTGATCTTGACAAACGACGGATCTCACTGGCCGTGATCGGCGACGAAAAGGAAGAAGCAGAACCCAAAAAGGGCGGCAAGAAGAAAGAGCCTCGCCAAAGCGATGACCGGGAGGCCATGCGTCAGTTCCAGCAGCAAGCAGGCAAAAGCCAATCCATGGGCACCTTTGCCGATCTGCTGAAAGCCAAGATGAAGAAATAAGCACCGGATCAACAGTGGTTCCACGACCCCGAGCCAAGCTTGTGGTCGTGAACCATTGCCCCCCGTATCAAACTAATAATTGGGGCTCCCATGCGGCACTAAAAACAAAACCCAAGATGCAGTTAACACCTTGGGTTTTCATAAAAAGATGGTGAGAGAGTCGTAATTAAAACCTGCAACGCAACGGCTTGCAAACACAATCAGCAGCAAGTGTTAATCATTGCCACGATCTATGCAGAATGCCACCGCTGCCGCATCATTTCAAAGAGAATCACCCCGGTGGCCACCGAGGCGTTGAGAGAATCCAGCCCATGCTGCATGGGAATGGAAATCAGATGGTCACACTGGCTCCGCACCAATGGCCGAATCCCCTTCCCTTCCCCGCCAACCACCAAACAAACCTTACCGGCAAAATCCGCCTCATAGAGGGTGCCATTAGCTTCACCGGCTGCCCCGTAGATCCAGAAACCGTGTTCCTGTAGTTGCTTGAGAGAACTGACCAGATTGGTTACCGTACAGATGGTGACATGGGCCATTGCTCCCACCGCCACCTTGGCCACCGTCCCGGATAGCGGCGCGGAACGATCCTTGGGAAGGATGATCGCGGTAACGCCAACGGCAGCGGCCGAACGGATAATGGCACCCAGGTTATGTGGATCCTGAATGGAATCAAGGGCGAGGAGGATAGGTGGTTCAGAACATTCAGCAAGATCGTCCAACAACGCCTCCAGGGAAACGGTGGTGACCTGCTGCATCCGCGCCATCACCCCCTGATGATTAACCTTGCCACCACCGGGGACTCTTAAACGGGTTTCAAAGCGAAGCCGGAGTTGATGCTTACGGGCCAGATCAATTATTTCCTGTAACTTGGGGCTGGCCTTACCTTCCTGGATGGTAAGATCGCGGATACGCCGGGGCTGATCTCGCAACTGGCCGAGAACCGCATGGATTCCCCAGATCAAATCATCATCGTCAGGCATACAATATTCTCAGGAAGAAGGGATGGACATGGGGGAGCCGTTGGCAGCCCGCCTTTGGCGACTACGCTCGGCATAAATGATGGCGCTCATGGTTGCCACCGCTGGGGCCAATTCATCGTTCACCACCACATAATCGTAGTGACCAACATCGGCCATTTCCTGGCGAGCATTGGTCAACCGCAAAAGAATGGTCTCCTCGTTATCAGTGCCACGGCCAGTTAAACGGCGCTCAAGCTCCTCCCATGACGGTGGCACAACAAAGAGAGAGACTGCGTCACTGGTCGCTGCCCGCACCTGCCGACATCCCTGCACATCGATATCCAGAATGATGTCAGTGCCATCAGCAAGAACGGCAGCAACCGCCTCCCGACTGGTGCCGTAAAAATTGCCATGCACCTCGGCCCACTCAAGAAATGCCCCCTGCTCACGCATGGCCACAAAACGGTCACGGTCAACAAAATGATAGTCAACCCCGTCCTGCTCACCGGCCCGCGGAGATCTGGTGGTGTGCGAGATGGAAAAAGAAAGGCCGCCGATAGCAGCCATTACTTCTTTTAAAATAGTGGTCTTGCCGGTCCCGGAAGGAGCGGAAATAACAAAAAGGATGCCACGACTCACAGAACTCTCCTCACGCCGCCGGCTCATCGACCCGTGGCAGGAAATTACGGGGGTCAGCTGCCGGATACAAACGCTGGGTAATGGTTTCCGGCTGCACCGAGGAAAGAATGACATGACTGGTATCAAGGATGATAATAGAACGGGTGCGCCGCCCCTCGGTCACGTCGATCAATTTCTTACTCGCCTTGGCCTCCTCTTTCAACTTCTTCATTGGCGAAGATTTCGGGTTGACCACGGCCAGAACCCGACTGGCGACTACTGTATTTCCAAAGCCCACGTTGATCATTCTACTTTCCACCTTTTTAGCTCACTCAAAATTGATAGCGCTGCAGCTAAGCAAAGACTGCGAAATATCCGATTTACGGCGTCTTAGCGGGTTCGCGAAATGCTCGACATACCTGTATGCCTCCGCCTTGGAGGCGCTTACCAATATCTTGAAATTTATTGATTAGCCATCATTAGCGGTACGACTCGCTTTTGCGAGTCCATCAATATTTGCTATTCCAGGTTCTGCACCTGCTCCCGCATCTTTTCCACTTCGTTCTTCAACTCTACGGCCAGATGGGCAACCCCAGCGTCGTTAATCTTTGAGGCCAAGGTATTGATCTCCCGCAAGAATTCCTGCATCAGAAAATCAAGCCGACGGCCCACCGGTTCATCAAGTTCCAGAAAGTGAAAAAACTGCTGACAGTGACTGCGCAGTCGGACCAACTCCTCGGTGACATCAGCCTTATCGGCCATCACCGCCACCTCCTGAGCCAGACGAGCTGGGTCAATATCAACACCTTTCAGGAGATTGTCAAGGCGTTCTTTAAGGGTCGCTTCTTTTTTGCGAACCAGCTCTGGGGCCAGCTTTTCGACCTCATCAGCGGTGCTTTCCAAGGTGTGCAAACGAGCCAGCAAATCCTCTTTCAGGGTTGCCCCCTCCTGCTCCCGCATGGTTAGCCCCCCTTCCAAAGCCTGGATCAGGGCAAAACGAATGGCAGGCCAGATGGCTTCAACATCCTCTTCTGGCTCACGGGCGACAATAACATCCCGATACCCGGCCACCAAGGCAAGATCATTGGGCGCAGGCAGCGACAATTCACCACTAATTGCCTGCAGGCTCCGCTGGTATTCACGGGCCAGATCCATATTGACCTCAAGGTTTGCTGAACCGACGCCACTGCTCACATACGAGAGCCCCACATCGATATGACCACGACTACAAAAGGAGATGATCTCCTTTTTCATCCGATCTTCGAGAACCGCATATTTACGCGGCAGCTTGAAACTGATATCACAGTAGCGATGGTTGACCGAACGAATCTCCACCGTCCAGACGGTGCCATCGGCTACAGATTCTCCCCGGCCGAAGGAGGTCATACTTAAAGGACGTTTCATTTGATTGCCTCCTGAATTTCAAAAACGGAAACGGTGGCCGTGCCCACCTTGCCAACAACAATCCCAGCAGCAATGTTAGCTAAGGTCGCAGCGGTACCCAAAGGAAGACCAACCGCCAGCCCCACCGACAGGGTGGCGATAACCGTGTCGCCGGCACCGGTAACATCAAAAACCTCCTTGGCCACGGTGGGGATGGTGACCAACGACTGGCCCCGCTCCAAGAGCGCCATTCCAGCTTCACCCCTGGTAATCATGATCGCCTGGCAGGATAGTTCATCAAGAAGGGTTTGGGCGGCAGTAAGCAAGCTCTCTTCGTCGCGAATGACGATCCCGGCCATCTGCTCTGCTTCGTGATTATTGGGGGTAATTAAAGTGACACCGTGATAACAGCCGGAGCGCCCAGGCTTGGGATCAACGATCAACGGCACCGAGCGATGCCCGGCTAGACAATCTTGCAACCGTGCCATGAATGACTCGGTGATCAGACCTTTGGCGTAATCAGAAACAATGACCGCATCAAAATTATCGATATTGGCGTCGATATGGGCGAGAATCTTCTCAACCGCCTCGGCTGGCACCTCACCACTATCCTCACGATCAACCCGCACCACCTGCTGATTGTTGGCGATAACCCTGGTTTTCTTGATGGTGGGCCGATCATCGACCTTGACCACCCCACCGGTGGCTGACGACAACTCCGCCAAAAGACCGAGGAGCTGATCGCCCATCACATCGTTACCGATCACCCCACAGAGACTGGCCTTGGCCCCCAGGGCATACAGATTATGAAGAACATTGGCGGCACCACCCAGCATGATGTTCTCACGGGTAACATTTACCACCGGCACCGGCGCTTCCGGGGAAATCCGGGAAACCGAACCCCAGAGAAAATGATCGAGGATAATATCACCGACAACCAGAACATTGGCTCCGGCAAACCGGGCCAACGCCTGCAACATGTCGGCAGAGGATACATTAAGGTTCAACTTTCTTTCTCCTTTGTGATAATCGTGGTCATCGCTGCGACAACCTGCGCAACCAGATCGACAACAGCAGCATCATCCAGCTTCGCCTTGTCGGCAATGGGGATAATCACATTTCGGTCGGTTAGATCATATGGTCGCCACCGCGCGGCAAATCTTATATTGGGGGCACCGGCAAAAACAATCACCGCCGGGGTGGCCAGCGCCCCGGCCAGATGCTGGCAACAGGAATCATAGCCAAAAAAGACATCAGCGTTGGCAATTAAACTACCAATGGCGCCGATGTCACCATGGAAACCTATAACTCCATGGGAAAACGCAATCTTTTTGCCGACAAGCTCCCCTTCTTCCACAAAATCCGTCTTTACCCCCATGGCCCGGTATCCGGCCAGTTGCTCATTCACTCGTTCCTTTTCATCACAGGCGCAGCCAGTATCAAGGATAACGATCAAATCATCCTGGCGGGCCAAGAGAGCTAGGGGTAAACGGGTCTCAAAGGGATCACCGAGCCGCTTCTTGCCGTCGCCTCCAACCCCGCAGTTGATAACCACAAGATGACGGCAACCACCTTCCCGCAGGTTTTTAAAAAACATCTCCCCTTGCCGTTGCTGAACTAACGGCAGAGAAACAACCGGCGGCTGCAAAACGTCTTCAATCAGTACGGTGTCAAGCCAACCGTTAACCAGTTCAACCAGGCCGGGATTACCGCCATGAGGCGGATCAAGACGAGAAGGGAAAAAGCAGGTATCAGCCTCCGCCAGTAAAGGTAACAGACCAAGCTGAGACAAACGACTATCGGGGTCAACCAGCAGCATTTCGCCAGCTTGCAGCCCCTGGCTCTCTTGCCGAATGATCTCCTCAACGGTCTGCCAAACAAGCAACCTCTCCACCAAAGATCCATCCCGCTCGTAAGGGAGATGCAAACAGCGCACCCGCTCAAGCTCGGCAAAACAATGGGGCAAATGCGAAGGCCCCACCACCACCAATTCGGCGGCGGGGAAAGCGGCAAGAAAGCGATGGACAACAACCGAGGTGATTACGACATCCGCCCCCACCGTTACCCGCGATAGCACCATTATCCGGCGAACTGAACCTTTATCGCGAGCCCCCAAGGGAACTGGTTGCAGCAAGCGCTGATAACGATCAGCACAAGCTGAAGAATCGGTAAAGTCAAGGGCAAGAAGCCGTTCATCCATCTTGCCGCCTTGGGGGGTGTGACGAACAAAATCTATCACCCTTTGCAAGACCAAATTACAGAGATGAAGCCCGGCAGAAGAAAAATCATCGCAGAGGGGCTCAACAATCCGGCCATACAAAGCATGGAGGGCCGCATCCGCAAAGCGCTGATCGATGCTCAACTCACAGAGGAAATCAATACAGCACAAATCGGGAACAACATCACCTGTCGCGGCAGCCATGAAAGAGTCCGCCAGCGCAACAGCCGGGCAAAGTTCAGGCAAAGAGACATCTTCAGCAAGCTGACGACGCCATGCGTCTTGTAAGGTTTGGCAATCCAAAGGTCAATACGCACGCTGTCAGGAGGAAAGTTATAATATTCAACGGAGCTGCGCATTATAGACCGACAACGCCAGACAGGCAAGCCCAGAAAGAGCTAAAAGAAATATTGTAACCGCCAGAGATTATCAATTACTGGCTTTGGGTAAACGGCGCCCAGACAAGAGAGTACTTGCCAGATCAGGACCGATAAAAAGAAGGGGAAGGGCAATCAAGGTATTACGGAGGAGGAGAAGATAGGCCGGAGTTGGGATCCCGGTGCCGAAACAGCCACAATCAAGAGGCTCAAACCAGTAGCCATCGGCAGCAATGGCAATGAGGACCGCAAAGAAAAGATAGAGAGCGGCAAGGCCCCTGGCACACCACAAGGTTCTCCAACCAGAGAGAACAACAAGGGCAATGACAATCTCAAACCATCCTTGCCAGCGGGCCACAAAGATGAGTTGGGAAATAGATAAAATCTCCTGTTCAAGGAGACTTTGCAGCAATTCACTGACCCCAGACTGCCGCACCTTTAGAACCCCGGCAATCAGGAGCAACAACACTGCCAGATAAAAATCAGCCGCCAACAGCCTCTGCCGCCAACGATACTGACGACACTCAGCCGTCATAGCCAAGCAAGGATGATTCATTCTCCTCACAAGAACCGTCGGTCCGGCAAACCGGCGAAGGCTTGGTGCCACCCTCCCAGAAGACCACCAATTCTTCCATTTGACATTGCAACCGCTGCGCCTGCTCCTTTACTTCCTGCACGGTGCCAGAACTCTCCTCCGACATGGCGGCCAAGGACTGAACGGTTTGATCAATGGAGGCCATGGCATCCCTGATCTGGTCATGAATTTCGGCTTGGCGGCTGGAAGAATCGATAATCTTGTCCATCTCTCCCGCCACCAAATCCGACGCCTTCCGCACCTCGGGAAAGACCTCGGCAAGCCCACTGACCACCCCCGAACCAAGCTGTACCTGCTTGTCCAAATCACCGACATGGGTGGTAACCTGATGCGAGGTTTCGGCAGTACGACCGGCAAGATTTCGCACCTCATCGGCAACCACCGCAAAGCCCATCCCTGCTTCTCCGGCCCGAGCCGCTTCGACTGCCGCATTCAGAGCCAACAAGTTGGTCTGGAAAGCAATGTTCTCAATCACCTTGACCAATGAAGAAATAGACTTACTCACCTCAATCATAGCCCCCATGGACTCAACCGCCCCGTCAACAGTCTCCCCAGAACTAATCGCCCGACTCAAAACTTCCTTAGCTAGACTATCAGCATTTTTGGCCAGATCTATATTGGCAGCAGACTCCTTGCTCATCATCTCAAAGGTAGTGGAAATCTCATCAAGAGACGCCGCCGAAGAACTGGTTTCAACGGCAAGCTGATCCGCCATCTGGGCAACACTGGCAATGGCAACATAAAGAGCATTGACCGCACTTGTGGATTCGGAGGAAATCCGTTCCATTTGCCGCGACATCCGGGAAATAAGAAAGAGAATAAAAACCCCCATCATGGTCATGATCACGAAAGAGACCACCAAATTTCGCCGCATCTGTTCAGCAAGAACCTGAACATAATCCATCCCAGCAGCGTGACGAGTAGAGCGATCATCAACAATGGCCGCGAGGCTGGCAAACAACTTCTGATTATGCTCGTCAAAAACCACCGCCCGTTCTGCTTCTTCCTCAAACTCCTGTTCGATGCTGGCTTCGACCATTAAGCGCCCGGCCTGAAAGGAGGTGTCATAAAGTTTGCGAATCTTTTCCATCTCCGCCTTGGCCTTCTCAGAAACGGCCAGCCCATTCATGGTATCTAAAAGAGCAATGATCTGTTCATGGAGAGGAGTCACTTCCGCCAAGGCCCGATCACTGGCAGCAGCCTTGGCCATGTTCAGCCTGGCAACCATCTGCCCGACCTTGCCGCGCATCTCGATTGCCCCCTTGGCCTGAGGAAAGACTTCCAACTTTACTTCCTTAACCTCAACCCCAATCTCATTGACGGCAAAAACTGCGGTGAGAACAATCAAAGAGGAGATCGCCCCCAGAGCTATCAGAAAGAAATAGAGCTTCGCCTTACTGCCAAACTTGCTCATCATCCGCAACATGACCAAAACCTCAACGGCAGAGTAGACTTACTAAAAGTCCACCAACCTTTTCACATATAAGTCCGCCAACTCCAGACTACAGGCAATAATAAACGTTCGGACCGATTCAAAAAAACCAGCCCGAACGAAATAGACAATAACCACAGAAAACAATTACTTCTCAACCGGTAAACCATCGCGAAGCCAAGCAAGCATCCCACCGTCGAGAACCGCCAAATTGGTGTAGCCCTTCATGTTGAGAAACTTGGCGGTGATATTCACCTGCTTTCCAGCATGATCGACAACAACAACCCTCTTACCCTTGGGCAGAGAAGAATACTTAACGTCTAAGTCATCGAGACTGATTTTCATCGCCCCCTTGATTAAGCCCAGCTTCAGATGCTTTTTGCCCCGAATATCAAGAACCGTCACCGCACCAAGCTCACTTTGCAACTGTTTGGGCGTCAAACGAACAGGCTTTACCTTGGGATACTTAACCGCCCGATCCATGGGATAACGGGCCTTGGCCCAACCGGGAATACCTTCATTATAAACCAGGACATTGGTATAACCGAGTTTCATGGCCTTACCAGCCGCAACCCGACTCTTGTTACACTTAGGTCCCTTACAGTAAACAATAATAAGACTGCCCTTATCGGCGGGAAGAAGTGGATTCCCTGCCTTAAGCTTACTACTGGGGATGTTGACGGAACCCTTAATGGCCATATAATTAAATTCGATGGGACTGAGAGCGTTAACCAACAGATATGAATCCCCGGCATCCATCTTATGCTTCAATTCTTCGGTGGTGATAAACTTGAAATTTCCAGCCGCCATGGCCACACCCTGCAGCAGCAGCAACATGCACGCAGAAACAACCCCAAACCTAAGCAACAAAGTCAACTTTTTCATCAACGCCTCCCGTTTCTGATTTCTTAAAAGCGAAGCAACAGCTTCCCTAAGCGACGCCCTTGCCGCCCATAGCTTAAAATAATTACAAACAGCTATTTCACCTAACGATTACATATCTTTAGCGATATTGTAATTTATCACAAGTGAGACATCCTCCCATCCGTAGAACTACCTATTTTATAACAAATATTGGTTCTCAACGTTGGTTCCCATCTCTATTCTAAAGAGCAAAGAGGACAGCAAGGGCTGGCGCGTCCCTCTCCAGCGCTTGGCATGTTCCAACAAAGACAAATATGCCCTATCAGGGTAACACAAAATAAACCATTCCCCCAAAGTTCTACACAAGCCCCAATTTCATAAACATACCAATAAGGCTTTAAAGAAAAACAAAAAGGGGGCGACATTCCAAAGAACGCCGCCCCCTTCTTTTATTCTAATCGATACCAGACTGCCGAATCAGGATAGATCACCCTGACCCCGTAATCTCATTACTTCCTTACGCCCAACGATAAGTCTCCTCGGTTTCATCATCGAAACCGTCCCACAGATAAGCATCCTCGCGTCCCTGGGCGATAACCCTGAAGGCGTAACGAGCCTGCTCCTCGTAGAACTGACAGAAAGGACTCGGCGCGTAAACAGTGCCGGAAACCTCTTTAACCTCGGCCGGACAAGGCGCACCGCAGAAATGACGGATAGCACATTTCTTACAAGGCTCGATATCCTCGGCCTTGCGCCCGGTGATCTCCTTGAACGGCTCACTAGCAAGGGCCTTGGGGATCTCATCCTTGAACAGATTCCCGCCGTTGTACTCGGGAAAACCAATGAACTCGCTACAAGGGAAGAGATCGCCGGTGGCAGCCACCGCGAAGAAACACCTACCGCCGCCGCATGGCGAGATATCGCACATCAATCGCCGCCCAGTGGGAGCAATAACTCCAGCCAGAATATTGGCGAAGTTGGCAACCACCATCTTGCGACCGGTTTTTTCATAGAGCTCATGGGTCCGATCAAGAGCTTTAAAGAAATTCTCGGTCATTACATCGTTATCAGGCTTGAGATCCATACCGCCCTTACGGGTGCAACGCACCGGATTGAGCATAATTACCTTCACCCCCAAATCGTGGTAGAAATCCACCATCTCGGTGATGTACTCAACATTGGCGCTGGTGACAGTGGTGATCACATTCAAGGCCGGATAATCAACCAGCTTCTTGATTACCGCCACCACTTGATCAAAATAACCGGTGCCGTTCCAGTTTTTGCGGGTGATATTGGCAATCTCAGCTCTGGGAGCATCAAGAGATAGACCTATACCAACCCCATGACTGGTAAGAAACGCGATGGCTTCGTCATCCAGAAGGGTGGCGTTGGTCTGGACCCCAAAATGGAAGCGGTCGCTATACTTTTCAATCCCAGCAAACATGGATTCCCGTGCCACCATGGGCTCGCTACCATGGAAAATCAACTGGGGCTTAGCGCCTTCCGGTAACACGGTTTTGAAATAAGCAAGCAACCGCTCCAGGGCGTCGCACAGCTCTTCCGTCGTCATGGTAATGCCGTCTCGCCGCATCTCTTCCGGGAGATAACAATAGCCGCAATTCAAATTACACCGTTCGGTGGGATTGAAATAGGCGGCAGAAGGAGTGAGACCGAAACGTAAGGCATCCATCTCCTTCTTGAATTCTTCCGAGCGCTGGGCGAAATCAGCTGGCAGAGATCCGGCCAGGGACTCTCCCAACTCATCTTTGTTGACCAATGCCCAATAGGCGGTATCAGCCTCAATCACGGCCACCGTATCCGGCAGACCGATATCAAGAACCGAAAAATTAGGGCCGAAACCAGTATTGGCGTAGCGGCTATCTTCCTTTTGCGGTGCGGTTTTCATCTACTTCTCCCTATTTGCTGCTGTCGGCCTTGGGCGCGAGCAGAATGTAGTGGGAAAGACCGGTGTTCTGACCCAGTTGCAGGCAACGACGACGGTAGCTGATCACTTTCTTGGCACTCTTTTTCATGATGTGTCCTCCGTGTAAATTAAATTTCTTCAAGCCGGACAGGTTTCCAGCCCACAAAAAAACCCGAATGTTCGCGCAAGCGAGCATTCGGGCACCTTTTCCATCAGTACTATACAGTAACAACTATAACATTTTATCAACAGGTCTTCTGGCTCTCGGATCGTCTGTGGATCAACAGCCTTCCCCTCGCTATACTTCACGAAAGTGACCGGGCCAAAGCCCTTGAAGCCGAACCACATCCCCGATTACAGCGGCGGGACCGCCACGGATTCACACCGTGTTCCTGGATGTTGCAAAATGTGCTATTTAATTTTCAGACTCCTATTTAAAATATGCCAACCAGTTTGTCAAGGAAGTGCTTACAAAGCGTCCCCGTTACTACTTGCCTACATCAACGTTCCAGATCTCGCGGGCATATTCAGCCACGGTGCGATCACTGGAGAACTTGCCCATTCTAGCGACATTGAGGATAGATTTTTCAGTCCAAGTACATTGATCTGTATAAGCCTCATCAACCTCGTCCTGACATTGCAGATACGCCTCCATATCCACAAGCAACAGATACGGGTCATTGTCATCAAGCAAACTTTCCAGCAAGGGCCGGAACAACTCCATATCCTCATTGAAACTGCCGTCGCAGAGACTGTCAATGGTGCGCCGCACCTCAGCGGAATCGTTATAAACCGAACGCCCGGTGCGCCCAGGGTTACAACGCAACCACTCAGCCTCTTCAGCGGTAAGGCCGAAGATAAATATATTTTCCTCCCCAACCTCCTCCAGAATCTCGATATTGGCCCCATCCAAGGTGCCAATGGTGAGCGCTCCGTTTAAAGAAAACTTCATATTGCCAGTGCCGGACGCCTCGGTACCAGCGGTGGAAATTTGCTCGGAAAGATCGGCAGCCGGAATGATCTTCTCGGCTACGGAAACGCCGTAGTTAGGGATAAACACCACCCGCAAGTTACCGTTAACCCGCTTGTCGCTGTTAACCTTCTCGGCCACCGAGGTAATCAGCTTGATGATCAGCTTCGCCTGCCAATATGAAGGGGCGGCCTTGCCAGCAAAAATAACCGTGCGCGGGGTGATATTCTTCTGCGGATTATCGAGAAGACGATGATAACGGGTAATAACATGCAAGATATTGAGCAGTTGCCGCTTGTACTCATGGATGCGCTTGACCTGAATATCAAACATCGTGGCCGGATTCACCTGCACCCCGCATTCTTCCAAGATATAACTGGCCAGACGCTCCTTGTTCTCCAGCTTAACCGCCTGCCACCGTTTCTTAAAGTCAGCGTCGGCAACATACGACTCCAGCCCCCGCAACTGATCAAGCTCGGTGGCCCAATCCATGCCGATCTTCTCGCTGATCAAAGCCGCCAGTCCGGGATTACACTTCAGTAACCAACGGCGGGGGGTGATCCCGTTGGTCTTGTTGGTAATTTTCCCTGCATAAAACTCATGAAAATCCTTGAACAATCTGGTCTTCAGAAGTTCGGTATGCAATCGAGCCACCCCGTTTACCGCATGGCTGCCAACAATGGCAAGGTTGGCCATCCGCACATGCTTAAGCGATCCTTCACCAATGATCGACATTCGCTGTAACCTTTCGGTATCTCCGGGGTACCTCTGCGCCACCTCATCAAGGAAACGACGATTGATTTCGTAAATAATCTCTAAATGCCGAGGCAAAACGCGCCCGAGCAGAACCACCGGCCAGGTTTCCAGCGCCTCCGGCATCAAGGTATGGTTGGTATAAGCAAAGGTTTTAACCGCAATCCCCCAGGCTTTGTCCCACTCCAGACCCTCGATATCAACAAGCAGCCGCATCAACTCGGGGATGGCGATGGCAGGATGGGTATCATTAAGATGAACGGCGATCCGATCACTGAACATGTCGAAGGTTTTGTTCTTTTTCTTGTAGCGACGGAACATGTCTTGAAAGGTGGCGGCAACGAAAAAATACTGCTGCTTGAGGCGCAACTCACGACCTTCCCTTACATGATCGGTGGGATAAAGAAGTTTAGAGATGGTTTCAGAACGAACCTTGCTCTTCACCGCGCCGATATATTCGCCCCGGTTAAAGTAGGAAAGATCAAGCTCACGGGAAGCCTTAGCAGTCCATAAGCGCATATTAATGACTCGATCGTTGTTATACCCCGGCACCAGATAATCACAAGCCATGGCCACCACTTCTTCGCTGTCCACCCATTCGGCCCGATAGTTGCCATCCTTATCAGTATAACTATGAACCCGACCGTAAAATCGAACCGGAAAGAGATAATGGGGCCGTTTGAACTCCCAGGCGGTGCCGTAACGGAGCCAGTTATCTGGACTTTCCACTTGAAAACCATCCACCAACCGCTGGGCAAAGAGGCCATATTCATAGCGAATACCATAACCGTAAGCAGGGATGCCGAGGGTGGCGAAGGAATCAAGAAAACAGGCGGCAAGACGGCCCAGGCCACCGTTACCCAGGGCGGCATCCTCTTCTTCCTCACGCAGATCTTCGATATCGTAACCGAGTTTTTTAAGGGCGACGGCCATCTTGTCATAAAAACCCAAGTTAAGGAGGCTATTGCCCAGAGAGCGACCAACGAGGAACTCCAGGGAAAGATAATAGACCCGCTTCTGGTGCTTATCGTAATAGCTCTTCTGGGTCTCAATCCACTTAGCCACCAGAATGTCGCGCAAGGCAAAGGAGATCGCCTTACAAATATCACGCTTGTCAGCCCGATCCGGATCACGGCCCTGATAACTGAGGATATACTGCCGA
This sequence comes from Desulfurivibrionaceae bacterium, assembly GCA_030145325.1. Lineage (GTDB taxonomy): Bacteria > Desulfobacterota > Desulfobulbia > Desulfobulbales > UBA5123 > UBA5123. The sequence continues at coordinate 20,334 of JAQYVW010000027.1, forward strand.
ATAGAATCCTTCATCTCCTCGATATTTACCGACTCGACAATGGAACAGAGACCAACAGAAGGCTGTTTGTTTTTCATCTAAAATGCCCCGAAATTTTGAAAGCAACAGCTTTAAAACGATAACAATCGTTTGTCACAAAAAATGATTATTTCTGAGAATGATAAAACCTGTATTCTCAATATGTTTTACTCTACTAAGAGAAAACAAAGACGGTCAATGGCTTTTTGCGCTGACTGCGGCGGCAAGAAAGCTTGGCACCCTCTCTTCCGCCTCAACCTAGTGCCAATCTCAATTGATTACGACTTGTAACTACGCACAGAGTAGCGACCTTATCTACTCGCCCCCCGTAGCTGTAACTGTTTACAGGGTGGTGGTTAACCACTCGCTCCTGATCACGCCGGATTAGATCACGAACATAGTCACTGACATTACTATATCGCCCAACCTCAGCTCCTGCTGAAAATTCTTACCACCAAACTATCCATTTCCTTGCGAAAATCCACCTTGAGCTATACGATAAAAAGAATCGTCTTTTACTGGCTTATCCCCACGGGAGGTTTTGAGCGCCATGGAGCATATACTTACCACCTGCGTTTACTGCGGCTGCGGCTGCGGCGTCTATCTGCAAGTTGAAAACAATCAGGTCACCGGCTCGTTGCCCAGCCGCAACCATCCAGTATCCCGCAACAACCTTTGCGTAAAGGGTTGGCAACTGCACGACTTCATCCATCACCCTGACCGTCTCACTGAACCGTTAATGCGTAAAGACGGTGAACTGGTGCCGGTTTCCTGGGACGAAGCCCTCGACTTTACCGCCAAGGAGCTTACCCGCATCCGCGATGCCAGCAACAACAAGGGGCTGGGGGTGCTGTCGTCGGCCAAATGCACCAACGAGGAGAACTTCCTCCTGCAGAAATTCACTCGGGCGGTACTGAAGACCAATAACATCGATCATTGCGCCCGACTCTGACACGCTCCCACGGTGGCAGGTCTTGCCACCACCTTCGGTTCCGGAGCGATGACCAACTCCATTAATGAGATTGAAGAGGCCGAGGTGATCCTCGCCACCGGTTCCAACACCTCTGAGGCCCATCCCCAGATAGCCAGGAGGATGATGACCGCCGTGGACAAGGGGGCCAAGCTCCTGGTAATTGATCCGCGCCGAACCAGACTGACGGAACTTGCCGACGTGCATCTGCAGATCCAACCAGGCAGCGATATCCCGCTTATGAACGGGATGATGCGGATTATCCTCGACGAGTCCCTGGCTGACCGGATGTTCATCGAGATGCGCACAGAGAACTTTGAAGCCTTACAGGAGATGCTCAACAAGATCGATCTTGCCGAGGTTGAAAGAATCACCGGCGTACCGCTGGCTGAGATCCGTAAGGCAGCCATCCTTTACGCCCGGGCGCGGCGGGCGGTGATCTGCTACTGCCTTGGCATCACCCAGCATGTGGCCGGGACAAAAAACGTCCAGACCATCGCCAACCTGGCCATGCTCACCGGCAATGTGGAAAAGGAGTTCACCGGCGTTGACCCCCTGCGCGGCCAGAACAATGTCCAAGGCGCTTGCGACATGGGAGCTTTGCCCAATGTTTATCCAGGCTATCAGAAGGTTGATGATATCGCCTGCCGCGAAAAATTCAGCAAGGCCTGGTGCACCGAATTAGACCCTGCGCCGGGCCTGACCTTGCTGGACATGACCCACAGCGGCGCCAATGGGCCAATGAAGGGGATGTTCATCATGGGAGAGAACCCGGTTTTGAGCGACCCGCTGTTAGACAAGGTGGAAGAGACCCTGAGCAATCTTGAATTTCTGGCGGTTGCCGATATCTTCCTCACCGAAACAGCCCAATTCGCCCATGTGGTCTTTCCGGCCGCCTCCTTTGCCGAAAAGGGCGGCACCTTCACCAATACCGAACGACGGGTGCAGATGGTGCGCCCAGCCATCGCCCCCATCGCTGACTGCCGCACTGACAGCGAGATCATCTCAGAGATATCCACCCGCATGGGTTACCCCATGAGTTATGAATCCTCCACCGAGATAATGGAAGAGATCGCGCTGCTCACCCCCATTTACGGTGGCATCATCCACCAGCGACTGGGTGGCGACAAGTGGGGATTGCAATGGCCCTGCCCTGACCAAAATCACCCCGGCACCCCATTTCTGCACAAGCATTATTTTACTCGTGGCAAGGGCCATTTCATTCCCGGCGAACATACCCCGCCGGTGGAGCCGCCCTGCGAGGACTTCCCCTTCTTCCTTAATACTGGACGGGTATATCACCACTATCACACCGGCACCATGACCAGGAAAAGTGAAGCCCTCAACCGGGAGAGCAATCAGGCCCTGTTGCAGGTTCACCCCGATGATGCCAAGCGGTTGCAGATCAGGGAAGGCGACATCCTCTGCGTAGCCTCGCGGCGCGGCGCAATCCAGATCCCGGCCCAGATTACCCATGCCGTGGCCCCCGGCTCGGTTTACACCTCGTTTCATTTTTCGGAAACGCCGGTGAACCGGCTGACCATTGACACCCAGGACCCCATCGCCAAATGCCCCGAATATAAGGTATGTGCGGTACGAATTGAAAAAGCCCCATAACCACCGGGCCCTTGCCCACAGGAACCGAACATGGACGGAATGTACATTTTAAGCAAAGATCACCTGCGGAGCTTTTTGCGCAAGATCAACAAGGCTAACCGGCTGGTGGCACCCATCGTCAACCGGCACGGCGACACCCTGTTCAGCGTCATTGATGATCTTGATTACGCCCCGTATGAATTCAATCAGCAGAGCCAAAACGGGATCAAATCCTTCTTCTTTCCACAGCAGGAAACCATCGCCACCTACTCCAGCCAGGACGGTGATTACTCCTTTACTGCCCCCAGCGACGAACCGGAACCAACCGTCTACTTCGGCGTCCGCTCCTGCGACCTGATGGCGATCATGCACATGGATGATGTTTTCATGGGTGAGATCAAGGATCAGCAGTATATGGCCAAACGGCAGCAGGCCATCCTCATCGGCCTGAACTGCAACCATCCTTTTGAAAACTGCTTTTGCAATGCCACCAAGAGCGGCCCCTTCCTGGGCTCTGGCTTTGACCTGCAATTCACCGACCAGGGCGATAATTATCTGGTTCAGGTTGGCCGCGAGAAAGGAGCAGCCCTGCTTAAGCAATGGAACCAATTTTTCACCCCGGCCAGCGAAGAGCAGATCCAGAACCAGTACCAGCTCTCCCTGGAGGCCATGGCCAATTTCCAGCTCAACGTCCACGCCGACCAGGCCATCCAACGATTACAAAACGGTCAGGTGCCGGAAGAGATCTGGCAGTCACTCTCCCTGCGCTGCCAAGACTGCGGCGGCTGCGCCTTCATCTGCCCCACCTGCACCTGCTTCACCATTGTCGACCGCAAACTCTCCGCCGACCATGGCATCCGCTTACGCAACTGGGACGCCTGCACCTTTAGCGGCTTTACCCGTATGGCCGGAGGCCACAATCCGGTGCACCACAAAACCCAAAGTATCAAACAACGTTTCATGCACAAACTCTGTCATGACGTCAAGGAACATGGCAGCCCCAGTTGCGTGGGCTGCGGTCGTTGCGTAGATATATGTTTCGGCGGCGTTGATATTGTCCGCTTTATAAAGATGGCCGGAGAAGATTAGGCATCTTTCGCCACCTTCTTTACAGAAAACTTACCACCATCTCCAGATCACAAAGGATACCTTGCCGCGATGCAAACCATAGCCACCGAAAACTACCTGCCCCAAAGCGCGATAATCCACAAGATCATCAATGAAAACTCCCAGATCAAAACCTTTGAGATTGTTTTCGCTAATCAGGCGGTCCATGACTCTTTGAAGTACCTCCCCGGCCAGTTCATGATGGTCTCCGTGCCCCATTGCGGCGAAGCGCCCATCTCTTTTTCCTCAAGTCCCACCCGGACTGATGCCATCTGCCTCTCAGTTCGCAAAGCCGGGCAACTGACCTCGGCCATGCACGACCTCAAGGCAGGTGACAACCTTGGCCTGCGTGGCCCCTACGGCACCCCCTTTGACATGGTTTCTTTAAAGGATAGGGATCTACTCTTTGTGGCTGGCGGCATCGGCCTTGCCCCCTTACGAGGGGTGATCAATTATTGCCTGGACCATCGAAACGACTACGGACAAATCTTCATCCTCTACGGCAGCCGCCTCCCTTCGGACATTGCCTTTCACGAGGATATCAAGCTGTGGCAACAAGAATCCGGCATCACCTGCCTGCTCACCGTGGATGCAAGCGAGCCCGGCTGGGACGGATCGGTGGGTCTGGTAACCAAGCTTTTGGCAGATATCAACATCGACCCCAGCAAGAGCAGCGGTATAGTTTGTGGCCCACCAATGATGATCGGCGCAACCCTAAAGGAGCTGAGCAACCGTGGTTTTGCCGATGAAAACCTTATCACCACCATGGAGCGTTACATGAAATGTGGGGTGGGGATCTGCCGCCATTGCCACCTGGATGACAAACTGGTCTGCACCGACGGGCCGGTATTCACCAGAGCACAACTTAAGACCATGGATGTGGCTGAACTGCGTTAAGACAAAAGGCGAGAAATGATCAAACTCATCACCGTGAAAAAAACATTCCTAACCATGGGTGATTTTCCCCTTGCAATAAAACAATCCACAGAGTAAGTTGTAAAGATACCTTAAATGAAATTAAGAAGAAGCTCTCTTTTGCGTTATCCTCACGTTGTTCTCCTTGCATCGTTCGCCACCGTAGATGTTTCTTGTTTATTACTATTTTAAGGAACATGTTTGGTAAAAAAATAATTCGGAATATAGTTATCCTTCCATCAACAGGACGGAAGGATTAGAGTATAAATTCAGTTTTGGTAACAAGACTGTTGCCGACGCGGACATTACCGATTCGGCTCATTTAAAAAGCGGTTCCAAATTGGGACCCAGTGCAAAGGAGTAGTACAAGATGGCAGAAGGAACAGTAAAATGGTTTAACGATGCTAAGGGTTTCGGCTTTATCGATCAAGACGGTGGCAACGATGTTTTCGTTCACCACAGTGCAATCCAAGCTGAAGGCTTCAAGTCTCTGGAAGAAGGCGCCCGGGTAACCTTCGACGTAGTCGACGGCCCTAAGGGACCTGCTGCAGAGAACGTTGTACAGCAATAGTAGCTGACATCGACCATTGAAAAGACCCCGCAGACTGCGGGGTCTTTTTTTTTATCACCGTCTCTTTTCCGACGAATAGAAAACATTCACAAGGACAAGGTTTTGGCCAGAAAAACAAACTACTCATTTGAGAAACGCCAAAAAGAATTGGCCAAGATAAAGAAGAAAGAAGAAAAGAAACTGCGCAAGCTGGAGAAACTGCAGAATCCTGATGAAGAACAGGAAACCACTCCTCCGGAGGATTAACCCCTGCCGCTCTGCTTTACAATTACCCCCCAATAAACATTAGGTAACGCAACCAAAATCACTTTGGTTGCGCCAACATTATTACCCGTAAAAAAACCTATTTGCCGCGGGAAGTCTCCTTGTGGCTTTAATTATAAGGATACGACCATGATAACCGCCACCAATGTTGCTCTCGCCTATGGCAAGAGAGTCATCTTCAAAGACGTCAACATCAAGTTCACCCCTGGCAACTGCTACGGCCTGATCGGGGCCAACGGTGCTGGCAAATCCACCTTTTTAAAGATTTTGGCCGGACAACTTGAGCCTGATTCAGGTCAGGTCAGCAAAGGTCCAAAACAGCGCTTGGCAATGCTCAACCAGGATCAGTTCGCCTTTGATGATCACTCTGTTTTCGATACCGTGATCATGGGCCACAAGAAACTCTACAAGATAATGGCCGAACGCGAGGCCCTCTACGCCAAGGCTGACTTCAACGAGGAAGATGGCATTCGTTCCGGAGAGCTGGAAAGCCAGTTCGGGGAAATGAACGGTTACGAGGCTGAGGCCGAGGTGGCGGTACTATTAAAAGGGATCGGCATCCCGGAAGAGTTACGCCAAAAGAAAATGAAAGAGCTTGAGGGTACCGAGAAAGTTAGGGTACTGCTTGCCCAGGCCCTGTTCGGCAACCCCGACATTCTGCTTCTAGACGAGCCCACCAACCAACTTGACCTAAAAACCATCAACTGGTTGGAAGAATTCCTTTCTCGCTTCCAGAACACCGTCATCATTGTCTCCCATGACCGTCATTTCCTCAATCAGGTCTGCACCCATGTGGCAGATATCGATTTCGGTAAGATCCAGACCTTTGTGGGCAACTATGACTTCTGGTATCAGGCCAGCCAGCTCCAGTTTCACCAAAAGGAAACAGAGAACAAGAAGAACAAGGCTAAGGCCGATGAGCTCAAAGAATTTATCCGCCGCTTCAGTTCCAACGCTTCCAAGGCCAAACAGGCCACCTCCCGGAAGAAGCTGCTGGAAAAACTCACCTTGGAGGAGATGCCGATTTCCTCCCGCAAATATCCCTACATTGTCTTCACCCCGGAACGGCCCTGCGGTGATATCATTCTGGAGATCGAAGGTCTCTCCAAAGATATCGACGGAGTTTCCATGTTCAAGGATCTCACCCTCACTGTGCGCAAGGGCGACAAGATCGCCTTTGTCGGCGACAACTCTCTGGCCAAAACCACCCTCTTCCAGATTCTCTCTGGAGAGATAGAACCGGACAGTGGCAGCTACCGCTGGGGGGTGACCATCAAAAACTCTTATTTCCCCAAAGAGAACAGCGCCTACTTCAAAAATGACGAGATGAATCTGATCGGTTGGCTGCGCCAGTACGCCCACCCCAAGGAAAGTGAAAGTTTTGTCCGAGGCTTCTTGGGCAAGATGCTTTTCTGCGGTGAAGAAGCGATGAAGAAGACTGCCGTCCTCTCCGGTGGCGAAAAGGTGCGCTGTATGCTTTCAAAGATGATGCTCTCGGGAGCCAACGCCCTAATCCTCGATGAGCCCACCAACCATCTCGACCTGGAATCAATTACTTCTCTGAATAATGGCCTGATCTCTTTTCCCGAGGTGGTACTTTTTGCCTCCCATGACCATCAGTTTGTTTCCACCATCGCCAATAGAATTGTCGAGATCACTGCCGACGGCATCAGCGATCTGATGATGGACTTTGACGATTATCTGGCCAGCAAGGATGCAAATTCCGACGGAGACCATGATAATTCGGACACCCAGGCCGCCTAAGTTAGTATTGTTCGTCTTCCTTTTTCTATGGAAATCAGAACAGAGAAGCTTTTCTGATTTCCATTGCAGGTGACACATTTTGCCGCGAAAACCAACCAGCCCCAAGCGTCCCTACTCAAAAAAACGGCCTGCCCAGGACAGAGCGCCGCGCCATGAACGGCGGCCACGGAAAAGCGGCTCAGCTACCGCCGCCAAGGGCAGACCACCACACGACAAGAAAGCGGCAGCATTATCCTTTGCCGCTCTCCTGAAACCCCTCACCCCCGCGCCCACCACCCCGCAAGCACCGGTGATTCTTTACAGCTCGCCCTTGGCCCATCTTGACTATGAGGATGAACTGGCCATCAAAAACAAAGGGCTGGCCCTGTTCTGGCAGAAACATCGCTTGCCGGGTAAACCCGAACCGGTTATCTCCTCCCCCAGGCGACGGCGCTACCGGACGACCTCCAAACGCAGGGCCTTCCTCAAAGGCAGCACCCTCTATCTCCTCTTTAACGACCGGGCGTTGCAATACCAGAAAAAGCCCTTTGTTACCTCGCCCCTTGAACCACAGGGGCATGGCCGGATCTATGAATACCTGCAAAAAAAAATCAGTGAACCAGGGTTCAAACTGGTGGCTGGCCACCTGAACTATCTCATTGTCCGGGGCACGTATCAGGAACATGCGGTGATCTTTAATGTCGACACCTTGAATGGTTCACTGGTGCGCAAGCTGAAGATTATCGCCGACAACCTACAGAAGTTCTACCCGAAAGTGACGGCAGCATATATCTATCCAGCCGCCGACTCAGAGTATTACTTAGAAGAACAGCAGCCCACCAATCTTCTCCAGTTCAAAAAGCTTTACGGCAAAGCAGAACTTGCCGCCAGCCACCATCAATGCCGCTACTTTTATCACCCTACCTCGTTTTCCCAGGTCAACGAGTCATTGGTGCCGAAGATGCTGGAGACGGCAAAAGAGATGCTGGCCCCGCAAGCAGGGCAAAACCTGCTGGATCTTTACTGCGGCTATGGACTGTTCAGCCATTACCTGGCACCAAGCTACAAACAGGTGCTGGGGATTGATATCGAAGGACCATCCATCCGTGCTGCCATCTCCAACAAGAAATTCAATCCCGGCTCAAGAAATGCCCGCTTCCTGGCCCGCCGGATCACCGAGAGAAGCACTGAAGAAATCCCGCCGCCCACCAGCCGCGCCGAGGAGTCCATTCTCCTTGATCCGCCCCGCTTAGGCCCGCAAAAAGGGGTTATTGCCACCCTGGCCCTCCGCGAACCAGCAAAGGTCCTTCATATCCACTGCGGCATCGACCAGATTCCGGCCTCCATTGAGCAATGGCAACTGTGTGGCTACGGGGTTGAGCGCATCGTCCCCTTAGATATGTTTCCCGGCTCGGCAAACCTTGAGGTACTAATCTTGTTCAGCGCCGATCAAGATAAAAAAGATGAAGTGGCTAGCGACAGATAACCCTTGTCCTATCAAGACCGTCGAGCTTGCCGGTGAGAGATAAACCACTCCCCACCTCACCGTCAGTCCACCATGCCTAAATACTTATAATCAAAGGAGACGGGCCATGAGCAACTCTCTCAGCGCGCAATTACTGAAGGCAGGTTTGGCCAACAAGAAACAGGCCAGCAAGGCCAAACAAGAGCAGTACCAGAAACAAAAAGCCCAAAAAAAACAAAAGGGCCAGAAGGGAGCAGAAACAGTCTCGGAGAGTAAAAAACTGGCCCAACAAACCCAGGCTGCCCAAACCGAACGAGCCCGGCAACTTAATCGAGAACGTTTACAACAGGTTGAAAAAAAGGAAGTTGCAGCCCAAGTCAAGCAGATGATTGGCTCCAACAAGATAAAGATCGGCAAAGGCGATATAGTCTATAATTTTGCCGACGGCAGCAAGATCAAGAAGATCTACATCAGCAAAGAGATCCGCGACCAACTGGGCAAGGGGCAACTGGCCATTGTCAAGAGTAAGGGGCAATACCAGGTGGTGCCAGCGGCAATAGCGCACAAGGTTGCCGATCGTGACGCCACAGCCGTCATTGTCCTCAATGAAGCGCCACCAAAAGCTGCGGAAGACGACCCCTACGCCCAGTTCCCGATCCCCGAAGATTTGGAATGGTAAAGACTAAAACCGAAGCAGGCTGACACTGTGGCCCAGACACCCCGGCTCAATCATCCATCAGCCCGTATTTCTTCAACTTTTTATGCAGGGTTTTGCGAGTTATCCCAAGCCTTCTGGCCGTCTCACTCTTATTGCCAGCACACTGGGCCAGGGTTTCTAAAACTGCAGCCTTTTCCACCTCCTCAAGGGGCTGCGCCAACAGCGACGCCACCGAACCTTGTTCATCCAACAGCTGCGTTTGTTGCACTGAAAGCGGCAGATCTGTCACATCGATGTAATCAGAACGTGCCAACACCGTGGCCCGCTCAAGGCCGTTCATCAATTCCCGCACATTGCCGGGCCAGCCATACTTTAGCAACCGATCCATCGCCTGCGGGGTCAAACCCTTTAATTCCTTGTGATTCTGTTTACCGAATTTTTTTATAAAATGAGCAGCCAATAGGGGGATATCCTCATGGCGAGCGCGCAAGGGCGGCAGGTCAAGGGTTACCACCGCCAAGCGATAGTAGAGATCTTCGCGAAAGCGGCCTTTGGCAATCTCCTCTTCCAGATTACGGTTGGTGGCCGCAAGCAGACGTACATCCACCACAACCTCCTTACTTCCGCCCACCCTAGTTACCTTGCGCTCCTGCAAGACCCGCAGGAGCTTGACCTGCATGGTTAACGGCATCTCACTGACCTCATCGAAAAAGAGGGTCCCGGTGTCTGCCTGCTGAAAGCGGCCATCGGTACTGCGATGGGCACCGGTAAATGCCCCCTTTTCATGCCCGAAGAGCTCTGATTCAAAGAGGGTTTCAGTGATGGCCGCACAATTTAAGGAGATAAAGGGGCCGTCACGCCGAGAGCTATTACGGTGAATAGCCGCCGCCACCAACTCCTTGCCAGTGCCGGAATCCCCCTGAATCAAAACACTGGCCTCGGAAGGGGCCACTTGGGAAACCGTCTCCAGAAAGCTTGTTATGGCCGGGCTGTTACCGATGATCTGCGCCCGCTGGAAATGGTCGTTGATGGTGGCACGCAGTTGCTGGTTTTCCTTTTGCAGTTGACGATGATCCAATGCTCGGCGCAGATTCAGACGCAGTTCATCAAAATCAAGGGGCTTGGTCAAATAATCGTAGGCTCCCTTTTTCATCGCCGCCACCGCACTCTCCACCGAAGAATAAGCGGTAATAATAATAATCGGGATGGACGGATTGTACTTCTTGATCTCCTCCAGAGCTTCAATGCCCGAGACCTTAACCATCCGCACATCCATGAGGATCAGGTCATAGGGTCGTTCACAGACCAGATCAATGGCAGTTTGACCATCGTCCGCCTCACTCACCAGATACCCCCAGCCAGAAAGCAACTTCCCCAACATGATGCGATGGGCAAGATCATCATCCACCACCAAGATAGAAAACCGCGTCGCCGTCATCAGCCATCCTCCTTATCCACCGGAACCAGCAAAGTAAACTCCGTGCCTTTCCCCACCTTGCTCTGCACCGAAATCTCGCCGCCCATGGCCTCGACGATTTTATGAACAATGGCCAACCCCAGACCAGTGCCAGCAGGCTTGGTGGTAAAGTAAGGATCAAAAATGGAACCCATGGCCTCAGTCATTATCCCCCGGCCATTATCAGCGATCCTCACCTCCAACATCTTATCCGCCACAGTCATGAAAATATCTAAATGGCCGCCGTTATCCATGGCCTCAATCCCATTCAGATAGAGATTGAGCAGAACCTGGGTTAAACGGTCGCCGTCAAGCCAGACCTGTTCCACCCCCTGGCCGATTTTCTGCCGCACCTGCACCCCTTTCTGCTGTGCATCCTCTGCAATCATCCGCAGCGAGTGCGCCAACAACTCCGGCAACCACACCTGCGTCCGCTTAATCGCAAGGGGACTTGCAAACTCAAGCAACTGGCCAACCACCCGGTTAAGCCGTTCTACCTCCTGAATCATGATCGTGGCAATCTCTTGATCCTCCTCAACCTCTTGATAGCGCTCCCGAAAATAGGTGGCAAAGCCCTTGATGGAACTCAGGGGATTACGTATTTCATGGGCCACTCCTGCGGCCAAACGACCAATGGCTGCCAGCCTCTGGCTGCGCAGGATTTCTAGCTTCAAAGCCTTTACTTCACTCAAATCCCGGAACAGAAAAACCTTTTCCGAAAATCTGCCGCCCGCATCGGCCAGTGGCGCTGCCATCACCTCCAACGGCAGTGAACGACCATCAGCTAGCAGGCAAGCAAGTTCAGTTGATACCACCGTGGCCAGGTCCTGCGGTTGCTCTACCAACTGGGCCAAGGTCGGCGGCAGACACTCGCCGGCTAACTGCCCGACAACCAAATCCTCGGCCAAACCCAAAAGGGCGGCACCATGACCATTGAGGGCCAACACCCTGCCGCTCTCAGCCAAGGCCAACAACCCTATGGGCATATTCTCGGTAAGACGCTGAGAAAAGATGGTGAGTCGAGCCAGAGAACTTTTGGTACTGTCATAGGCTTGAAGCAAAAAAACAATCAACAAACCGGCAAAACAAACCAACAACAGGATAACCCCCATCACCACCGTGTGCCGGGCATCCTGACGGCGGGCGCTTTCCACCGAAGTCATCTCCAGCCCCACAAAGATGATCTGCTCATTATCCGGCGCGAGCCCTGGCTGGCTAAGAACACGCCCCAGATGACGGCCAGGGTGCTCACGCCTGAATCTCTGCAACGGATGAAAAGACCGATAGACCTCAAAGACCTTACCCCCGTTGTCTGCGCTCACCGTACGCCACTGCACCTCCTTGGCCCCGGCGACCTTCTCCAGATCCAGATCACGGCCATATCCGGAACCGACCTTGGCAAGATCGCTATGCGCCAACACCTGGCCGTGCTTATCGGTAACCGACAGGAAGACGATATCCGGCTGTTTGGCGGTCTCGGTCAACAACCGCTGCACCCTAAAACCACTGCCCCCCGGCCCCATCATCATCCCGGTTCTGGCCCCAGCCTCAAATGAACGAATCAAGGCAGCCCCCTTCTCCACCATGAGATTAGTGACATTATCCCGTTGCCGGTTAAGGGCCTGGACAGTGAGGAGAATAAAGATCGGCGCCAGAACCAGAAAAGCGCCGATGACCAACCGAGGCGGGAATCGTAGCCAGGGATGTTTGTGATGAGAATTGGTTAGCATGATAAGTGAGTCTGCAAATTCAATACCAGATAAGCAGTGGACAACTCCACCTGCTCGTTACCCACCCTAGGCGGGCGAGGAGGAAAAGACCGGTCAAGAACAAGAGAACCATGAGCGGCTACAAAGTATCCACCTGGATACCGAGCCATGGATACATATTACTCAGCTTAGCAATTAGGGATGAGCAGTGTCAAACAATGAAAAATAGCCATTCTGCTTTTATATCAAAGGATTGCCCGCCACCCAAATCAATTGGCACAGCCATTGCTTTTGCAAATAGACAACCGGAACCGATGCATCGAGACTCGAATCCATTGCCAAAGAGAAGAACAAAGAAAATTTTACGGAGGACAGTAGACCATGAAAAGAACCTTACTCACCATCGCTGGAATCGGATTACTAAGTGCCTTTCTCGCCTACCCGGCCTTCTCCCATAACCCCGGCAGACACATGGGGCAACAGATGGAATTAGGCCAACGACTGGGCGCAGGACAACACTACGGACGCGGCCATTACCAATCATTGAGCACAGAACAACAACAAAGGATAGACAAACTGCACGAAAGTTTTACTACCGACACCAAGGAATTGAGGCTCAAGCTGCACCAGAAAAGGGCAGAACTACAGGCGGTGCTGGCCAACCCAACCCCAAACAAGGCCGAGGCGATGAAAATCCAAGAAGAACTCAACACCCTGCGGAACAGCATGATGGGGAAACGGCTGGAATTCAGACTGGAAGCCCAAAAAATTGCTCCGGAGGCCACGCTGGCCGGCAACGCCTTCTGCGCGGGGCCAGGATCAAGAGCAGGCCAGGGGGGAAGGCACCAACAGATGATGAATTGGTAACTAAAGCGCATCACCTCAACGATCAGATGCCCCGCACCTGCTCGTTGAGGTGATCCATCCTAAGCCCCCAAGAGAGACAGGTTCAATATTCCCCAGCCCCCCCCCCTTACGAGAAGTGAGTTGCCACCGCCCGGATCGCATCGGCAGCGGAACTGGTGATGCCGCCGGTATAACCAGCCCCTTCGCCCAGGGGATACAACCCCCGGGTATTCACGGATTGAAAATTATCATCGCGGCTAATCCTTACCGGCGAAGAAGTTCTGGTTTCCGCTGCCAAAAGGATGGCCTGACTGGAAACAAATAACGGCACCTGTTCCTTCCACTTGGCAAAAGCGGCTCGCAACCCCTGGGTCACAAAAGATGGAAAGATCTCCTGCAGATCCGCTTCCACTACCCCCATCCGATACGAGTTTTCGACTATGCCATCGCCTCCTTTCTTGCCCAGAAAATCAAGCAGGTTTTGCGCCGGCGCCATCCAGTTGCCGCCACCGGCCAGAAAGGCCTTACCCTCAATCTTCTTTTGAAACTCAAGTCCGGCCAATACCCCTCCCCCCCCGTAATCACTGGCATGGCAGGTCACCACCAGGGCGGCATTTGAAAACGGCGAATCCCGCCGAGAGTAGCTCATCCCGTTCAACACCAATCGGCCCTGCTGAGAAGAGGCATTCACCACCTCCCCGCCCGGACACATACAAAAGGTATAGACCCCACGCTTGATGCTGCGATCAGTATAGTTCAACGAATAGGTGGCAGCGCCCAAAGCAGGATAATCTACATACTTATCGCCATAGCGCATCAGGTTGATGGTTTCCACCGGATGCTCAACCCGCACTCCGACGAAGATCGGCTTCTGCTCCATGGCAATGCCCTTACCGGCCATCATCGCCATGGTGTCGCGGGCGGAATGGCCTAGGGCAAGATAGATACGGGAAGAAAGGAATTCCTGCTCATCATTGATGATGAGCCCCGCCACCTGCCCTGCCGTGATCAGGATATCGGTCATCCGGGACTGGTAAAAGATCTCCCCACCCCGCGCCAAGATATATCTCCTGATATTGCCGACAATGGTGCAGAGCACATCGGTGCCCAGATGAGGTTTGCTGATGTACTCAATTTCTGCCGGAGCGCCAAATTTGACCAAGGTCTGCAAAACCCGATTTACTGCGCTGGTATTGTTGTTCCGCCGCGAGAAGAGTTTCCCGTCGGAGTAGGAACCTGCCCCGCCTTCACCAAACTGGATGTTTGATTCCGGATTCAGCCGCCGCTCTTTGATAAAACTTTCCACATCCAGGGAGCGCTCTTCTATCTTTTTGCCTCGTTCAAAGATGATCGGCTTGAGCCCATGCTCAATAAGCTCCAAGGCTGCAAACATCCCGGCCGGGCCAAACCCCACCACCAACGGCCGCTCCTTACTACCGGCAGGCATCACTGCCTCCTTAACCGGCGCACTGTAAACGGCAAAACCCTGCCTATTAATAAAACTGTCGCTGACAGTGACAACCACTGCCAGTTTATAAAAAAACTGCTCCTGACTGCGCAAATCAAGGGCCTTGCTAAGAAGCTTGACGATGGAGATATCCCCAGCCCCAATCTTCATCTTTTTGGCAGCAGCAGCCAAGTACGCTGCACCTCCGTCATCTTCAATGGGTATGGGCAAATTATTTATAATCAGATCCACAAAACGCTCCAGCCTCTATTGTTTTCGGAGATAAACATCCAACGGCGGCGAACTTAACCACCAGCATGTCCACTGTACAAAAATATAAGTGCGTCGGCCAAATTAATGACCATGGCCATCTATATCAGAAATCCAGCAATTTAGCCGCATCAGAGCACTTTTTCGTCATCACGAATTGCTGAATATACCTTGACTTGCTGCGGATGTCGCCCTATGTTGTCATGCTGATTGGCCAACCGGTTCTTTGCCGATAAATGCCGTTACCGCTTATCTCACCTTAGCCATAATTATCAATTTCTTGTACCAAGAAACCAGTTCCTGAGAACCAATTAGCAAAAAAATGAACCGACACCATAACAACTGCGCCGTGTGGTTGTCCATGTCCTGCTCTGGTTACAATTTCGGAATTTAATAAATGAAGCATTATCAATATATTACAAAAGACAAAACAATCCCAGAGCAAGAATTTTGGGTTTGTGAAAATTGCCGCAAACAGAACTGTAATCTTATCCTCGAAGGGAAATGGCGTTTGATCGGCAGGAAGGATACCGGCGACACAATCTGTAATGAATGCCTCAGAGGTAAACAAAAAGAAACCACTGGCTTACCAGCAGGTAACGCGCCAATCCCCAACAACAGTGACAACGGCACCACTACACCGGACAGCAAGGTTTAACCCCGGCAAGATTCTTTTGTCACCACGATCATCTCCCAAGGACAAACCAATCCAGAAAACCTGCCCGCCAAGACCACTTTGGCCACCGACAACGATTAAATCAAAACCGCCCCGCAGCCAATATCCAGCCGCACACTACCTGGCTTAATCGCGCCCAAGCCTAAGGATTCCCCTCCCCGCAAAAAGAACCCAACAACTCCCATGGGACATCTTGCCGAATAGTTGAATCATCCCCAAAGACCACCGCCCCATCCTTGCCGGATTCCAACCAAGGCAATGTTTTTTTGCAAACAAGAGACATCCTTGGAACAACATTCACGATGGGTTATAATGGACCTTACTCCATCTTAATTCATGGCATACTTATCAATGCCCTGAGCAGGAGCACAAGCCATCTTCGCCAACAAACCTTAAGGAGAATAGCAATGGACAAATGGGAATGCCCCTGCGGCGATATCTATGACCCGGAAGAAGGAGATTACGAGCACGGTGTAGAGCCAGGCACCAAATGGGAAGACATTCCCGCCGATTGGGTTTGCCCCAAATGCGGTGCCGCCAAAGAAGATTTCTGGAAAGCCGCCTAAACCGCTGCCCAAATAGATAATTAGCAAGGGGGATAATCAATGAAACCGTGATTATCCCCCTTTTATATTTTCAGTTACAAGCAACAAAAGTCAAAAATGGGTTTGCCAGCAGAATAACGACAATGCTTAAATCTAAGGCGCCACCATAACAATTTTTGTAATCACCACTTCCCCATTTTTCCTTCGGGCAACGGTGATCGGTAACTCTTGACCACTTTTTTTGCTGCGCATGGCCGTATAGATATAATCCAGATCCCCTTTCTGAATCTTCTTGCCATCAAGATTAATAATTTTATCCCACACCTTTAGGCCGCTTTTCTTCCCCACCCCCCTTGAGTGCAATCTGACAATATAGGTGCCTTCATACTGACCATTGTCATCAAAATAGGCATCAAAACTGATCTTAAACACGGCCTTGCCCCAATCGTCATAAGGGAAGCCGTTTTTATCGTATCGAAAA